>CAZBTM010000316.1:0-3202 GCA_964494425.1 uncultured Rhodothermales bacterium | reverse complement strand
CGACCCCGACCTGAGCGTACAAGACATTGCGGATGCGCTGCCGATGAGCCGGTCGACGCTCTACCGCCGGCTGCGCGCTGTCACCGAGCACTCGCCCAGCGCCCTGATCTGGCAGGTGCGGCTGACCAAAGCGCACGAGCTACTGGCGCAGGGCGAGGGCACCGTGAGCGAGGTGGCGTATGGGGTGGGATTCAAAACGGTATCGCACTTCAGCAGCCGGTTTCAAGACCACTTTGGCACGCCGCCCTCGGCAATTATGTCGTCCGTGTCGCAGGACGCGTAGTGGGACCCTGGTGGTCTACATCACAGCGATGAATCCGCCCTCTGACACGCTCACGCAACAGATTGACACGCTCAGATAACGCAATAAACGGGCCGATTGGATAGCATGAAACCGCATCCGTCCCGCTCGGCGGAGCGCTTTGACTGAACATGTGATCTACCCCCTGAACTGTTATGCGTACCGATCTGCTCTCCCACAACCTGTTTCGTTTCTTCCGGCTGCCCGCTCGTCTTCCGCGTCCAGCCCTCACGCACGCCTGCGTGCTCATGGGAGCGGTGCTCTGCGCGCTGCTCATCGGTCCGCCCGCCGCACAGGCGCAGTCGGGCGAAACCATCTACGTGGATGCTGAGGCCCCAGGCAACGATGATGGCTCTTCGTGGACCGACGCTTACACCAACCTGCAAGACGCTTTGGCGAACGCCACCGGCACAGACGAGATCTGGGTGGCGGCGGGCACCTACTACCCCGACGAAGGCACCGGAGTCACCAACGACGACCGCACTGCCAGCTTTACCGTGACGGGCAACCAGGATGGCCTGGCGATCTACGGTGGGTTTGCCGGAGGCGAGTCGGCGCGGGAGGAGCGCGACCCGGACGCCAATGAGACCATTCTCAGCGGCGACATTGATGGCGACGGCACGCTCGCGAGCAATAGCTATCACGTGCTCGTTTTCGATGGAGGGAATGGCATCGGCGCAGACGTGGCCCCGAATATAACTACGGATACGGTGTTGGATGGAGTGACCGTCACCAAGGGCAATGCCGATGGGAACGGTGGAAACTTCTCAGGGGGAGGGCTCTTCTGCGACGGAGTCGGGAGCTCAAACGTGTGCAGCCCCACCCTCACTGCTGTCACGTTCATTGAAAACAGCGCCGGAAGCGCTGCTGCGATCTATAATTGGGGCAGTGGTGGGGAGAGCAGTCCGCACATCATAAACTCCACCTTCATCAACAATACTGCCGATACTGGTGCCGCAATCTATAACGATGCTGATGGCGGTGGCACAAGCAGCCCAAAGATTATAGGTACCACTTTTTTTAACAATGCTGCTAACTTCACTGGCGGCGTCTTTTTTAACGTTGGGGTCGATGGTGGGGTCAGCAATCCGCAGATCATTCGTTCCATATTTATCGAGAATACCGCGGAAAACGGCGGCGCGATGTACAACGAGAGCTATATCGGGACATGCAAGCCGCAGATCGTGAGCTCGATCTTCTTCGGGAACACCGCCACAGATAAAGGTGGGGCAATCCTCAACTCGGGCCGCGGTGGCACAAGCAGCCCGCAAATCATAGGTTCTACCTTCACGGGCAACACCTCGGGTGAGGGCGGTGCGATCTACAGCGACGGCCGTGACTTCGACGCCACTGCCGGCTTCCGCCCCGGCACAAGCAGCCCGCAGATCATAAATACGATCTTGTGGGGCAACACCGCCGGCAGCGGTGGCGAGCTTTACAACGTTGCTGCCACGCCGACCTTCGAGCATACGCTGATCGAGGCGGGGCTCGACGGTATCAGCGAGAATAACGGCTCCTCGACCACTGACGACGGGAATAACCTCGACGTGAATCCGCTTTTTGTGGATGCGAGTGCTCCTGCCGGGCCCGATGGCGTCTTTGGCACCGCCGACGACGGGCTACAGGTGCGTGCGGGATTCCCGGCGGTCGATGCGGGGACCAATGTCCAGTTCGAGCCCGGTGGGGCCGCCGAGGCGGTGACCACCGATCTCCGTGGTGACGCTCGCATCCAGGACGGCGATGGCGATGGGACTGCGATCGTGACGCTCGGGGCCTACGAAGCGGCCATCGACGCCGTCGACCTGCGTCTCACGGCCACGCCGACGGCGGTGTCGGGCGACGCCCCCACGAGCCTCACGTTTCGTCTCGCGAACCGGGGCAATGCCGCCCCCACGGGCGTTGCGGTGGATCTGGGCCCCCCGTCGGGCTCAACGCTCACAAAGGCCAGCGGGAGGGGCACAGTCAGCGGCGGCACTTGGACGGTTGGTTCCGTCCCCGGCGACGGCGAAGCCCAACTCACGATGGAGGTTGAGCGCCCGAGCGGAACCGAAGAGACGCTTCCGGCCACGGCCACCCTGCAGAGCGGATACACCGTTCCAGCAGGCATCAGCGACCTGACCGACCCGGAGCGCAGTGCCGCCGAGTGGGTGTCGCTGCCGGCCCCCTACGGCAGTGGGCAGGCGCTGACGCTGGACGGCGACGGCGACTACGTTGCTGCCGACACCGCATCGGAGGTGGTGGCCGAGGCCGAGGCCTTCACCATGGAGGCCTGGGTACGGCTCGACAGCAACACCGACCGGCCTGCCGTGCTTGCGTTTAACGGGGCCGTTGAGGACAACAAGAACATCCTCTTCTACAACAGCGGGCAGTTTCAGTACTACGACCCCGACATCACCTTTCAGTCCAGCAGCGACACATTTGCGCCCGACCAGTGGCACCACGTAGCCGTCGTAATCGAGGCCGATGATAGCGGCACCCTCTACGTAAACGGCACCGAGCAGGCCACCTTTACCACGAGCGTTCGCCCGGTGAGCGGCGGGCGGTTCTCGATCGGGCAGGAGTGGGACACGAACACGCCAAGCGACTTCTTTGCCGGACAGATCGATGAGGTGCGGCTGTGGGACACTGCACGCTCACCAGAGGAGATTCGCATAGGGATGCACCAGACGATCGATGCGCCCGCGCCCGGCCTGGCCAGCTACTGGCGTTTTGATGAAGAGGCCCCTGACGAAAATGCTCTCCGTATGGCCTACGACGCTGCCGGACGGAGCATTGGCACGCTCGAAGGCGATGCCACACGCACCACAACCAGCGGCGCATTGCTGGGGCAGACAGCGGATCTGCTGAGCGGCGGAACCAGTCAGGCCGTGGGCCCAGAGGGCGGCACGGTGCAGGTGACGA
>CAZBTM010000315.1:0-3206 GCA_964494425.1 uncultured Rhodothermales bacterium | reverse complement strand
AGAAGCACAAGAGGCCGCTGCCGAATGGCTTGCGCTGGTCGATGCCAAGAACTACGAGGCGTCATGGTCAGAAGCAGCTGGTTTCTTCAAGACCCAGATCACAGCGGAGCAGTGGGCGCAGATCGTTGAGCAGGGGCAGCGTCAGCTTAACCTCGGATCGTTCAACGGACGCACGCTCATTGCCGCTCGCTACACCGATTCGCCGCCGGAGCAGCCGCAGATGAGCGAGCTATCCGGACAGGCGCCTGAGGAGTACGTGGCAATTCAGTATCGGGCCGACTATGGAAAGATGGTGATCGAAACGATAAAGCTTACGCGAGAAGAGGGAGAGTGGCGCGTTATAGGATACCACATCCGACCGGAAGATGGATGGTCGGGTCCGTGAATGGCTGTGCATCGTGCATCTACACATTGCATCCCAAAAACCAACCCAACCCATGCAAATTGCACAACGACTTATAATTGTTCTGGCACTTGCTACACTCATGCCGTGGACGTTGCCTGCGCATGCTCAATCGTCCAATGCCGTTGTTGGCTCATGGCAGGGCCAGCTGGAGGCGGGGGGCACCGAACTTCGGGTGGTATTCCATATCGAACAGGAGGACGATAGCCTCTTTGCTACCATGGATAGCCCGGATCAGGGTGTTACAGGCATTGCTGTACCGGACGTGCATGTACAGGGTGATAGTCTCATGTTTGACGTGCCTGCAATCAACGGACAGTATGTGGGCACGATGACGGATGCGGAGACTATTGAGGGCTCGTGGACGCAATCGGGGCAGTCGTTTCCGCTCACGCTCGCGCCCACAGACGAAGACGAAGCAGAGGCTCCAGCGCGTCCGCAGCATCCCGAACCGCCGTATCCGTATGCGGAGGAAGAGGTGCGCTTTCCGAATGCCGACGATGGTATCACGCTGGCGGGCACGCTCACCTATCCAGAAGGCGAGGGGCCGCATCCGGCGGTCGTGCTCGTGAGCGGCTCGGGGCCGCAAGACCGCAACTCTGAGCTAATGGGCCACCGGCTGTTTCATGTGCTGGCTGATCACCTGACGCGGCAGGGCATTGCGGTATTGCGCTACGATGAGCGCGGGGTAGGCGAATCGGAGGGGCCGTCGTTTCCGGCATCTACCACCGAAGCGTATGCGCGTGATGCGGCTTCTGCGGCGCGGTTTCTGAAGGCGCATTCGCGCGTGGAGGCCGAGCGCGTGGGCCTGATCGGGCTCAGCGAAGGTGGCCTGGTGGGACCCATGGTGCACACGCAGCACGAGCCGCTTGCATTCCTCGTGATGATGGCGGGGCCTGCTGTATCGGGACGCGACATTCTTGTTGAGCAGACGGCGCTCATGGCCGAGGCACAGGGCGCTTCGGCATCGGCGGTCGACTCGATGCGCACGACACAGCAGCGCATGCTCAACGCGGTGCAGAGTGCGTCTGATTCTGCGACTGTTGCCGATACGCTACGAACGTTATTTGATGCGCAGGGCGTGCCCGAAGCGCAGCGCGAGACGCAGATTGAGCGGCTCACTACACCGTGGTTTACGTTCTTCCTGACGTACGATCCACAGCCGATGCTCACGCAGCTCGACATTCCGGTGATTGCGCTGTTTGGCTCAAAGGACTTGCAGGTTCCACCTGAGCAAAACGCCGAGATTATGCGTAATGCCTTAGAGGAGAGTTCAAGTCCCAATGCCACGGTCGAAGTGCTCGACGGACTCAACCACCTGTTCCAGCCTGCTGATACAGGCGCATTCAGCGAGTATTCTCAGATTGAAACGACCATGGCACCAGAAGCGCTGGAGCGTGTGTCCGGGTGGATACGGGAGCAGACACAATAGCATGACGACAGCAGACAGGTACAGAAGGCGCTAAACGCCCTCTTCTACCTGTTCACTCCTGTTACGCCATGTCAAGTAAGCACACGACATGTCTTATGAACCCTAACAGATTGCCAACAGCTATGAGCACGGATACGCCGGATGCTGTACACTATCGCCACACCCAGCCGGGCTACGTAACAGCTACTGCGGGACTTGCTGGACTCCTCATCACGTATAGCAGCGCCATGGCCGAAGACGGCACACTCGGTGCGCTAAGCCTTGCTCTGATGGGCGGGTTTGGAGGGATTACCGCACTGTTCGCAAGCCTTACAACAGAAGTCACCGATCAGAAATTTCGGTTCTACTTCGGTCCGGGATTCTGGACTCGCACATTCGCGCTCGAAAAAATTCGCAGCGTAGAGGAGGTCCGCAACCCTATTTGGTACGGCTGGGGTATTCGCTACACGCCTTCCGGGTGGCTCTACAACGTGTCGGGGCGCTCGGCGGTCGAGATTGACTTGGGCGCCGAAGGGAGGATTCGCGTGGGCACGGACGAGCCCGAGCAGCTGACCCGCGCGCTGCGACAGGCGATGAAAGCGGCATAACAGATTGCGGCTACGAACAGCGTATTGGAGGAGGCATAGCAGGTGGGGATTTCTGCGATATTCCTCCGCGAAAAGCACGCAAACCCCTGTATCCCCAGAAACTAAATGTTACGACAACGTAGAAACATAATCCCAATGCGATCTGACCGACCCCTGTACCATCCCTCCACGTCCTATGCCTAACTTTCAATTAAACGACGACCCGTTCGATGCCCGCGACACGTTTGATACGGGCTCGGGCGAGGCGTATCTCTACCGCCTGAGTGCTCTTGAAGACGAAGGGTACAAGCTCGATCATCTGCCGGTGTCTATTCGCGTCTTGTTGGAGGCCATGCTCCGCGAGTGCGATGGCACACTCATTACCGAAGACAATGTGCGCCGCTTCGCGCAGTATGACCCGAGTGCGCCTGCCGAGGAAGAGATTCCGTTTGTGCCTTCGCGCGTGCTGCTTCAGGACTTTACCGGCGTGCCCGCTGTCGTTGACCTGGCGGCGCTGCGCTCGGCGATGGACCGCTTGGGCGGCGACCCGAACGAGATCAATCCGCAGGTGCCCGTGCATCTCATCATCGACCACTCGGTGCAGGTCGATCACTTCGGTACCACCGAAGCGATCAAGCTCAACTCCGAGATCGAGTTCAAGCGCAACCGCGAGCGCTATGAGTTTCTGCGCTGGGGCAGCGAGGCCTTCGAAAACTTCTCGGTCGTGCCGCCCGCCAGCGGCATCTGTCACCAGGTCAACCTTGAATACGTAGCGCGCGGAGTATGGACACGTCCCACCAACACG
>CAZBTM010000314.1:391-3211 GCA_964494425.1 uncultured Rhodothermales bacterium | reverse complement strand
AACGCAGCGGCCACGCGCTCCAGAAATGGTGCAAGCGCCACCGACTGCACGCGCAACGTCAGCGACTGCGACTCCAGCCGGGCGATGTCGAGGAGCTGGTTCACCAGGCGCAGTACGCGGCGGTTCTGCAGCAGCACCTGCTCTAAGTCGGCCTGCAGCGCATCTGCAAGATCGGCGGTTTCGGACTCGGTCCACTCTTCGAGCAGGCCCAGCGCCACGGTGAGCGGCGTCCGAAACTCGTGGCTTACGTTGGCGAAAAGGCGGCTCTTGGCCTGGTCGAGCTCTTTGAGCTGCTCGGCCTGTGTGGCAAGCTGGGCATTCTTCTCCTGGATGGCTTCGGTGCGCGCATCGATGATGCGCTTTAGCGCTTGCTGCCGCCGACGCAGGTGGCGCGTGCGCAGCTGCACGGCCCCCGCCACGAGCCCCCCGCCCATGAGCGCGTACAGCACATAGGCCCACCACGTCCGATACCACGGCGGACGCACCGTGAAGGCATAGTGCGCAGCTTGCGTGGTGTCGCCGTACGCAGTCCGAGCGCGCACGGCAAACGTGTAGTCGCCCGGAGACAGATTCGGCATCTCGCGCGTGGTGCGGGCCGTCCAGTCCGACCAGTCCGCCTCGCGCCCAATGAGACGATGCTGGTACGCCACCGCCTCCAGATCGGCCAGCGAGGGCGTTCCATACGCAATGCGCAATCCGTTGTCGGCAAAATCTACCGCGGGTGCACGTCTGGTGGTTAGCAACGAATCGGACGCCAGCAGCGTCGCCTCGTGGATGCGCACGGGCGGCGGCGCAGGCGGTGCCGGATGATCCGGTGTAAAGCGCACCAGCCCGTCTTCCATGCCAAGCCAGAGCACCGATCCGCGGTCCTCCGTCAGAATGGTATTGGATGCGCGGCCCTGGAGCCGATGCAGCACGCCAGGCGCCCACGACCAGGTGCTGTCCGTCTGCACCCAGCGGCCGGGCCCTGTACCCGTGCGGCCCCAGGTGCGGCCCTGCGCATCTTTCTGAAGCCGACCCAAAGCGTGCCATCGTCGGCCTCGGCCACGATGCGGGCTTCGGTGTTCAGGTCGGGGACGTACGGCTCCACCGTCCAGCGCGCGCGGGCCGGTGCGGCCTTGGCCTCATACGTCAGCGGGCGCACACCGCGTCCGGTCGCGGCATAGACGCGCGAAGAATCGACGGCCGAGCGGTGCAGGCTGTAGACGTGATCGGCATCAAAGAGACGCTCGATCTGCCCATTGGGACCGCGCACATCCACCCCCGCACTGCTGCCTATGAGTAGGTCGTTTTCCACAGACAGCAGCGACCAGCTCTGCATGTAAGACGCAACGAGGTCAAACGTCGGCGCTGCATCCGTTGATGGCTGCATGCGGACCACATCGCGATCCGTGGATAGAAAAAGCGTGTCGCGGTGCCGCACGATGTCGCCCACATCGCCCGCAATCCCCAGCGTGTCAGGGTACGTTGTGTATGGAGCGCGCACGTCGTATCGGATCAGACCGCCATCGAGGATCGCCCACAACCCGCCTTCGCGGTCGGTATACAGATTGAGAGCAGGCTGCTCTCGCGTATCAACATGCTGGCGGATGGAGCCGTCGGGGTTTAACAGAAAGACACCCCGGTCTAACGTGCAGATAACGACGGATTCGTCTGGCCCCCGAATAGCTGTAAACACCAGCGTATTGCGCAGAGGCGCATCGAACGCCGTTTCAAAGCGCGCAAAGCGATCTCCGTCACGCACAAACAGGCCCGACTGCGTGCCTACCAGAAGCCCGCTGTTGCCGTGGGGAAGCACAAAGCGCACCTGCCGATCGGCAAACACGTCGCCCCCCAGCACGAGGTGGAGCGAGTCGTTGCGCATCGCCATGAGCCCCTGTTCCTCGACGTGGGCGTACAGCGTATCACGCACTACATCGATGTACTGCAGACGGGTGTCGGGGGCCCACGACTGCATCGTCTGTGTGCGGGGCTCCCACCGGAAGAGACGGCGGAATGCCTGAAAGTAGACGCCTTCTGAGGTCACTTGCGTCTGCCAAACATCGGTAAACGACCGGTGCTCGGGCGGCACATGGTCGAGCAATGAGACGTAGCGCAACTGCCCCTGCGCATTGCGCTCCATATAGCCGAAGTCCCGCTGCGCCCCCACAAAAATGCGCCCTTCGTCGTCAGCAGCCACGGAGCGCGCAATGCTCCGGTTGGCTGTGGGAATGGTGCGCCAGGCGGTGCCGTCGTACGTGAGGATGCCCTCGGTATTCGCCACGTAGAACACACCGCTGGAGTCCTGGGCCGCTCCCCAGTTTTGGGCGTGGGCACCGTACGCATCGGGGCCGATGTACTGGCGTGCTACCGCGCCGGCCTCTTGCGAGGAGGTAACCTGTTGGGCTTGGGCCGGACGCCCAGCCAGGCCGATCGAAACGGCAGCCAGGCTGCACAGCCCAAGCATCCAGGCGATGGTGCGAAGCGGAGACGAGAGAGGAGCAAACGCCATGCGTACAGGTAGGGACGGGCGAGACAAGCGAGCATTGCATCAGTAACGTAACCGATGCGCGCTGCAAGTGCCAGTACACACGGTGTTGGACGCCCTCGCTGCTACGCCAGTGCGCTTTCGCGGCCCGAATCGCGCACGAATAGGCACGACGTACCGGTGGTCTCCACCAGACGCCGCATGGCTTCGGGGTCGGCAGTGCGGGCGATGCCGACGGCGCGCGTCCGCCACAGCGGGCGGATTTCCGGAACCATTGACCCATAGTTATGGCGCATCATCCAGTCCATCCCGTCACGGACGTCGGCAACCCGCAGGAGAGCGAGGACGCCGCC
>CAZBTM010000314.1:0-381 GCA_964494425.1 uncultured Rhodothermales bacterium | reverse complement strand
GCTGTCCGTGACGGTAGGTGCTCGTGCCTGCTTCGATCGGGTGAAGACCGGGAACGTGGGAATGCCCGACGAAGCAGAGGCGCTCGTGGAAGTGCCGTGCGTTCGGCATCTCGTCAGTGTCAGAGCAGATGGTCACCAGGCGCAGCGTGCAGTTCCAGTCGTGGCGGATCTGCAGGGCCAGCAGCAAGGGCAGATCCAGGTTCGGCATGCGCATGCCGAGCGACCACTCGGGACTCTGGTCGGTGACCCACACGTTCACGCGGCGCTCCTGGCTAAGGGCGGCTTCGGGATGCTCGTAGAGCAGCGCCGTGCCCAGGCCGTGCCGTTCGGCAATGTCAACAAAGCCCTGAATGGCATCGGCATCGTGGCGGTGGGCCAGGC
>CAZBTM010000313.1:2311-3214 GCA_964494425.1 uncultured Rhodothermales bacterium | reverse complement strand
ATCAGCAAAGCGCCCCATCCGCCCGGCCCCGGGTTGCCGCTGCACGCGCCATCGGTGTATACAATTACAGTGTCCATCGTCAAAGAAAAACCCAAGGGAAGCAAAACAACTATACGGATGGGCTCCCCGGCATCGCATCCGTCGAACCCACAGCCACGTAAGCTATGGGGAAACGGGGCATGGATGCAGCGCCCCGCCGTCAATCGCCCGTGAAAACTATTGAGCGCCCCCGTCGTTGCCCAGTCACGTTCCTTTGGCTCCTCCTTCGGCCCCAACGTGCCGGCAGGCACCGCGTTGCCATTGCCACGTTACGTTTGCACGGAGCGCCGGTCTACTGTACAGCAGACCGGGTGCCGGTTCGATGTTCTTGAGTGTGAAAGGCCCCTACCATGAAATTTGTTGACCACGTAGTCATTACGGTACGCAGCGGCGACGGCGGGCGTGGCCTGGTGTCGTTCCGGCGCGAGAAGTTTGTGCCCAAGGGCGGCCCGGCCGGCGGTAACGGCGGTGCGGGGGGCTCGGTCTACATCGAGGCCGACCCGCACCTCTACACGCTCATGGATCTGCGCTATAACACCTTGCACGAAGCCGGAGATGGCGACCCCGGCGGCAGTCACAACAAAACGGGCAAGGATGGCGAGGATGTCGTGCTGCGCGTGCCACCGGGCACGGTCATCCGCAACAACGCCACCGACGCAATCATCGGCGAAGTCGTAGAGCCCGGCGATCGCCTCTGCATCGCCAAAGGCGGACGCGGCGGTAAGGGCAATACCTTCTTTAAGTCGTCGACCAACCAAACGCCCCGCCATGCCCAGCCGGGCGAAGACGGCGAGGAGAAGGAGATTGCACTGGAGCTTAAGCTGCTGGCCGATGTGGGACTGGTGGGCTTTCCTAACGCCGGCA
>CAZBTM010000313.1:484-2243 GCA_964494425.1 uncultured Rhodothermales bacterium | reverse complement strand
TGGTCTACGTGAACGAATACACCTCCTTTGTTATGGCGGATCTGCCGGGCATCATCGAAGACGCGCATGAGGGACGCGGACTTGGGCTGCAGTTCCTGCGCCACATTGAGCGCACCGCCGTGCTGCTCTTCGTCATCCCGATTACTGAGACCGATTTGGGGGCGACGTACGACCAGCTGCTACACGAACTGCGCGAATACGACGCTGCTCAGCTTGATAAGCCGCGCTTTGTGGCGCTCTCGAAGATCGACCTGCTCCCGCCCGAAGAGCGCTCGCTGCTTCCTGATGTGGTCGCCGAACACTTTCCGCCCGACATAGAGCTGCTGCCCATCAGTGCCGTCGCACAGATCGGGCTGGAGCCTCTTAAACGCCGCCTATTCGACGCTGTTGATACCGAGAAGCGCCGCACTGCGGCCGAGGTCACCTCTTCATGACGCTCTTCGATGCCGACCCCACCGCCCCCGATGTCGACTCCGACACGGAGCGCCGGGCTCTTGTTGCACTCATGTTGGTGCCTAACGTAGGCTGGAGCCGCGCTCGTACACTCATCGGACACCTCAAGCGACCCAGCGCGGTATTCCACGCTTCAAAATCGGTACTCACGCAAGTGCCTGGCATCGGACCTCGCACCGCTGAGGCCATCCATACGTTCGACGATCACGCTGCCGTCAACCGGCAGTTTGCTCGCGCTGATAAAATGGATGTGCACCTCTGCACGCTCTGGGATGCCGACTATCCTGAGCGTCTGCGTCATACCTACGATCCGCCCCCCTGCTTGTGGATACGCGGGGCCCTGCATCCTGCCGACACGCATGCCCTGGCCGTGGTGGGCACACGGCGATGCACCGATTACGGTAAGGGCGTAGCGCGCGAGCTGACCGCGGCTCTTGTTCAGCACGGCTACACCATCGTAAGCGGACTGGCATTTGGCATCGACGCCGCTGCGCATCGCACAGCACTCAAGCAGGGCGGACGCACGCTGGCCGTGCTGGGCTCGGGGCTCGCACGCATCTACCCGCAGAAGCATACGCGGCTGGCGCGGCGCGTTACCGACCAGGGAGCCGTGCTCTCTGAGTACACGCTTGACGAAGATCCCAACGCGTCCAATTTTCCTGAGCGCAACCGCATTGTGAGCGGACTTACGCTGGGTACGCTCGTTGTGGAATCGCACGAAAAGGGCGGCGCGCTCATTACGGCACGACTGGCGGTGGAGCAGAACCGCGAGGTGTTCGCGGTGCCCGGTCCCGTTGGGAAGAGCGCCTCCGTCGGCACCAACCGGCTCATCCAGCGCGGCCACGCCAAGCTCGTCCTCGGTGTGGATGATCTCTTGGCCGAGCTGCCTCCCCCGCCGGCAGATACCGGCGATGCAGCCTCCTCAGCAGAGCCTGCGCCGATGCCCGATCTCAACGCCACCGAGCAATCACTGTACGATGCTCTCACCAACGAGCCGATTCATCTCGATGCGCTGTGTGCCCGCGCAAGTGTTGTCCCCTCTGAAGCATTAGTCCACTTGCTGCAACTGGAATTCAAAGGCGTGGTGGAGCAGCGCGCTGGAAAGCAGTTTCGAAGGGTGCGGTGAGGTACTACCACCTGCCCCCGAATCATAATGCAGGTAATTGAAATCTGCAGATAGCGCGCTCCATTCTTCACCCGTCTATCTATACTCGGTAGTGGATAGACGCTAAGTGATAGCTCCCTTGATAAAAAACCGTTTCTGAAGCGAACGGTGCCGACAGTGGTCGGGCCAGGTTACCCCGTT
>CAZBTM010000313.1:0-474 GCA_964494425.1 uncultured Rhodothermales bacterium | reverse complement strand
GGGTGCGGTGAGAAACAGAACTCCCCTGTGCTATTCATAAAACTGGACTGTTCGTCGCAGGTCTTCTGCATAGTTGTAGATCTCATCTAATGTGTCAATTGGGTGTTTCTCTTCGTTTTTCTCTGCGTCGAACACGCCAATATACTTCTGTGATGAGTTGAAGCGGAGCCGACATATTGGTTGGCGGTTGTTGTCGTCGAGCAGTACACCAAAATACGACTTCACATCGCGGTGCATAACGCGATTGGCATCAACTACTTCACGCATGATAGCACGGACAATTCGGAAGCCCTCCATTTCTTCTTCTGTGGTGACAACTCCTTTTTTTCCTTGCTGCGGTTCTTCTGCCGGTGGTGCTTCTTCCTGGGATTCAACCCTTTCAGGATATCCCTGGAGAACGCTCCGGCCTTTGCCTGGGCCTGGCGTGTCTGACCCGCCCCGATCCTCCGCTGCTCGTGGCCGCGATCGGCGGGG
>CAZBTM010000312.1:0-3219 GCA_964494425.1 uncultured Rhodothermales bacterium | reverse complement strand
TTTGCAGGCCGCGACATAGATTTCAATGCCTCAAAGGTGCGATTAAAGGTGGGTTAGTTTTGCTGTGATGCGTAGATCATGCCGCATTTCAATGCCTCAAAGGTGCGATTAAAGGGCCTGTTGGAATATGCAATTCAGCCCGCTTAGATGCAAATGAGCCGCGATTCGGCGATGATTGGGCGCGCCCGATGTCGTCACCCTCCGGTAGCGCATTTCCCCCGGGGGTCCGACGACATCCGCTAACTCTTGATCCTACACGTCGTATCCATAAAAATTAGGATATGGCACGGTGGTTGCGGCGGGCGTTTTTCCAAAAATAGCCCGAGGCCGACGACAGATCGGCCTTTAGCGGCGCTGAAGGCGGGGTGGTTGTTCAGAATGTCCCACTGCGATTTGGGCCTGCGAGCCTCCCGTGGGCCATTTTAAATGACCCCGCTCCAACTCCGTGAAGAGGAATTCGTATGTGCCGTGTACTTACTTTTCAGAAACGTACGAGTTTTCATGCTTGCCCCCGCTGCGTGGACCGATGCTTATCTTGGCGTAGGTGCCAACCTGGGCAACCGCCTTGCCCAGATCGACCGGGCGTTGGTTCGGTTGGATGCGCAGGCCGGGGTATCGGTCGAGCGGGTGTCGTCGGCTTATGAAAGCGAGGCCCACCGGCATGCTGATCAAGAAGCGGTGCCCGCGTTCATGAACGGCGTGGCGCATATCCGCACTGCGCTGTCGGCCCATGCGCTCGGCATCGGCCCCGCGGTGGGCCCCGCGTCCGCTGGACATTGACCTGCTTACGGTGGGCACGCAAACAGCGCGCACCGAGCGTCTTACGCTTCCGCATCCCCGCGTGCACGAGCGGCGGTTTGTGCTGATGCCCTGGGCGGAGCTGGCCCCGAACTTGTGGGTGCCCGACCCGTTCGACGCTACCGTTCAAAACTTGCTCCAGACCTGCTCCGATCCCCACGCCCTCCACCGGCGCTCGGAGCCGCTGGCCCGTTCCCTATTCCCCGCGTAAACGCTCCGTCTCGCTCGTGTCTGTATCTGACCTGCCCTCCGACCTCAACTACATTGTCATTGAAGGCGTCATTGGAGCAGGAAAGACGACCTTAGCGAAGCTTATGGCCAGGCGCTTTGACGGGCGCCTGGTGCTGGAGCAGTTTGACGACAATCCGTTTCTGGAGCGCTTCTACGACGACCGCGCCCGCTGGGCCTTTCAGACGCAGCTTGCGTTCCTGGCAAGCCGCTTTCGCCAGCAGAAGGAGCTGGGGATGCGCGACCTCTTCCATCACCTCACCATCAGCGATTACGCGTTCGACAAGGATCGCATCTTTGCGCATCAGAACCTTTCGGGCGATGAGCTGCAGCTCTACGAGACGCTCTACGAACACATGGAGCCCGCTACGCCTACCCCCGACCTGATTGTGTACCTGCAGTCCTCAACCGAGCGCCTCATGCAGAACATTGCCAAGCGGGGGCGTCCGTACGAGGAAGACATGGATCCTGACTACATTGCCTCGCTGCACGAAGCGTACAATCATTACTTTTTCCACTACACCAAGAGTCCGCTGCTCATCGTAAACGCGGCCGATCTTGACTTCGTAGAACACCAGGACGACCTGGATGCCCTGCTGGGTCATATTACGACTGTTGATGCGGAAGGGACAACGTACGTCCGTCATCCGTAGCACACGTGTACCTGTTGTCTACGATGCGAAGTGACGTCCCCGAATGGAGTACATCATCACCGCCCTTATTGTCTACTTTGTCTTGCAGGTTGTCGCCAACCTGGTGCGCATTTGGCGTGGATACAATGGGCATCACCCCTCAAACGATTTCTTTGGGATGCCCCGCACCGACCGCGAGCCCGAAGATCGCCTTGCGCGCAAAGATCGCGAGTCGCCCCGGTTCTGGGGACGCGACGTTGAAGACGTGTCGTGGACGGATGTGCCCGTAGACGACGATCCGGTCAGCAGTGAGAAAGAGACGCCGGTTGCGTGATGTGGGGCGACTCAACTCACGCAGGTGTTGTGATGGCTTTCCCAATAATAATCTTTCCTGGGGCGAACGGTACCGAAAGCATTCGGCACAAGCTACCCCGTTCGCGTACGCCCGTCTCGCCGGAGACGTCCGCGCCGGGCGGCGCTCCCAGTCTCCGGCTACTGCCATCTTCCTTCCATCACTTAGCGCTGAACCGCTACCCAGGTGTTTATCCATCACAGGCGGCTCAGCGCGGGCCAAAGCGGAACGTGATTACTGTTTCGGTAGCCACGGGCTGCCCCGCGTCGCGTGCCGGACGGAAGCGTGCGCGGCGCGCGGCATTCAGCGCGGCTTCGTCCAGCCCGTAGCCGAGTGTAGCTGTGGGCTGTTCACTTCCGTCGGCATCGACGCGCCATCGTGCGCGGATTGTCGCATTCTGCACGACGCCCCGGGCATCCACCTGCACCTGTACGGCGATGCGTGCCCGTACGTCGTTGCGGCGGGCGGCCTCGGTGTAGGTGGGCTGCGGCGCACGCAAGAGGCGCGCTGTGGTAGCGGGCTGGGCCCGCGCAACGGCCTCTTCGGCCTGCCCATCGCGGCGCTCGTCATCGTCGCCCGGCTCCACAATGTCGAGTGTCGTGTCGCTCCAGTCGATCTCTTCATTTACAACCACATCGTTGGGGACCACCACCGGCGGCAGCGGAGCCGGTGGCGGCGGCTGGCGGCGGCTGGCGGCGGCTGGCGGCGTATGTCGTGGTCGGTTGGCTGAATCTCTTCGAGCTGGATGCGGTCGGATGCTCTGTCGCTGTACAGCGCGTTGGGCGTTGCCTCCGATGCAGGCCACCAGCGCACCACGCCCACACAGAGAAGCAGCGCCACTACACCGCCGCCGAGTACACGCAGCCGGTACGTGCTCGCTGCCCGCCACGATGTATCTCGTTGACTCATGTGCTGCCTTGCCTGTGTGCAATTCTTGCTGCTGCGCGTAGCTCACTGCTGTTGGGATGGATTCTGGCTCACCGCTTATGTGGTACTGTGAGATGAACCACAGGATCTGGCACCGACGGTGCCGATAGCGTTCGGCACAAGTTCCTCCGTCGGTGCCATGGCAGAGGACGCTCTTGCGTCCGACCCGCAGCGTTGCATCTAATTAGCGGCATGTGCAGGTTTCCTTCCTCCTTTGTTGATCGCCGCCTTGTGGCAGAGTGCACGGTCCTGACATCCCCCATTCCCTCACGCTGTTCGGGC
>CAZBTM010000311.1:2839-3229 GCA_964494425.1 uncultured Rhodothermales bacterium | reverse complement strand
ACGATCAATCAAAGGGTAGCCAGAGAATGGAAACTTTAAAAGGGTTGGTTTAGAACATTTTATGAACTTAATTGTCACAATATGCTTTTTTGGTAGTGGGTAGAGGGGTAGCTATTAGTGAAGGTGCCATCCGCAGGTCATCCTGACCCCCAACGACTGTTGGGTATCTGTTTAGCGACTTGTTCCAGATAGCCGGGGATGCAAGCGATCCCCGGCTATGGATTTGACGCGCATCGCACTGTTCCATAGCCCGGGATCAGGAGCGGAGCGGATATCCCGGGCGCACTTGCAGCGCAGGGCGTTACGAAGGGCGTCTCATCGTGTCTTGTTCAACAACCATATTCCATGAGATGACACCTCTCGCACCATGCCCCACACGCGATTATACTA
>CAZBTM010000311.1:1714-2829 GCA_964494425.1 uncultured Rhodothermales bacterium | reverse complement strand
GAGGTCAGCGTTGAGATCCTTCCCCCCGACCGTCGTCGGGCGTCAGGATGACCGGCGGATGAGGCCTTCAGTAATCACTAACCTTCTATCCACTATCCTTTTTTGAAGCGTGCGGAGTGCAGGAATAGTGGGAATGCGTCGCGTCTCCCGATGCCTGTACAGATCTGCGTGCGCTGTATCTTGCAAACAGATATCACGAACTCATGACCGAACCGCCGGGGGATCCTCGTCTACTCAGCGTGCTGAAGCTCTGGCTGTGAGTCCCGTCCTCGTGGTTGTGATCGCTCTGGGGGTCTTCATAGCCTTCCACAGGGACGGGTGTTGTGGTGCTGATGGCGGCACCTGCTGCCGGATGGATTGTGGTTGTAACAGGCCGACCGGGTCCACCGTAAAATTGACCGCATGGAATGGGACTCATAGTACGAAGCCCGTGCTTCGTGAGCGCTCAGTACTCGATACGATCCTCGTACTCGGTCCACGTCTCGAAGGGGGCCCAGCTTTCGTCTTTGAGGACGCGCTGCATCGGAATGGAGCGTTCCTCCGGGGCGCGGTCGAGCTCGTCGTAGATGTGCGAGTCGTCGAATCCCACCTGGGCCGCCTCAGCATGGGTGGCGGCGTAGTACACGCGGTCGAGGCGCGCCCAGTAGACGGCGCCAAAGCACATGGGGCACGGCTCGCACGAGGTGTAGAGCGTGCAGCCCGACAGGTCGAACGTGCCCAGTTTATCGCAGGCCCGCCGGATGGCGGTCACCTCGGCGTGAGCCGTAGGGTCATCCGTAGACGTGACCACATTGGTGCCCGCGGCAATGATTTCGTCGTCGCGGGTGATGAGCGCAGCAAAGGGGCCGCCGCGCTCGGACTTTACGTTTTGAACGGCCAGGGCGATGGCCCGGCGCATCAGATCGGGATTCATAGCGCAGTTGAATTGAGGTAAGAGGGATGCGAGGGCCTATCGCTCGTAGTCGGCGAGGGCCTGGATCACGCGGTCGTGGATGGCGCCGCTGGTGGCAACCACGCCCGTGTTTTCGGAGAGCAAGGGCGCGTGCGTAAAGTCGAGCGGCTCGCCGTGCATGTCGGAGACGCGTCCGCCTGCGGCTTCCACCACGAGGCGTCCG
>CAZBTM010000311.1:0-1704 GCA_964494425.1 uncultured Rhodothermales bacterium | reverse complement strand
TCCGGGGCGAGGCAGGCGGAAGTAGATGTCGGCATCGCCACGGGCTACGATGGCGTACTTGGCCTGGCTGTCCATGCGAATGGGCGGCGCGCTGATGCCAAGCATATCGCCGACCTCCTCGGCTTTGTCGTGCGCGCTGTGGGCGGAGACAAACGAATCGCAGAAGCGCGCTTCCTCGGCCTGGGCGGTGTCGCGGGTGTGGATGGGTGTGCCCTCCGCATCCGGGTCAGACAGCGGGAACTGCATGGCGCCCTCATCACGCACAGCGACAAACACCTGCCCGTGCGAGGTCGGATCGTCGAGGTTGTCGGGCAGATTCGGGCAGGCGAGCGCCGCCACCGTAGGCACGCCGTTTTCGACGAGGGCAAGCGCAATCGCGTACTGGTCGCCGCGGACGAACCCCTTGGTGCCGTCGATGGGATCGAGCGTCCAGAAGCGGTCGTGATAGCGGTCGGCGTTGCCGTGGTCGATCCAGCGGCAGACGGATTCGGCCGTGGCCGCCGGTTCGTGGGCCTGCACGCGCGCCACAACTTGCTCCAGAATGTGGGCTTGCTCCTCAGTCTGCAGCATCGCGCTGTCTTCTTCGGCAATGACCGGCGTATCCGGAAACGCCTGCTGTAGCGCGTGGCAGATAAGCGCCTGGCTCCCAAAGTCGGCGACCGTCACGGGACTGCGATCGTCTTTCGTGGCGACGGTGTCGTCAATATCCGCCTGTACGGTCTGGCACAGAGCAGCCGCGGCGCGAACAGCGCGTAAGGCAACGGAGCGAGCAGGGGCAGTGGCATCCGAAAACATAAGCAGGAGGTGATGCGGGCAAACGAGCGAGTTACAAGAGGCTAATATACAAGCCAGCACCGGAAGTGTGTAGCGCTGCGCTACGCCGCAGACGCCTTTGCGCACAATTCGTCGTATGCGGGCAGTTCGTCTAAGAAGGTGGTCTCGCCCGCCTCCAGGTCGACGCGGCAGACGTAGTGCAGGTGGCCATTCGAAGCGATCCAGAAGGGCGCCTGCAAGACCTGGTTGTATCGGCTCGTTTGGTCGAACACGTCTTGTGTGAGCGGCACCGATGGGGCTTTGCACTCCAGCAGCACCAGCGGCTCGCCGCTACGCGTATGCACCACCAGGTCGGCGCGATGCGTGCGCCCCTGCCACGTAAAGCCTTGCTCCACGGCCATGAGCCCAAGCGGCACGTTTCGGGCATTGCGAAGAAAATGGATCCAGTGCTGGCGCACCCATTCCTCGGGCGTGCAACGGACGTACTTTGTGCGCACGGGGTCATGGATGTGCACCGCTCCGTCGCGCTCCGTCATCTGTGCGTTGATCGTGGGCAGGGCGAGGACTTGCATGGCGAGATTTTTTTGGCTTTTGGTGGGACGCAATGGCTGGATACGGGTGCGATAACCGCTCGCGGCTGCACAGCCACGGGGCGGAGCCCCAGAACGGATGCGCCACGAGGCAGAGCCTCGCGACGAGAGATTCATCAGAGGAGGGAATACGGGCATAAGAGAGCGAATGATGCCGACGCCGCCCGCGTCTGGGGACCCTCCTGGTTTCTGGCTACTGACGAACAGTGTGAAGCGCGCCCCCACGAGCCGCTCCCCTGAAGAGGGGAGCTGTCGCGTGAGCGACTGAGGGGTGAATACGGAGCCTCCTTGACGCTCGTGCCGAATGCGTTCGGCACCGTCGGAGCCAGACGTTCAAGGA
>CAZBTM010000310.1:791-3258 GCA_964494425.1 uncultured Rhodothermales bacterium | reverse complement strand
CGGGCACCGCTACCGAGGCGTCTTGCTGGCTGCTCATCGAAGACCCGTCGCCGTGGGCGCGTAAGGCGGTGGAGGGGGCGGCGTGGTATTCCGAAATCGCAGACGCGGTGCAGCAGTGGCACGCGGAGGTCCCCGATCTTCGCATTCAACTGATTCGCCGCGCTCTTACCACGTGGGATCGGCGCGGGACCATCCGCTGCTTTGTAGTGCGCGCCGGAATCGATCCGGTCGTGCACGCCCGCCACGTATCCGACTACGCCGACGTGGCTGCGCTCGACGTCCCCAAACTGCTACAGCGCGGCCCGTCGATGCTCCCCGAGGCCCCGCTCGTTCTCACCTGCACCAACGGGCGCCGCGATGCGTGCTGCGCCAAGTGGGGGCGTCCTGTAGCCGAGGCCGCCCGGCAGGCGCATCCTGAGGGGGCATGGCAGACCTCGCACCTGGGCGGCCACCGGTTTGCGCCCACGGCGCTGGTGCTGCCCTCAGGCATGCACTACGGCTGGCTGGATGCGGAGGCTGTGCCCACGGTGGTTGCTGCGCACCAGGAGCGGACGGTTTATGCCCTACCGCACTGTCGCGGACGTGTGACGCAGAAGCGTCCGGTGCAGGCAGCGTGTGTCGCGCTCCGGAAGCGCCTGGATTGCACCGCGCTCGATGACGGTACGGGGGAGATTGTGGCGCACCCGCACGGGTCGGTGTGGCAGGTAGCGGTACAGATGCAGGGCCACACGCACCGGGCGCAGGTGCAGGCCCAGCCAGGACCGGTATTTCGGCACAGCTGCCGGAGCGACACGCCCAAGCCCAGCACCGTGTGGGAGGTGGCGTGGGAAGACGAGTCCCAACGCATTGACAGCCGGGCCTGATCATTACACTCGCTTTTAATAAACCCGTATCTCGCTCATAAGGTACATATAACAGCAGAAAGTCAAACTAAGTGATCTAAGATGCATCTATCACTACTGAACATGCGGACTCGCCTGAAGCCCCTTGTGTGGCTTCTACTTGCGGCTGTGATGTCATCGTTCAGTCCCCATCTTGCTCAGGGTATTGTTCTCTGCATTGGAGAAAATCATGTTGCCGTTGAGTCGGTTCAGTCTGCCCATCACGACAACCCGCTGAGTGAATACCGTACGCAAGCAAATGCGTTTGAATCGGGTGAGCTTCAACCCACCAATGTTCAGCACGTTAGTGACAATCGTACGTCCTGCACAGACGTCCCCATCTGGATGTCGCGGGCAGGCGACACGTGCCACCAAGCCATACAGGTAGATACACGAGGCGCAGATGCGCGCTTCGTAGTTCAATCCGTCCTCACGGTCGACCTGAATCCTCCCGCTCGTTCTACGCATACTGCCTTTTCTTCCGACGAGCCTGCCCCCTCTTCTCGTCATCCGCACAGCACCGTCGTGCTGCTAATATAGACGTTCTCTGATCGGCCACCCGTCTCGGTGGCTTCTGTCTATTTCCGATGCTGAGGGTAAGCTATATCTGTGTGGTACATTCGCACAGGTATAGACACTTCTCTGCAGAGGGTCTGTTGCGCCCCTTCGACTTGATTGGAGAGCTATCTATGTACCTGAGGTATATCTCGTCCTCATCTGTTTTTTTGACCGCTGTCTTCGTAGCGAGCTTTTTTGCCGGATGCACAGCCACACATGACACGGCCTGGCCCGAGCCGCGGCCCCTGGGTGGCGACACAACTGCTTATCAGCCTCCTCATGATGGTTTGCCTGATAATGATTCCGCTCACGGCGTAGTATCTGAAGGCGTAAACCGAGAGGCCCTTCGCCCAACAACAGAGACTGCGGGCCGCTCACTGGTGTCCAGCGATACGCTCGCCCTACCGGATGCGCTCGCGCTGGCGCTACAAGAAAATCCGCGCCTCCAATCATTTGCCTGGGAGGTGCGCGCTCGCGAAGCCCAAGCCCTCCAAGCGGGACTCTATCCCAATCCGACGCTTTCTGCGGAAGCAGAGGACCTGCCCACTGGCGAGCCGCTGGGTGGTTTTTTAGGGGCCGAGCAGTCGGTGCGGTTGGGGATTCCGCTTGAGCTGTGGGGACGGCCCTGGAAACAGCGGGACGTGGCCGAGGCCGAGCGTGACCTGGCTGGTTGGGACTACGAAGCCGCCCGGCTGGACGTGACCACGCAGGCCACAAAGGCCTTTATCGGTGTCCTGGCCGCGCAGGAGCGCGTGCGGCTGACCGAGGAGCTTGTCCGCCTCTCCGAGGAAGTCTACCAGACAGTGAGCCGACAGGTGGAGGCCGGAGAGGTGAGTCCTGTGGAGCAGACGCGCACCCGGGTGCCGCTCTCTGAGGCACGCATCCAACGCAGCCGCGCCCGGCAGTCTCTGGAGGCTGCCCGTGCGACGCTCGCCGGCACGTGGGGTCGCCCGGAGGCGCTGCCTTTCGAGGCCGTCACGGGACCCTTCGGGCCAGTGCGTGCCCTTCCGCCGCTGAGAACGGTGCGA
>CAZBTM010000310.1:0-781 GCA_964494425.1 uncultured Rhodothermales bacterium | reverse complement strand
GACCGCTGGCCGCGCGCAACCCACGGGTGGCGCGTCAGGCAGTCAACATCCAGCAGGCCGATGCGCAGCTTTCATTGGAGAAGGTGAGCCGGTATCCCGTGCCAGAAGTCACCGCGGGCTGGCAGCGCTTTGGCGGGCCGGGCACGGAGGCCTTTGCCGCGGGCATCGCGTTGCCCCTTCCGCTTTTCGACCGCAATCAGGGTGCCACCCAGCGCGCCCGGTACCGCTTGCAGCGCACGATTCAAGAACAGCGGGACGCCCGGGTCCGCGTCGACACAGCCCTCACGCGATCCTATCGGCAATTGGCTGCGGCCTACAGCGAGGTTCAGACAATCCGCAAGGAGACGCTACCGGCGGCTCGGTCCGCCTTCACGGCTATCCGTCAGGGCTATCGCGAGGGCAAGTTCGGCTACCTCGAAGTCCTCGACGCGCAGCGCACCCTCTTCGACGTGCAGCGCCAGGAGGTACGCGCCCTGAGCACCTATTACCAGCGACGTGCCGATGTCGAGCACCTCATTGCCATGCCGCTGGCGAAAGTGCCCGATGAATAAAGCCGCCTCATGCTCCCCGAAGCTTTTATCCATTCCGCCCTCCCGTTTTGTCCGCACGCCGCGGCCTGCACTCCTCTTGACCTCGACCTACGCCATGATAAACACCATGCTTTCGACCAACGCTCGATTTCGCCTGTCCTCACCGCATGCGCTGCGCACGGCAGCCCTCCCACCTTTTCTGTTCGCCCTGTTGGTGGGGCTTCTGGGAATGCCCCTGACCTGGATGATGG
>CAZBTM010000309.1:2666-3285 GCA_964494425.1 uncultured Rhodothermales bacterium | reverse complement strand
TGGGATGAGTTCGCCCCACTGCGTGCCGCTGAGCGAGCCCAGCAGCCAGAACAGTACCGCCCGCAGCTTACCGGGATCTGGCGAGGAGAACGTGATGAACGACGTGACCGACGCCATCAGCGCCGACATGGCGACTCCGGCCAGCAGCAGCCGTGCCACACTCAGCCGCGTGCCGGTGTACGCCACCAGGTAGACAATGCCAATAGCAAGCAGCCCGCCCAGAAAGGCCGCAAGCGGCATGGAGAGCGCCTGTCCCAGCACGGGCGGCAGCAGTCCGAGGTAGAAGAGCGACGCCCCCGCCGAGGCCCCGCTGGAGATGCCCAAGATGTACGGCTCCGCGAGCGGATTGCGTACCAGCGCCTGCATGGCAACGCCTACCGCGCCAAATACCATCCCAGTTTCGAGCAAGGCCGTGCCCTGCACGCCATCGAGACCTGCCGCACCACGGCGCTTGGCGGTCACGTGGATGAATGCGACCACTGCGGCCATGTGGAGATCAGCTACAACTCCTGCCGCAACCGCCACTGCCCCAAGTGCCGTGCCTCGCAGCGCGCCGCCTGGGTCGACGCCCGCGAGCTGGAGCTGTTGCCGATCCAATACTTCCACGTCGTCTTCACCC
>CAZBTM010000309.1:2235-2656 GCA_964494425.1 uncultured Rhodothermales bacterium | reverse complement strand
TTGCGTACCAGCGCCTGCATGGCAACGCCGACTACGCTGAGTCCACCCCCTACGAGCAGCGCCAGCAGCACGCGAGGCAGGCGCAGATCCCACACGATGCGCTCCGCTATCGGATCGGGCAATGCGACTGCGGATGCCCCGCCGACCGCATCCAGCACCCGATAGACGACCACGTGGTAGGTCGTAGCAAACGAGATGTCGGTGCTGCCCAGTGAGAGCGCCGCCCCCAGAGTGAGAAGCGTAGCTGCTGCGAGGCTGATCCAACACAACGCGGTACGCATAACACGAAAGGCTGCATACGGGCTCTAAGGCAAACGAAGCGACGGCGGCGCGGGGAGCGCACGGTCGGGGTGCAAAAGCGTGGCGATGCGATACGCACCGTGAACGACGCGCGGTCCGGGCCGCGACACCAGGTCTGGGT
>CAZBTM010000309.1:0-2225 GCA_964494425.1 uncultured Rhodothermales bacterium | reverse complement strand
GCGACTGTGGACGCCCCGCCGAATGCTTCCACCACCCGATGCACGACGACGTGGTAGGTCGTAGCAAACGAGATGTCGGTGCTGCCCAACGAAAGCGCCGCCGCCAGCGTGAGAAGCGTAGCTGCTGCGAGGCTGATCCAACACAACGCGGTACGCATATCGGGGGGCGTAGAAGGCTACACACAGGCGCTAAGGCAAACGGAGCGACGGCGGCGCGGGGAGCGCACGATTGGGATGCAAAAGCGTGGCGATGCGATACGCGCCTTGTACGACGCGCGGTCCGGGCCGCGACACCAGGTCTGGGTTCACGGTGTATACGCGTTCGTTCTGGATGGCGGGGACTGCATCCCACGTAGGATGTAACCGCAGCAGATGATCGGTGGGCGCCCCCGCATCGAACAGTCCAATAATCACGTCGGGGGCTTCTTGCAACACGAACTCTTCGCTGAGCGTGGGCGCGGCGCTCTCGAAGTGATCGGTGATGCTTGTGCCGCCGGCGGCCTCGATGAGGGTGTGCACGTAGCTGGGTCCGCCAAACGCATAGAGCGTCTCATCGCCCACAAGCACGAGCACACGCGTCCGGGGAAACGCTTCTGTGGCGGTGTGCAGCGTATCGAATGCTCGGCGCAGCGTGTCGGCACGTGCCTGGGCTTCGGATTCGGTGTGCATGAGCGTGCCCAGCGTCTCGATGCTGGCGAAGATATCGGGCACGGCATCAAACGAAAAGAAGTAGGTGGGCACGCCCATCTGCGCGAGCGGATCGGCATCGCCGGGGCTATTTACCTGATCGGTGGCCAGCACCAGATCGGGACTGTGCTGCACAAGGGCCTCGTAATCCACAGGCAAAGTTTGCACACGGGGTAACGTGTCGACCAATGCAGGGGGATAGGTGTCGGACACCGTAACCGCCCTCAGGCGAGTGGCCCCGCCTGCGGCCACAACAAGCTCCGTCAGGTTCGGCGCCAGCGGCACTACGCGGCGCACCGTGTCGGGCACCGCCACGGTGCGGCCCAGCGCATCGGTTACTGTACGATCGGGCGCAGGAGCGGTGTCGCATCCAGCGCCTGCTAATAGGGTGATGAGGAGCACCATCCCTATTACCGATGGAGCAAAACGACATAACCGGAAAAAATCTCTCATTTCCACGAACAACTGAAACATCGAAATGTAAACTTTGCAGCTATCATGGTCCTTGACTTGTCCCGTACGTGTCTTGACGGGTAATCGTACTACGCCAGTGTCTTTTTCTCTCTCTTTTGGTGTCCGCTATGCAAAAGCGTGTCTTTATTGTTGACGACGAACCGAAGATTGGTACGTTATTTACCAATGTACTGGAGCGCGACGGGTATCATGTCGAGGCATTTGTGAATCCCGTACGTATGCTGGATGAACTCGGCGACCAGGAGCCGCCGGACGTCATTCTTGCTGATATGATGATGCCGGAAATGACGGGCGTGGAGCTCCTCGACGCCCTGAATGAGCGTGAGGTGGGCGTGCCCGTCATCATCATGACGGCGCATTCGTCGGTGCAGACGGCGGTCGAGGCCATGCGGCAGGGGGCCTTTCACTACCTGCAGAAGCCGGTGAACCTCGAAGAGATGCGCGCGCTCCTCGAAAAGGCCATTGACCTGTATGGTGCGCAGCAGGAGCTGGACGAGATTAAGGAGAAGCAGCAGGCCGAATATCCCATTTCGGGCATTCTGGGCACGAGTGATCCGATTGTGCAGGTGCGCGAAACGATCCAGACGCTGACTGGCGCATCCAATACCACCGTGCTGTTTTCGGGCGAAACGGGCACGGGCAAGAACCTGGCGGCGCAGACGCTGCACTACAACTCGGCCCGTTCGCGTGAGGCGTTTACCGAGATCAACTGCGCGGCCCTGCCCGACAATCTGCTCGAAGCGGAGCTCTTTGGCTACGAGAAGGGCGCCTTCACCGACGCGAGCAATGCCAAGCCCGGCATGTTCGAGATTGCCGACGGCGGCACGCTCTTCCTCGACGAAATCGACTCGATGAGCCTGGCACTACAGGCGAAGCTGCTCTCCTTTCTGGAAAGCCGCACGTTCCGACGTCTGGGCGGCGTCGAGGACCGCACCGTAAACACGCGCGTGCTCTGCGCCACTAACGCGGACCTGGAGAGCAGCGTGAAGGACAAGACCTTCCGCAAAGATCTCTTCTTCCGCATCAACGTGGTCAACGTGAAGATGCCTGCACTGCGCCACATG
>CAZBTM010000308.1:0-3287 GCA_964494425.1 uncultured Rhodothermales bacterium | reverse complement strand
TTGGGAAGGTCTTTGTTGGAAACGATGGCACAAACTGCTCTACAGACGCCGATGCATTCCGCAGCGAGTCGAGCGTCGGCGCGTCGTGCAGCTCCAGGTAATCGTGGCGCAGCCCGTCGATGGAGAGCAGCAGCACCGGCACCTCGGCAGAGGCCTGCACCCGGTTAGGCGTCGCATCCGGCAGATCGCCCGGCTTCTCGCATCCCCCCAGCAGCCCCACCGTGACAAGCGTAAGCAAGAGCACGGCAATTTGAGCAGGGGCGTTTCGTGGCGTATCGGAACTCATAAGGTATTGTGGATGCGTAAGATACGTTGATGCTTATGGGTTGGCAGCAGCTTCAGAGGTGCAGTAGGCCGCGGTGGAAGATCGGTCGTTGAGGCGTACGGTTGCGCCGTCGGGCACCACAAACTCGCTGAACCCGACGGGCTGCTCAGGGCGGCCCCAGTCGTAGGTGTAGCCGAGCCCCGTAAACGGATAGCCGCCCGGCTGGTGCGAGGATGCAAACTGCGCCTCCAGCCACTCGGTGTGCTCCGGGGCCACGCGCACACGGCTCGCCGGCTGCGGCGGCGTCGCTTCGCACTGGCGGTCGGTGGTTTCGGGGTCGGGGCAGGGACGAAACAGGTCGGCCTGCCGCACCCAGAGCGTCACGAACCGGGTGTACCCGGCATAGGGCGGCAGGCCCAGGCGCTGCTCCAGGCGGCGCGTGCGGTGTTCGGGCGGCACATCCCGACAGAACTGCTGCACGGCAGGCGTAAGCGTGACCCACACGTCGCCGGTAAGCGTGAGCGTGTCGCCCTCAGAAGAAGGCGTACGAGCGCCCGGCAAGGGTGCGTCGTCGGTCCAGGTCGTCACCTGCACCCAGCGCGTGCTGTCGCCATCGACCTGCCAGTGGAGCGTGTCGTTATGGGACGCTACGGGCGTGAGCGTACGCACCACAGCGTTGGGGCCGAACTGCGCGGCATCCCGAATGGCTCGCTCATACGCCATAACGAGCAGGCTGGAGTCGGCCCATGCAAGTCCGGGCGCATCGTGCATCGGAGCCTGATCCGTCGTCCGGCATCCCCCCAGCCCGATACCGATAAGGAGCAGCGCGCTACACACGAGTGCCGTGCGTATTGGCACGAAGACGTCGGAATGGGAGGCAGTGCGCAGGCAACTCATCCGAAGACAAACCGATTAGCGTCCGAACAGAAGGTACAGAATCGCGCCAACGAGCGGCATAAAGATGATGACAACCGCCCAGATGATCTTGTTTACGGGACTGCGTCCGCGGTCACCCAGTAGGTCAACGAGCGCCACAAGAGCGATCACGAGAACGATAAGGGAAAATATCCCGGTAATCCCCGAGGTAGCCTGTTCAAATAGATTGCGTCCGCATCCGCTGAGCACAAGAAGCAGCGGCATAAGCACGGCAAGCGGCGTCCAATGGCGTAGGGCAGAGCGTGAAATCATAGCATCTCCAGGTTGATGGGATAGAAGGCGGTGCGTTGTTTCCCATTCTACGAATGAGGGCGGAGAATTGATACAGCCCATGGATGCCACACCGGAAAGCGGTGGCTTATATCAAATCCGGCAGGTGCGGATGTCCGTGATGATAATGCCCTTGGCGCCGATGGCGGTGAGGTCGTCCATAATCTCGTTGACGCGCGACTGTTTTGCCATGGCCTTCACAGCCACCCAGCCGTCTTTGCTCAGCGGCGACACGGTGGGCGACTCAATGCCCGGCGTAATCTCGTGGGCGGTGTCGAGCTTAGAGGTGGGCAGATCGTACTCGACCATGATGTAGGAGCGCGCCATCAGGATCCCTCTGATGCGCTCCTGGAAGTGGCGGGCGGCTTCTTTGTCTGAGATCGTGCCGTTTTGTGCAATGAGCATGGCCTGCGTATCGACAATTGGGTCGCCAATCACCTTCAGGCCCGCCTCGTCGATCGTGCGTCCGGTCTGCACCACATCAGCAATAGCATCGGCCACGCCCAGCTGAATGGAGATCTCGACTGCGCCGTCAAGCGGAACGACCGTAGCGTCGATGCCGCGCTGCTCCAGGTCGCGCCGCACCACGTTTACGTACGAAGTAGCAATACGCGTATCAGCAGTGAAGTCGTCAGGCGTGATGTCTTGCTCTTTGGGTACCGCGTAGCAGAAGCGCGCCTTCCCAAACTCCAGCGGCATAACCTGGGTGACGTCGGCCCCGCTGTCGTGCAGCAGATCGAGCCCGGTCACGCCCAGGTCGATGATGCCCTTGCTCACGTAGGTCGCAATGTCGCGCGGACGCAGAAACACGAACTCCACGCCATGGTCGGTATCGCGCACCGAGAGTTCGCGTCCGCGACGGCGGCAGTGGTATCCGGCCTCGCTGGCCAGGGTGGCTGCGCCTTCGGACAGGGCACCTTTGTTGGGAAGAGCAATCTGAAGCATAAAGCAGGGAGAGTAACGAAACAGAAATCAGCGGAAGGAGAGGCGTCGCTACAGGTGACGGTACACATCGTCAAGGTCCAGGTCGCACGCCAGCATCATCACCTGCACGTGGTAGAGCAACTGCGCGATCTCTTCGGCGGTGCGCTCGCGCCCCTCATGCTCGGCGGCCATCCAGACTTCGCCCGCCTCTTCAAGCACTTTTTTGCCGATGGCATGCGGCCCCGCCTCCACGCGGGCCACGGTTCCCGAGTCAGAATCTGCGCGCTCAACTTTGGCGGACAGCTCAGTAAACAGCTCTTCAAAGCGCTTCATAGGCACGGGGAAAGCAGGGGCAGCAACCAAAAAGTTCGTGCCGTTGTACTTCGCCAGTGGGCAGGCGTTGCATTATGCTACGATCATGACTGCGCTACGCCTCGAATTTTCTGTTGGATGCAGAGGGGCGCCCCCCCACCACCTTTCACAGCATGGGGGCAGATGGCAAGCAACGGTGGGGCAAGGGACCCGAAGGGACGGGGCAGCGCCCCTGCGTGGCCTGCGTCGCACGGCGGAGGGGCCCAAAGTGTCATGCCTGTAGTGCTATGCGACGAGGAGTTGATCTTTTGCTCACACAGGACGGTCTCTCTACTTTTCTTCTCGCTCGCTCGTCGCGAGGCTCCACCTCGTGACGCTTGACCCGGAGGCTCTGCCTCCGAAGGCTCTCGGGGGCAGATATGTTCATCGAAAACCTGAGCACGTGCGGGCTGGATACGAAGCCCCGCCTCTATGTTAGCCCCTTTTTACAGCATTGATGCGGATGCGGCAGGCAGCAGCGGGGCAGAGCCCCTTAGGGGCCTGCGTCGCACGGCGGAGGGGCCGTAGGTCATGCCTGTGG
>CAZBTM010000307.1:0-3295 GCA_964494425.1 uncultured Rhodothermales bacterium | reverse complement strand
CAAACAGCCAGTAGCTCGTCGCGGTCGGGGGGCAAAGTCGTATGAGGCATAATGTATTGTGCGTCGTTCAACCGTTTGGGTGTAATACAGGGGGACTCAGCTACCGTTCTACGTCTACCGCCCCCGCAGATACCGCAGCGAGCGTGGGGTGAACGGGCGGTGCGACACGTCGAACGTCTCGTTGAAGGGTTCTGCGTACCCCGTGTTGCCCCCAATGAGCATCGCAAACTGCGCCGGCGAAATTGGGAGGAGGCCCAGCTTGCCCACGGTGTTCATGCCCAGTTTGGCCAGCGCAAGCGGTACGTGCGCTTTCGGTTTGGGATCGTGCCCCCAGCCTTTGGTGATGCGATCCAGAATCTCGGTGTACGCCAGTTTATCGGGTCCGCCAACCATGAAGGTCTGCTCGTGGGCCGATTCGGTGGTTAGCGCCTGCGCAAAGCCCTCAGCCACCACCTGCACGGCCACGGGCTGCAGCTGGTACTGCCCATCCCCGAAGACGGGCAGCACCGGAAATGGACGGATCAGGTCGTCGACCAGGCGCGAGGCAAACTCGATGTTGTGCGGCCCTGGATCGCCAAAGACAATAGACGGCCGCATGATGCACCAGTGCCCAAACCCCGCATCGCTCACGATACGCTCAGCGGCCCACTTGCTGGTCTGGTAGCCGGTACCCTCGGGCGCAGCGCCGTTCGCGCTCATGTGGATGAACGTGCCGATGCCTGCAGTCTGCGCCGCCTCCACGACATGGCGTGTGCCCTCCGTATGGATGCGCTCAAACGTGATCCCTTTGCTCGGCTGCTCGTCGATGATGCCCACCAGATGAATCACCGCGTCGCAGCCGTCGAGCGCGCCCTGAAGCGAATCCAGGTCGGTCACATCGCCCGCAACGCGTGTTACGCGGTCGTCATCGACCGCCAGTGACGCCGAGGGATCGCGCAATAGACACGTTACCGCGTGGTCGTGCTGGCGCAGCGCCTGAAGCACGTATGATCCCACAAATCCGGTTGCACCCGTCAGAAAAACATCCATAGTCCAAACAAAGCATATGATCAAAAAAACCGTAGAGACGTCCGACCTGGGCGTCTCAAAGCACGTCCGAACCGAGCGTCTCGAAAAGCAGTAATGCCCGGTTACGGCATAATCGACGCATCTTGCATGCACACGTCCAGATCAGTCACGCCAAACGAAGTGTCCATGGCCACGCCCGCAGCAATAAGCGGGGCGTTGCGCGGCACGGTGCGCGTTTCGTCGGCAATGTCTTCGAGCGGAATGTGTGTAAAGTGGCTCTTCTGGCGCGCCACCATCACGCCGAAAGTACCCTCCGCCACCAGCTCCGCCGCATGGGCTCCGAAGGCCGTAGACAGCGTACGATCGTAGGCCGTGGGCGTGCCGCCGCGCTGCATGTGGCCCAGAATGGTGGTGCGCACTTCGCTCTCAATGTGCGGCTTAATCTGCTCAGCCAGCGCCTTGCCTACGCCGCCCAGACGCAGCGGATCGTGGCTCTCTTCTACGCGCTCACTCACCGTAAAGGAGCCGCCTTCGGGCTTGGCCCCTTCCGCAATGGCGATGATTGTAAACTGCCGCCCCCCTTCCTCGCGTTCCTGGCAGACGCGAATGACCTCGTCTACGTCGTAGGGCAGCTCCGGAATCAAAATGATGTCGGCCCCGCTGGCCACGCCCGCATGCAACGCAATCCATCCCGCGTAGCGGCCCATCGTCTCCACGATCATCACGCGGTGATGGCTCTGCGCCGTTGTGTGGATGCGGTCCATCGCCTCCGTAGCTACATGCACCGCCGTATCAAAGCCAAACGTGCGGTCAGTGCCCATCAGGTCGTTATCGATGGTTTTGGGCACACCCACAATGTTCATCCCCAGCTTCTGCAGGCGGTGGGCAATCGACATCGTGCCATCGCCCCCAATGGCCACAAGCGCATCCAGATTCAAGCGCTTGTAGACCTTCAGCGCCTGGGCCGACACGTCCGCCCCGCCGCTGGCGTAGTATTCAAACGGATTCGCCTTATTGCTCGCGCCCAGAATGGTGCCGCCACGGGTCAGAATACCGCTTACATCGGGCGATTCGAGGAGCTCCGTATCCCCCTCAATGAGTCCGCGAAAGCCCTCGCGAATCCCTACAACCTCAGCATTGCACTGCGACAGCAGGCTCTTGGTTACAGCGCGAATGACGGCGTTGAGTCCGGGGCAGTCGCCCCCGCCAGTGAGTACGCCCACACGAAATGGATTTGACATCGGTCTTTGGGGATAGCAGGAATGGATAGCGGATACGGTGGCAGCACGCAAGCAAACAGCGTCTTGTCCATCCCCAAGTATCGGCATCACACCCGGTAAGCGTCAAGCGGAGGCGAAGGCAGAGTGCCCTTCCCATCAAGGATTCGCAGAGCCGGGGTGTTGATGCGGTTGGTCGAGGCAGAAAATGTCTCTTTTTGTTTTAGGCAATATAAGCCATGCCTTCACTTTCATGATTTGTAATCTACAAGCACGCTCACCATCGTTAATTACTTAACATTTATTTAACATCAAGATCTTTTTTTTCGAATTTGCCGGATAATATTGAACTGCACGTTATCTTCTCATGGTAAATAAAGGCGACTCACATGAAGCGCCTATTTCTAAACATAATTTGTATCTTGGTTATTGGAGTTGGAGGGTTGACACTCGCGACATCATCTCCTGCCAATTCATGGAATGTCGATTCCTCGGCGGTCATTAAGGTAAATGCTGAGTGCGAAACCGATTCTGGCGATACCTGCGAGGGGGGAATGCTGCACTGCCTCAGATGATACTTGTCTATCGGGCCCCTGTGACGCGATTATCAGGGCTTCTTCATGAGCAGCCTTAAAGACCCTGGAGATAAATGGGAAAGGTGAGAGGTAGCATTGCTTCTCGCCTTTCCCTTTTTTGGTAAAGCAAATATTATATGTACAATGATTTACAAAAATACATTTTTGTTGACATTTATTTTGATAGGTATCATTCCATGTAGCCAGGCCCAGGATCCATCAGTTGCACAGATAGACTTTCAGGAGGTGAACCGGGTTGTAGATGCTCCGCTGGGTAACGCATGGAATCTACTCCCCCACATAGCGGTGGATAGCACCAACTCCATTTACGTAGCGGATGCATCAAACGAGAGTATCATTCAGATGGAGCAGCACGATGGTACATTTGTCCGAGAGTTCGGAGGAGAAGGGCAAGGACCGGGCGAGTTTGGAGCAATAAGCACCTTGCAAGTTGTTGGAGGAGATACGCTTTTCATCTCCGATGATTCAAATCGG
>CAZBTM010000306.1:624-3310 GCA_964494425.1 uncultured Rhodothermales bacterium | reverse complement strand
CCTGGCGCGGACGTCTCCAGCGGCAGTGGCAGGGGCCGAACGGAGGACCGTTTGGCTCAGGCTCTCAGTACGCCATCAGTCGCTCAATCGCATCACGCAGGTCGCGCTTGGCCGAGAAGGTCATTTCTTCGAGCTCTTGGGTAGCCGGAATGGGTGTGTCGGCCCCGGCCACGCGAATCGGCGGCGCATCCAGCAGCTCGAAGTGGTCTTCGGTGATTTCGGCGGCCAACTCGGCCCCAAATCCGGCGGTGCGCGTGGCTTCGTGCAACACCAGCACGCGGCTGGTTTCACTCAGGGAGGCGCGGACCGTTGCTTTGTCCCATGGCACGAGCGTACGCAGGTCAATCACAGCAATCGAGCGGTCGTGCGCCTCGGCCCAGTGGGCGGCCTCATCGAGCGCCCAGTGCACGCCCAGTCCGTACGTTACGATGGTAGCATCGGCGCCGTCGCGCACGGTGCGCGCCTCGCCCAGCGGAATCCGGTAGGGCGTAGAGGGCACCTCGCCCCGAATGGAGCGGTACAGTTTTTTCTGCTCGAAGAACAGGGTTGGGTTCGGATCGTGCAGCGCGCTGTGCAACAGGCCCTTGGCATCGCGCGGCGTGGAGGGCATCACGACTTTCAGGCCGGGCACATGGCAGAACCAGGCTTCGGGCGACTGCGAGTGGAACGGCCCGGCGCCGATGCCGCCGCCGTAGGGCGCACGAATCGTCACGTTCACGGGCTGCCCCCAGCGGTAATGCGTCTTCGCCAGGTTATTCACGATCTGGTTGAATCCGCACGAAATGAAGTCGGCATACTGCATCTCTACAACCGGACGCAGCCCTTCGATGGCCAGGCCCAGCCCGGCTCCAATCGCGCCGCTTTCGATGATGGGCGTGTTGCGGATGCGCTCGGGCCCGTAGTGATCTACAAAGCCATCGGTGACTTTGAACACGCCGCCATATTCGGCAATGTCTTGGCCCATCATGAGGACATCATCGTCGGCGGCAAGGGCTTCGTCGAGGGCGTCAGTGAGGGCGTCGATGTAGCGGCGCTCGGCGGTGGCGGTGTCGTCGTCAAGGTCCGATTCGAGGGGCGGAGCCTCGTCGTGCGGCTCATGCGGCGCATACACCGCTGCGGACTCGTCTTCGGGCGTGCTCTCGATGGGCGGCTGATCCAGCGCCCATTCTACGGCGTCGTTGACGGTGGTGGCAATATCGGATTGCAGCGCTTTGAGGTCGTCGTCTGCCCATCCCCCGGCTACGCGCAGATATTCTTCGAGGCGCTCCACCGGATCGCGCTCGGCCCAGGTGTCCATCTTTTCGTCGGGCACGTACGCGGTGCCCGAGGCCTCTTCGTGGCCGCGCATCCGAAACGTGCGCATCTCCAGAAGCACCGGGCCGCGCCGCAGCGCCGTTTCGCGGGCGTTTTTTACGGCTTCGATGACGCCAAAGATGTCGTTGCCATCGACGGAGCGTCCGGGCATGTTGTAGCCGGAGGCCATCGACACGATTTCGGTTTCGGCAAGCGCCTCATAGGTCGGCGTCGACAGGCCGTATCCGTTATTCTCGACCAGGAAGACGACAGGCAGATTCCACACTGCAGCCAGGTTCATCGCTTCGTGGAAGTCGCCCTCGCGAGTGCCGCCGTCGCCGCAGAAGGCGAGCGCCACCGCATCCTCCTGCTTGTACTGAAACGCCTGCCCCAGGCCGCAGGCCACTGGCAGCATTGCGGCCATATGCGAGATCATGCCGATGATGCGCTGCTCGGGCAACCCGAAGTGAAACGTGCGGTCGCGCCCCTCGGTGAAGGCGCCTTCGCGCCCAAAAAGCTGGCAGAGCAGCGGACGCAGCGGGACGTCGCGGGTGGTCCACACGCCCAGGTTGCGGTGCATCGGCAGAATGTAGTCCTGCTCGTGCAGTGCCCACGCCGTACCCACCGCAATGGCCTCCTGTCCGTATCCGCTAAACCACTTGCTGATACGCCCCTGCCGGATGAGATGCAGCATTTTTTCTTCGATGGCGCGTGGCGTTGCCAGCGCGCGGTAGAGGGCGTCGACGTCGATGTTTGTGGATACCGTGGGGGCAATCATAGGCACAAGGAGTTGCGGCGGAAGTAGTTATTCGAGGCGGAAGGTGAAGGTGATGATCCCGGTCTGGTTCTCTTGCGGAGCGCCCTCGGGCAGCGCGTTGAATTGCCAGCGCGACAATGCGTTCATAACGGCCTCGTCGAGCGCGGGGTCGCCCTTGATAAGCGGAATGCGGCGCACAATGTTGCCCTGCGGGTCGACCGTGATGCGAACGCGGACGCGGGCGTTCACCTGTTCGTTGTAGGTGGGAAGCGGAGCGAACTGCGGATCGCGGTTGAGACCCTCAATGTCGTAGGGCGCGCTGCGGTCTTCATCGGTCGAAGTGCCGTCTTCGGCCTCGGTTTCGCCCTCATCGGTCGGAGCGTCGTCGGTCTCCGCGCCGTCGTCGGCTTCGGGATCGGGCTCCGCATCGGCGCTGTCGTCCCCCTCGGCGGGCTCCGTTTCGGGCTCAGGCGACTCCTCTTCGGGCTCTTCTTCGGTGGGCGGCACCGCCTCCTCGGCCGCGTCCGATTCTGGCAGTTCCACCGGCTCTTCCGGCGCTTCTTCTGCCATCTCTTCCTCGGCAGGTTCTTCTTCTGCATCTTTTTCAGCAGGTTCTGCGGCAGGCGCTTCTTCGAC
>CAZBTM010000306.1:0-614 GCA_964494425.1 uncultured Rhodothermales bacterium | reverse complement strand
TGATGTCGCCGTCTTACCGTTTTGTCCTGACAGGGAGGAAGAGGTAGAGTATGATTATCGCGAGGATGCCTCCGATAACGGCAGCCTGGATGACTTCGTTGATCGCCTGCTGGCGGACTGCGTTGCCACTCACGTGAGCTCCCTGCTGGTTCGGTGTCCGGCTGCTCCTCGGTCTGGGGGGATTCGGGGGCCGGCTCGGGCGGCGTGGGCTCTTCGGCCGCTTCTACAGGCTGTCCCTGCGCCAGCGGTCCAAACTCAACCTCCATGTATCCGATCTGGGGTGCATCGGGACGGCTGGCCGAAAGCACGGCAAAAAGCAGAAGCAGCAGCAGGTGCAGCCCCACAGTCGTTCCCAGACTGATCCAGTCGTGCCGAGTCATAGCAGACGAGCAGTTGCGATACAGAGAAACAGGCAGGCTCTATTTGTTGCGCGTACGCCAGCCCCAACACGAAGATTCGGGCGCATGCATGTCGAATCCGATTACAACGTTGCGGTGTCGCTCCTCTACGGAGAATAGATAAGGGATGCGTGGACGACTGGATGTTGGTAGTCGCTAATCCTGAAGTGATTGGCGTTACTCAGAGGGACGAATGGATCCCGGATCAGCGGCGCC
>CAZBTM010000305.1:0-3321 GCA_964494425.1 uncultured Rhodothermales bacterium | reverse complement strand
CTGAAGCCCACCAGTTCAACGTGAAAGCGGCCTACACCTTCAATCACGGTGACCTTGGCTCCACGAAAATAGGTGTATCTGGGCAGCGAGGACAGCTTCTGAATGAAGCGACCGGAGACACGGACTGGCATGCCGCCTATGCACTTCACTTGCAGGGGCGCTACGAAGGCTTTGAGGCTAAGCTGCAATTTTCCCAGCAGGAACTTAACCCACCGCTGACTGACCAAGAGCGGGCAGAATTTCAGATGGCCCAGCAAACGGAGAATCAAGACGGAGACAATGTCAGCGGAGTCAACTACGCCGCAGATGACTTTGTAGTGATGGGCGCGTACAATTTCCCACAGCGCGTGGCCGCAGAGCACACGGTTTACTCGTCGAGCCTGTCGTACCGCTTCCCGGTGGACCTCGGTCCCGTCTCGCAGATCAAGCCGTACTATGACTTCAGTCTGGTAACAAACAAGAACGTCGACTCGTGGAACGACAACGCAACACATGACATCGGCTTTCTGACCACCGCCGGTCCGCTGTTTGTGTATACGGACCTTAATATCAGCAAGGGGCATCCTTTCAACCACCCGGGTGCCAACTTCGCCAGCGTGATGGCAGAGAACAATGACAACGAATGGCGCACCGCCTTTAACATCAACATTGGGCTCTATTTCTAACGTCCAGTAGGCCCAACACACAGATGCAGCGCTGCCGTGCCATGTGCAGGGCAGCGCTGTAGTTTTTTGTGGAGGGATGCACAGCGTGGATCTTCGCGTCCGTGCACCGCTTCATCTTCCACGATCATCTTTTATCTCAACATCCGAGTCTTATGGCCGACACCCCTTCCCTCACGTCCAAGCAGCGCGCCTTTTTGCGCAGTGCCTCACACGACCTCGACCCCGTTGTCCGCATTGGGGATAGCGGGCTCACTGCCGCCGTCGTCGCTGCGGTGGAAGAAGCCTTCAACACGCGCGAACTGCTCAAAGTGAAAACGCTCGGCGCCTCGCCCGACGAAGTGCACGCGCTAAGCGACGACCTGCTGGCCCGCCTCGACACCGACGAGTCGCCGGTGCACGTGGTGCAGGTTATTGGCAGCATCATGATCTTGTATCGCCCATTCCCCGAGGAGCCGGAGCTGGAACTGCCGTAGTGGGCCGTGGGGTGTGGAAGAATGGAAGTGAGATCATTCATCCCTCTGTTCTTCTATTCCTCCCTCAAACGTTCGTCTCGTCGGGGACTTCAGCCCATCCGTCTTGGTCAATCTCGGCCATGATCGGAAAGAGCTGGTCGAGTCCCTCATCGACTTTCGTCTGCGCGACGTGGTTGATGTAGTTGCTCAGCGTCTTGAGGCTGATGAGCGCATTGATTTCGTAGAGATGCATACGGGTGATGCCGCGGTCGTCCAACTGGCTCAGATCCTCTTCATCCAGCCAGCCGCTCTTATCAAGGATAAGGCGCGTAGCCTGCACAACGGCCTTCAGACGTTCACTCTTCGGCAAATGTCCCCGGTTGATGGCCTCGATGTCTTCTTTGGAAAGGCCGGCGGCGTATCCCAGTGCTGCATGAGTGCGCGCACAGTAGTGGCAGTCGTTGTAGCGTGAGATCGCCAGGATCACCGCCTCGCGCTCATCATCGGCCAGTTCGCCGTCTTCCATGAGCTCCATCGCCGCAATGTAGATCTGCGCAACAGCCGGATTTTCTTTGTTCACCACCTTGATGATCTCGGGCACGAGTCCATAGTAGGCCTCGGCCATTGCAACGGAACGGTTGTACTCGGTTTCGCTTGGGGCAGGCATATCAGCGTTGAGGTAGAGGAGCAGTACACGACAGATCGCAGGCGCAGGTAGACCACAGGGCGTTTAGCCCATAAAGAGCCGCTGGCGCTTGGGATCGGCCGGCCGTTGAAAGCGGTCGCCCATGCGCTCGTCGAGCGGTCGGAGGGGAGCCTCGACCGGGAAGTCGCTTATGTGATGCGTGAACGCTGTCATTTTCTTCATTCCCGTAAAGGCAAAGATTTCGTACAACTCGCCACGACGCACGCCGCGCTGGCGGAGTCCCTTCAGTTCTTTCGGGCTGAACCACGCGCGCCGTTCACATGCCAACCGGGTCGCCTCAACAAGAGCCTGGATCCGGTCGTCGTCTACCGGATCGCCGTCTAACAAGTGGCCTACGGTCTGTGCCGATAGCCCAGCATCCAATGCCATCCGTGCATGTACAACAGCGTCGTAGCGACTGTTGTGATACCGCCCCAACTCAATCAGTACGGCCTGCTGCTCGCGGCGCGTTAGTACGCCTTTGAGCAGCGCCTCATCAGCAATCAAGTACACCGCAGCGGGCGCGGTGGTGTATGAACCCGTTTCCTCGAAAAAGCCCGGCATGATGCCAAACTTTTCGTGTGCTTCTTCGCGTATCTCTGCAATCGATGGCTTTTCCATTAGATATGGGGAGATTCATGAATTAAATAGCTATCGCTTTTTTACAATCTATGCATGTACCGGATTGTACAATACCTGCGGCGAGATGTCAACCGTGGCAGCTCTATTTAGAGGAAGTATTTGACAGTACGAAGTACACCCCCTGAACGGATTGTGTACAAACTGTTAATACGAAAGCGTAAAGAAGTCTTCGTCGCGGTTGGCATGCAGCATGAGCAGATCTGCCTGCGTAAGCTGCACGAGAATAGCCGATGCTTCCTCTTCGGGCAGATCGGCCATACGGGCGAACTCGGCGACGGTAACGCGCCCGTAGTCGTTTAGATAGCTGAGCAGCAGTGATTCCGACTCTCCAAACGACACCGACATGCCGTTGGTCGCGGGGCGCTTTTCCATCAGCCGGACCGACTCGGGGCTTGCTTCTACGCTCATGTCGTCAACGCGAACGTACGCCAGCCCTTCGCTCTCCACGGCGTCGCGCAACACGTGGGGCTTGCCCGGACTTTCGGGCACATGCACCACCAGCACATCGCGGCGCGGCGCAATGACGACGCGGTCGGTGTGATACGACACGGGGGGATCACACAGCTGGCTGATGGCACGGCGTAGCATAAATGCTTCTTCTGCAGCGTCATCTACGCCCACGAGGGTGCCGTCGTCATCCACGCCAAGCAGGATGCGCCCGCCGTCGGTATTGGCCAGGGCGATAACTTCTTTGGCAATGCGCTCGGCCCGTGGCACGCGGTGCTTAAACTCCAACGTGCGCCCTTCGCCCAGCGAAACCAGTTGCTTCAGTTCTTGGAGCGTCATACGTAGTAGATTTGTACCAACAGGACGTAGGCAAACGCCTGCTGCTGGATCGTGTTGTACGATGACGCAAAATAGTAGCTACTTTTGTCTG
>CAZBTM010000304.1:2105-3336 GCA_964494425.1 uncultured Rhodothermales bacterium | reverse complement strand
ATCATGGAGGAGCAGGGAGCGGGTGAATAAAACAGGCAGTAGAAGATGGGAGCGGCGGTCTTCAATCGCAACCCCAGCGGTCAGACGCGCAGGCTCCAGAGCCCGGTCCCCGACCGCCGGCCCATACGAATCGGGGCCTCTGCCGCGTTGATATGGGCGAGGTGCTTTCCTTCCACCTTTATTAATCGCTTTGCGGTAGAATACGCGGCCCTGACATCCCCCATTCCCTCACGTTGTTCGGGCCTTTCCCCCTTCGCGAAGGGGGAAATGTCGCGTAGCGGCAAAGGGGGATGCCCGTCCCGAAAGGACTGTCGGAAAAACCCGCACACTGCGTTAACTACTACCCATACATTGATTGCCATTTGCTTATGTCTCGCCTCTTTATGCGCCGCACCCGGTCTATTCTTTCTCTTCTTGTGCTTGTAGGATGCATGGCCTCATCTGCGTACGCCCAATCCGATGCAAACGACGACATGCGCACCATTCACGTAGAGGGCGAAGCCACGGTGCAGGTGACCCCCGATGAGGCCACCGTACGCTTTGGCATTGTGACGCGCGCCGATACGCCCGAGGCCGCCCGCACGCAGAACGGGGAGGCCTCCAGCGCTGCCCTGCAGGCAGTGCGTGCAGCCGATGTGCCCGAGGAGCAGATCCAGATGGAGCAGCTTCAACTGCGTCCGCACCGCGTGTACGACGAGGAGCGCCGCCGCACGGTCGAAGACGGGTTTGAGGCGGTGCGCACCGTGCGCGTCACGCTCAACGACCCCGACCAAGTGCCGGTTGTTGTAGCAGCGGTCGTTGATGCAGGCGCCAATCGCCTGGAATCGGTCGAGTACGGACTGCAAGACCGCACGGCGGCCCGCAACGAGGCGCTTTCGGAGGCCGCACGCAACGCACGCAGCAAGGCCGAGCAGCTGGCCAGCGCGCTGGACGTGCAGGTGGGCGCTGTGCACACGATTCGCGAGCAGCAGTTCTCGTTTCCGCGTGCGCTGCAGGTGGGACAGGCCCGCACCGCCATGATGGCTGAATCGGCCTCGGATGCGAACCCGGAGGCCTATGCGGCAGGCACCATTGAAGTGGAAGCGCGGGTGAGCGTGGTCTTTATGCTTGTGCCGTAGCACGAGACACGTGGGGCGGCGAGGCCCCGTTGCCGTGCAGGGCCGGCCAGAACTGGTCCATGTAGGCGTCGGCGGTCATGCCGTCGGCCTCGATCAGCCCGTCGAGCGCCTCG
>CAZBTM010000304.1:0-2095 GCA_964494425.1 uncultured Rhodothermales bacterium | reverse complement strand
TGCGGGATCTACGATGGCGTCGGCGGTACCGTGCATGAGCAGGTAGGGATGCGTGATGGCGGCCGCCTGAGCCTGCACCTGCTGGCCGACGCGTAGCATCTCCACGCCAGTACGTGCAGGGACGCGCCCGTGGTAGTTGAGCGGATCGGCTTCGGCCTCCGCAACGACCTGCACATCCCGCGAAATGCCACCCTGCACCTTGCCTACAGTAGGAAGCATAGGCAGCCAGCGGCTTACCGCCTGTGTTAGGGGCGCGAGTCCGGGCGGCACGTTGCCCCCGATGGCAAGCGCCGGAGCCGACAGCACAACGCCCGCTGCAGGCAGGTCGTGCATGAGCAGCGTCCACAGCACCACGAGCCCGCCCATGCTGTGGCCCATCACAACGAGCGGCGCCGTGCTGTTCGACTGCACATGCTGACTCATCGCGTGCAGATCGTGGGCGAGTGTGTCAAAATCCCACACCAGCGCGCGGCGCCCTGGCGAGCGGCCAAATCCACGCTGATCGTAGGCGGTGACGGCGTATCCGGCCTCCTTGAGTGCGGTAGCCACATGTCCGTAGCGTCCGCTGTGTTCGGCATAGCCATGGACAAGCAGGATATGCCCTCGTGGCGCCGAAACATGCCAATGTTGCGTGAAGAGCGCAGGCCCGCTTGGAAGCACATGGCGGCGCGTGTGGGTGGGGGATGTAGCGGAAAAGAGCATAGCAGCAACGAGAGAGCAACACAAGGCAAGGGAGAGGCGCAGCACTGGTGTCCAGCAAGAGGGAGACCCAGTGTGTGCCTATGTTGGAACAATACGCCACAATGCCGGATTTTGTGCAGTGTTGTTTTTGCATCGTAACAATATCGGGGCTTGCTCCGCATGAATCGCCTTCGCTCCCGTACCCTTCGGTACCTCATGGCCAGCATTCTGGCGATGAGTATGGTGCCGTGGTTGGGGGGCGCCTGGGGCGATGCGCTGCGTGGATCCACCACGGATGCACGGGCGGTCTGGCTACAGGACCGCGTTGACACGTGGCCGTCGGAGGCCGACCGTGTGGCCTTTCAGCGGGCCTTGAGCGAAACCCAATCGCATGCCTGGACGACCGCTGAGCAGTTCACTGCGCGTGTACTGAAGGCGTACGAAGCCTATGCCCCCGATGGGCGCACGGCCGCTGACCTGCTTGGCCACCACGCGAGTACGGACGTGGAGGCGCTGGCGCACTGGCTGCATCATCAAGATTCGCAGTGGGGCGGCACCGCGCCGGTCCCGCGTCTGCAATCGGCCGCACTGGCTGCGTTGGCCGGGGCCCGGGCTGCGCTCGGGGGGGCCACCATTCCGCCCCGCAATGTCGTGCCTACGCGCTGGGCGCAGTCTGCCGAGCGGCCCTCTGCTGTGACGGCAGGGCGTTGGCTCATCCGCCGCCTTGTGCAGGCGACCCCACGCGCTCCGTAGCACTTCTTCCAAGGCATGAGCACCTGCCCAAATGCGTTGGCGTGGCCCTTGTAGCGGCTCTCGCCAATGCCGTTGCTTTTGCCTTTCGTTTCGGGCCCTGCGCCCCCCCCTGTTGCTCCTGCGTCTGATTCGGCGGGTCGACTCTTGCCTGTCACGCACAAAGACCGTGTGCAAATTGGGCAGCGAATGCGGGAGTCTGCATCCCTCATTGCGGGGCGCTGCCGTGGCCTACTCTTTCCCCCTAACTGCTCTGGACGGGCACTTGTGGGAAAACTACGGGCGCTGACGACCTCTTCATCCCTTGCTGTATATCTTTGGTGACTGATACTTTATGAAAGACAACGGATTTAAAATAGCGCTCACGGTGTTCTTCGTGGGGCTGTGTGGATACTACCTGTATCCGACAGTGCAAAGCATCATGCTCAACCAGCGGTTGGGCGACATGACCGAGCAAGAGCGCGTTGAGTATGAACAGGAAAACTTTACGCAGATTCAGGAAATCCGCCAGGAGGCGTTGGGGCTGGGCCTCGACCTGCTGGGCGGGATGCATGTGACGCTTGAGATTCGCGTGCCTGACCTGCTGGGCCAGCTTGCTATCAACCAGGACGATACGTTCCGCGACGTGCTACAGACCGCCGCCGACCGCGCGCTCGATCCGTTC
>CAZBTM010000303.1:0-3346 GCA_964494425.1 uncultured Rhodothermales bacterium | reverse complement strand
AGCGCCTGATAGCGTTGTGCTTCGGTCAGCGCCTCGCGAATCACCGATGCTACGCCCATGCGGGTACGCGGCACCACATCGCTGCTTTCGCCGTGTACGCGGGTGGGGTTTTCGCCCAGCGCAAACTTGATGGTGCGTGGGGCATCCTCCATACGCAGGGCGTTGGGGTGCGTCATGCCGTAGCGGTGCTTAATGGTTTCATTGCGTCCGCCAATGACGTTAGCGGAGCCGTGCATGACATGCGAGGTCGTTACGCCCCCGGCCAGCGCCCGGTAGATACGCAGGTCGTACGGATTGAGCACGTCGCCCACGCCCACCTGGGCGGTAACCGGGCGCGTGGCCTCGTTTACGTCCGAGATTGCAATGTGCGAGTGCGCGTCGATGATGCCGGGCATCAGGTGCATGCCGGTGGCGTCGTACGTGTCGACGCCACTCGGGGCCGAGAGGTCGGTGCCGACCGATGCGATGACGCCGTCTTGCACGAGCACGTCGGCGGTGTCGAGCGTACCGTTGGTCACAGTGTGCACCGTGGCGTTCTGGATGAGCACGCTGTTGGGCGCGTCAGCGCGTAGGCGGTCAGGACCCGGTTGGGCGGCGCTCGTCCACACCAGGCCAAAGCTTAGAAGAAAGAGGAAAACCGTTCGCATAGGGGGATTCAGGGCGGGAATGCAAAAAAACGAAAGGAAGGGGCCGTGCTGCAGCTTAGCGCTCGGGAGACGTGCGCTGTCCGGTTACGTCAAGGCTCATGCCTCCGGCAGAGAGCGACCCGTCGAACCGATTGCCTTCTACGGTGCCCGAGACGCGGGCATCGCCCATCTGGCTGCCGGGCACGACAAACGAGAGCGTTTCGCCGTCGAACGAGATCGATTCCAGCTGCTCTTCAGAGCCGTCAGGGCCCACGACGGTGCCGCTGAGCCCACTGGCATCGCCGCTGATGGTCACGTCAATGTCGACTTCGCCCTGTGGGGTGTCGAGCGTCATCGTCCATGCGCCAACGACCGCTTCGGCATCTCCTGTAACCTCTCCTTCGCTGGCGGAGTCTTGCGTGTACAAGTGGCCATCCACAACCACGTGACGGATGCTCGTGTCTTCGTCGAAGAGCGGTGCATCCGTAACAACGAGGTTGCCGATGAAGCCGGGAGCGACCTGACCAAGCTGGCGGTCGACGCCGAATGCCTGAGCGGGTACGGTGGTGAGGGCAGCGAGCAGCGTCTCCTCGGGTACGCCGCTGTCACGCAGCATGCGCAGGCGGTCGTGGATATCGCCGGGTGAGACCTCATGCGTGGTGAGACCGAAGTCGAGTCCGGCCTCGTGCAGGGTGGTAGCTTGCGCGATGTAGCGCTCCTGTTCATCGCGCAGGCGGAGGCGCAGGTTGGTGCGTTCGCGGTCAAGTTCGAGGCCCGGACCGACCTGAAACACGGGGTCGGGGGTGGGGCGCTCGGCATCGGTAGTGTCGGAGGGGAGCTCGGTGCGCTCGGGCAGATCGAGCGAGAGGAAGAGCGGTACATTGGCCGATTGGAGGGCATCGATGGTTTCGAAGCCCGCTTTCAGGTTGGCCAGCATGAGCGGAAAGTCCAGTTCCTGCTGCAGCGCAAGCGCGCGGCGAATATCGACAGCAGACGAAGCGGCAAAGAGCACCGGCTGCTCGCCCGAGATCACAGGCATGAGGGCGGTGTGGGCGGCATCGCGTGGGGGGCGCGGCTGGCCCTGTGGGTTGTTGGCATACGCGTCTTCGAGCTGCTGGCGGCGGTCGGCCTCGCGCATCACCTGGCGCATCATAGCAATGACGCCCATCGTGGTGCTGGGGGCCACCACATCGGGCCACGAGCCCCGGGCTCCACGAAACTGGGCAAACTGGCTGATGCCGTCTTGGATCGTTGCTGCACTGGCATCGGGGCCGTGCAGCGCCATGAGCGCCCCCTGGCCGGGGAGCATGCGTCCGTCAGGAACCACATGGGCGGTGGTGAAGCCCTGAGCGCGAAGCTGCTCTACGCGGCTGGCAGCGGGGTTGAAGAATGCAGGAGCATGGCGGTCGGGCTGCACGCCGGAGCGTGCGAGCGAGGGCGCATCGGTGGATTCGTTGCTGTCGTCGGGGTCGGGCATCTCGATCCCCGCTTGCGAGAGGCCATCGATGAACCCGGCGTAGATATACAGCGAGTCGGACTCGATGACGCGCGCATCGTATGGGATCTCCGCATTCGCATCTACCGCACGAATAACGCCGTTGCGCACCACAACCGTAACGCCCGATTGCTGCGTGCCGGGGGCGCTTATCACCGTTGCATTTTCAAAAGCCAGCGTACGGGTGACCGCAGGGCGTTCATCCTCAGACTGGGCATGGGCGGTGAAGAGAGGGACAAGGAGAAGCACAGCGGTTAGCAGGGAAGCGCGCGCTGCGGGGCCCATCGCGGGGCACCGGGCTGCCAGGCGTGCGATCGAAAAGCGAAGCATGAGGGCGGGGCGTGTGTGAGCGTCGTATTAGACTGCTTCACAACATAGGGTGCGCTCGTGGCAATATCAGGCGCGTTCGTAACAGCGTACAATCCACAGGTAACAATATAGTGAGGCTGTATGTAAATGCATGATTCAGACACAAGAACGTTATAAACAAGCTCACTTGTCGCAAGGTACACGAAAACCACGTTACACTCAGTATGCAATGCTCGTTGTCTTTCTGCGTTTATGACCGCTCCTGCCTCTGAATCCTCTAAAACGGACTCTTCGATTGTTCGGATCGACCTTCAGGAAGCTCCATCTTCCCACTTCGACGTTGCCGACGAAGCCCGGCTGGCTGCGCTAAAGCGCTATCAGAGCGTATACTCGCCCCCCGAAGAGGCTTTCGACCGTCTCACGCGGTTGGCCGCCGATCTGTTTGATGCGCCTGTTGCCTACATCAACTTTATTGGCCGCGATCGGCAGTGGACGAAGTCGTGCCTGAGTGAAGAGTGTCCGCCTGATATCGACTTCGATCTCTCGTTCTGCGTGCACAACGTGGAAGAGGAGGGGCCCATGGTCATTGAGGATGCACGGAACGACGAGCGGTTTGCTGATAATCCCGTTGTTACAGGCGAGATGCCGATTACGGAGAGCGGTGAAGGGGTGTGCTTCTACGCCGGGGTGCCTCTGACTACATCCGACGGCTATCGCATTGGGTCGATCTGCGTGATGGACACGGAGCCGCGTGTGCCCGCCCCCGATCGTATTCGGCAGTTAGCAGATCTTGCCGCAATCGCTGTAGACGAGCTCGAACTCCGGGCCGGATATCGGTATCACGAAGACATTCTGGAGAGCATTACCGATGCGTTCTTTGCCGTTGATGACAACTGGACCTTTACATACGTAAATG
>CAZBTM010000302.1:0-3381 GCA_964494425.1 uncultured Rhodothermales bacterium | reverse complement strand
CAGTGTCTACTTCATCCCTTTCGCATCCCCCAACCTGCCATGCCTACCGACATTGCCAACCTGCGCGAGGAGTACACCCGCGCCACGCTGACGCGCGAGGACATCGCCGACGATCCTATTGCGCAGTTTCGCACGTGGCTCGACGCGGCCATTGCGGCCGACCTGCCCGAGCCCAACGCCATGACGCTGGCCACGGCCGACAAACAGGGCCGCCCGGCCTCGCGCGTGGTGCTGCTCAAGGAGCTGGATACCGGTTTTGTGCTCTATACCAACTATCAGAGCCAGAAGGGCCAGGCGCTGCAGGCCAATCCGCACGCGGCGCTTACGTTCTGGTGGGAGCCCATGGAGCGGCAGGTGCGCGTGCAAGGACGGGCCGAGCGCGTGTCGGCGGAGCAGTCGGATGCCTACTTCGCCACGCGTCCGCGCAGCAGCCAGTTGGGCGCGTGGACCTCGCCGCAGAGCCGCGTCATCGACGACCGCGAGGTGCTCGACGATAACTGGGCGCAGGTGAAGGAGCGCTTTGGCGATGAGGGCGAGGTGCCGCGTCCGCCGCACTGGGGCGGCATACGCATTGTGCCACACACCGTCGAGTTCTGGCAGGGCCGCCCCAGCCGTCTGCACGATCGCCTGCGCTACTGCCGCGCCGACGCAGAGAGCGCCGCCTCGTGGACGGTGGAGCGCCTGGCGCCATGATGCAACGCGTGAAGGGTCTTCAGATACAACCTAATGCAGTGACAGGGTGCTGAGGACCCGGTGGAAATCGGAGGTGCTAAACGGGTGCCGGAGCGCAGCGTCGCACCAGTCGGGCGGGCTGGACCAGCAGTGGAGTTTGAGCACACGGATGTTGTGCAGCGCCCGCATCGACCGGAGGCCGGCCGCAAGCGGCTCCTGGCCAGAAGTGACATCACCGATTACAGCAAGCCGGTGCTCCCGATGCAGGGAGCGCACGGCCTCGGCCCCGGTGCGTGCCTGGTCTATGCTCCACGTCGAAAGTCCATTAGAGTGGAGACAGGTCTCCACAAAGTAGCGCATGTCGTCGTTGCGATCAACCAGGAGGATGCGAGGGGGAGGGTCTGTTGCGTTTGTAGCAGGCAATAAGATGGGTTGCACATTTAAAAGATTGAGTGTCAGGGGCGGGCGCGTCGCAGTGGGCTACGTCAGCTTATATGCGCCCAATCCCAGTCCCAGTGCAATTAGATAGAAGAGGCCACCGTCAACAGGGACTCCGCTTGGAAGTGTCTCTCCGGGAGCGAGGGGACTCCCGCCGCCACCTGTTCCGTTGCAGCGTCCGTTTCCGGGACCACAGGTACCTACGCCAGTCGATGGATCCACGCAGCAGACACTTCGTCCACCTCCTGCAGTACAGTCGTTATTGCTAAAGCATTGTCCTCCAGGCCCTGCATTCGTCTGCACGCCATCGCCCACACGTCGTGCAGAACCCTCTTCTTCATCGTCCGAGAAGTCATAGAAGTCGCGGGCCCAGTCCTCGCCATGGCGTGACGGATCGGGCGTAGAGTCCGAGGTTCGGTCGCTCGACCAGACGTCTTCCGTGCCCCACGGGTCGCTGCTGTTCCAGGCGTCGTCTACAGCCCAGGGATTGTTATCTTCTTCTGCTTGTGAGCGGTCAATCTGCCACGGGTTAGAAGACGGTTCGGGAGAATCCCAAACGCTTTGTCCATGCGCGGTTGGCGCGGTGCTGAGGAGCAGCCCGCCGGCTACGAGTCCAACAAAACATACGATGCGAAGAAGAGCGGAGCCAGAGTTGTGAGATACGCGGGCACTGTGTAGCCAATTCCAGACAGCAAAAAGCACGGCCTGGGCATGCGGGGGGCGAGTCATCATGAGTAAACAGGAGCATCCAAGAGTAGGTCGTAAGGTGCTCCTAAGGATATGGAGGCAAGACGCCGATGGCTTGCACTAAACGGGTGATCTCTAACACAAACCAGGTATTTCTACCTGTTGCACAAATCGATCATCGATTTGCACAAATCGGCTATACGGCCCAAAATCGTGCTTCAGGCCGTTTAAGAGGGGGCTCTGGTTGTGCTGACATATTGATGCAAACGCGGTCGTTGCGTTTTTACACCTGTCGTGAAGATAAGTGTACCGTGAATCGTGCAACGCACACCGCTGCGAGTGCATCGCTGTCGACATGCAATGCGACGCAGATAACAAAGCCGAATGAGAGATGAAAGCTATGCCTTACCCCCTACTGCTGGCGCGGAATAAGGTAGAGTTCGGTCTGGCGGCCATCGTGATACGTAACAGCGTTGCCATCGAAGAAGGCATCTTCTTCCACCTTCATGAGGATCTCCTGGCCGTCCCACTCCGGAATCGACGCGGCCACGTTCAGCTCAATGGAGTGCGCGGTGTTCGCGTAGAGCGGATAGTCGCCCCAGCCGGGCACGCCATCTTGCTGATCCCACAGTCCAATCGTTGGACCGGCGCCGTGGCCGTGGTATCCAATCGGATGCGTGTAGATGGTCGCGTCGAGATTTTCGTCGTCGGCAGCAGCCAGGGCATCCGACAGAATGGCGTTGCCGCTGCGCCCGGTTGCAAACTGATTGGTAAGCAGGTCTTGCACGCGGTTGGCCTGGCGCAGCGCACTGCGCAGTCCGTCGGGCGCGCTGGTTTCGCCGGGACGCAGCACGTAGGCGTTGCGCTGCGTGTCGGTGTTCAGGCGCAGGTACGTGATGCCCAGATCCATGTGCACGAGGTCGCCGGGTTGGATGACGGTGGGACCGCTGTCGGATGAAAAGTCGCCGTCTTCGCCCTCGGCATTGGCGCGCTGTACCGACACGCTCGGGTGGAACCAGGCAGTCAGGTTCAGGTCGCGAATGCGCTCGCGGTACCACCACGCTACATCCTCGGTCGTCGTGATGCCGGGCTGGATCACGGCTTCAGAGAGCCCCTCCGCAATAATGGCGTGTGCCAACCGGTTGATGTGCCGATACGCCGCGTGCTCCGAGGCCGTGCGCGTCTCCAGCCAGCCAATCGCCAGCGCCTCGCCCGATACAATGCGTTCGCGGTACGTCTCCGGCAGTGCCGCTTCGAGCTGGCTCATCTCGCTTGCGGTCATGCCATCGGCCAGCGCAAACGTCTCGGAGGTGTTGAGCGCAATGGATTCTGGAGCGCGTTCGGAGACGATCTGGGCCAGACGCACCCACAAAGCACTTCCCTAAGTCACTACCCAACAACCCTTTAGCGAAATAGGGGTAGAACAGGGGTAGAACAATCTTCCTAATCCGTCCGGTTTCAGGCTGGTTTGTGGGATCTTCTCACAACTACGGAGCACCTGCTCCCAACCAGCTATGAACACGCGAAAGGATCAACACCTCGTCAGCGAGCGCATCGACCTAAGCGCTTTCACCTCAAATAACC
>CAZBTM010000301.1:0-3382 GCA_964494425.1 uncultured Rhodothermales bacterium | reverse complement strand
TGAGTCACCTCGACCCGGAAAAGCGCCACGACTTCGTCTATCTCTTTGACGTAACCGATGGCAATCCCAATGGCGATCCCGACGCCGGAAACCTGCCCCGTACCGATCCCGAAACGATGCAGGGATTGGTGACCGATATATCGGTGAAGCGCAAGATTCGCAACTACATCGACCACGCATCAGACGAGGCCAAGCATAAAATCTACGTGCGGCAGGGCGATGTGCTGCAAAATAAACAAAAGCAGGCATATAAAGCGCTCGACCTGGAGTCCGAGGATGCCGATGTGGCCGATGTGCGCAAGGCGCGCGACTGGATGTGCCAGGAGTTCTTCGATGTACGCTCGTTTGGTGCAGTGATGAGCCACACAGAGCTGAACTGCGGGCAGGTACTTGGCCCTATGCAGCTTACCTTTGCCCGCTCTATCGATCCGATTGCTCCGATGGATATGACCATCACACGCTCAGTACCGATCTCGGAGGAATCGCGCGAAGAAAAAGGTGAAAGCATGTTTGGCCGCAAAGCCATTGTGCCGTACGGGCTCTATCGCGGGCACGGCTTTTACAATCCGACGCTGGCCGACCAGACAGGCTTCGATGGCGATGATCTGGAACTCTTCTGGAATGCGCTCAAGATGTGCTGGGAGCTCGACCGCTCGGCTTCGCGCGGCATGATGGGCCTGCGCGGACTGTTTGTGTTCAGCCACGATAATAAGCTCGGCAATGCACCTGCCCACACGCTCTTCGACCGCATTGAAGCAGAGAGTGAGAAGGACGCGCCGCGTTCGTTTTCGGACTATGCGGTAACCGTTGACGACGCCAATCTGCCCGATGGCGTCACGCTGTCTGTGCTCATATAGCGGGCGGCACCAACGGCTTGATACCGTCTCGTACGCTCGTAACGACTGCCACATCTATGGAATGGGCCGACGACGACCGCATCATGATCTCAGCGCTGGAGCACTACGCGTACTGTCCGCGGCAGTGTGCGCTGATCCATGTGGAGCAGAGCTACGAGGAGAACATCTACACGCTTCGGGGCAACCGCGATCATGAGCGCGTGGACCTGCCGCTCGACAACACACGCGACGACGTGCGCATTGTGCGCAGCCTGCCGCTGTACTCCGACCGGCTGGGCCTGGTGGGCCGCGCCGATGTTGTGGAGTTTCAGGGGGAGACGCCGTATCCAGTGGAGTACAAGCATGGCGCGGAGCGCTACCACCGTCCGGCGCGCATCCAGTTGTGTGCACAGGCACTCTGCCTGGAAGAGATGACGGGCATGTCGGTGGACGCTGGAGCCATCTACCACACCGGCGCACGCCGTCGACAGGAGGTCGAGTTGGATGCGTCGCTGCGCCAGGCCACCGAAGACATCGTGGCCGAAGTGCGGGCCATGCTGGAATCGAACCGCGTGCCGCCGCCCGTGAACGACGACCGCTGTCCGCCCTGCTCGCTACAGCGCGTGTGCATGCCCGAGCCCATGGCCGCTTCCGAACGCCAGGCCTGGTGGCAGCGCGCACTCTTTCGCATCGACGACCCGCCCGGTGCGGCGTAGCAACATGGCCTCTCGCATTCTCAATTGCGCTTCAACTTCCCCGACCAACCGCTTCTCGCCCTATGCGTCAGCTCCTCAACACGCTCTACGTAACCACCGAGCCCTCGTACCTGCGCCTCGACCACGACACGGTGCGCCTGGAGGTCGAGGGCGACAAGAAGGCGCAGATTCCGCTGCATCATCTGGGCGCTATCGTGTGCTTTGGCAATGTGCTCGTGACGCCTGCGCTTATGGGGCGATGCGCAGCAGATGGGCGAGCGGTGGTGTTTATGAGCCACACCGGACGGTTCCGCGCTCGCGTGCAGGGGCCGCAATCGGGAAACGTGTTGCTGCGGCAGGCGCAGTACGAACAGGCCGAGTCCGAAGCGGATCGGGCGGCCATTGCGCGGGCCTGTGTGGCGGGCAAGGTGCAGAACAGCCGCCGCATGGTGGTGCGCGCGGCCCGCTCGGTAGACGATGACGACCGGCAGGCCGACTTGCACTCCACCGCCAAACGCATGGCGCGCACGCTCGACACGCTGGAGTCGGCCACCGACCCCGATGCGATTCGCGGACTGGAGGGCGAAGCCGCCAAGACCTATTTCGACGTGCTTTCGCATCATATCCGTCAGCAGCGCGACGCCTTTCAAATGAACGGGCGCTCGCGGCGTCCGCCGCGTGACCGGTTTAACGCGGTGCTTTCGTTTCTGTACACGCTACTGCTGAACGACTGCGTGTCGGCGGCAGAGGGCGTGGGGCTGGATCCGCAGATGGGGTTTCTGCACCGCCCCCGACCGGGGCGTCCCTCGCTCGCGCTGGATCTGATGGAGGAACTGCGCGCTCCGGTGGCCGACCGGCTGGCGCTTACACTCATCAACCGCCGCCAGCTCACGCCGGATGACTTCCGTACACCCGACGGCGGAGCCGTGCTGCTGAATGATGACGGACGCAAAACCGTGATTACGGCGTATCAGGAGCGCAAGCAGCAGACTGTGACGCATCCGTTTCTGGATCAGTCGATGGAGATTGGGCTGATCCCGCATGCGCAGGCTCGTCTGCTGGCGCGCACGCTGCGCGGCGACATGGACGCGTACATCCCGTATCTGGTGCGATAATAATGAATGATCCAAGCTGCGGGGTAGAACACCAACCTTCCACAATCTGTCATTCTGAGGAGCGAAGCGACGAAGAATCTCTCCCACTGCGAGTAAAACAGGTGCGATGCCGAGACGTGCTTGTATTCACCCGTCAGTCGCTCCACTCGCGTTTCGACTCCGCTCCGAGCTCTAAAAGCACTTCGTTCCTTCAGGTGGGGCGCTTACAGCTCGGCAACTTGCGTTAACTAACAAACGGCTCCTATGGAGATTCTTGTGACGTACGATGTGGCCACGGTCGATGATGGCGGGGCGCGCCGGTTGCGCCGCGTGGCGCAGGTGTGTACCAACTATGGGCAGCGTGTGCAGCAGTCGGTCTTTGAGTGTAGCGTGTCGAAAGCGCAGTACGAGCAGATGGTAGATGATTTGCTTCAGGAAATCGACAACGACAAAGACAGCATCCGCCTGTACCGCCTCTCAATGTCGGCTGCTGAGGCGGTCGAGACGTATGGTGTTGATGAGTCGATTGATTTCAATGACCCGCTTATTTTGTGAGCCATGCCTGTAACTGTATGACGCGGCGTGTTCGAGGCGTCGCGAACCGGTAGTGGTTGCCGATTTGCATGGGGATCGCGATTACAGGTAAAGCATTGACACTAAACGATACGGATAAAAAGATACGCAATGCAGATGCGAGGTGGACTCGCAGAACAGAAGAGGTTCGCGAAAACGGCTCTGAAACCTGCTGGTTTTACAT
>CAZBTM010000300.1:0-3394 GCA_964494425.1 uncultured Rhodothermales bacterium | reverse complement strand
ATTCGGCATTTGCGGATGCGGTGCCAGTCGAACTATTCGGGCAGTCCCCGTTTCCGGCCTTTGAGGACGAATCCTCATACACGATCACCGTAGGGCCGCACGGATTCTACTGGTTCAAACTCGTATCGCAAGACGAAATCGACCGCCGCGCGCTTGCGGATCCCGAACCGGCCACAGCATCCCACAGCAACTCGAACCTGCCGGTGTTCTCGGTGCAAGAAGGGCTGCAGAACGTGCTCATTCCCACTATGGCACGCGGGCGCCACCCGGAGCGCTTTGCCGCGGAACTGCCCGAGTTCTTGCAGTGCCAGCGCTGGTACGGCAGCAAGGGGCAGCCCATTGACGACGTTGAAGTGGAAGACGCGCTGCGCCTGGACACCGATCCGGTGGTCTATCTCTCCATCATTCGCGTGCACCACGGCGACACCTCGGAGCTGTTTACGCTGCCGCTGTCGACGCTGCCCGGCAAAGAGGGCGACGCCCTGCTGGAGGAGCATCCTGACGCCGGGGTCATCTGGCTGAACACAGAGGCCCAGGAGGAGCACCTGCTCGTGTACGATGCCAGCGTTACCGATGGCTTCTGGTCGACGCTCTACCGCTGGTGGCGCAATGACGAACGCGGACGCTCGCTGCAGGGCGTGTACGAAGCTCGCCAGACCAGTTTGTTGGATACGCCAGTGGATCCCGGCACCATCCGGCTGTTCTCGGGCGAGCAGAGCAACTCCTCGGCGGTGGTCGACGATGCCTCATTCGTGAAGCTGTATCGCCGCCTCGAAGAGGGCGTGCATCCCGAACAGGAGCTGCTGGCCCATCTGACTGAACACGAGTTTAGCTTTACGCCCAGGCTGCACGGCACCATCGACTTTCACGACCACGACCGCACCTACACGCTGGGCATCGTGCAGGAGGCGCTCGACCTTGACACCGACGGCTGGACGTACGCGCTGCAGTCGGCCCGGCGCTTCCTGGAGCGCGTGGCGCAGACGCCGCTCCCTGAGGATGCCGCGCAGCCTCCGTTCTTGGGGCCCACCCATGCGCTGCAGCCGCCCGTGTGGATGGAGAACGTAGCCCCCGAATTGCTCTCTGTGGCTGAGGTGCTCGGCGTGCGCACCGCTGAGATGCATCGCGTGCTGGCCAAAGGCACCACCGATGCTCTTCGCCCCGTCGACGCCCCGAGCGACTTGGGCTCGGTGCTCCGCCGTAGCATCTGGGACGAGGCCAAGGCCACGCGCGACCTACTGGACGACTACGAGGCCCCTGAATCGCTCGACGATGACGTGTCGTGGAATGTGCTCTTGCGCCACCTCACGGCCCTGAGCGATCACACAGCCTCGTGCCAACACATCCGCTTGCACGGCGACTATCACCTGGGCCAGATTCTGCGGGCAGATGGCGAGTTCTACATCCTCGACTTTGAGGGCGAACCGGCCCGATCTCTCGACGAACGCCGCCGCCCCAACAACGCCCTCCGCGACGTGGCGGGCATGCTCCGTTCGATGGAGTACGCTGTGTTCTCCGCCTGGAAACGGTACGATGGCGGCGACCCGTATGCGGCCGACTGGGTGCACACCCTCTTGCGCTGGCTGAACGTAACGTTCCTCGATGCCTACGCCGACACCGCCGAAGACGACGCGTTCCTGCTTCCGCGCGAGTCGCGCTATCTCTACCTGTGGGCCTACCTCGTCGAAAAAGCACTCTACGAGGTGCGCTACGAGATCAACAACCGTCCGTCGTGGGCCTGGCTGCCCCTGCGCGGCCTGCACCGCCTGCTCGACGCCGCCCCCGAAGCGGAGTCAGCCTTTCAAAACGGCACCACCGCCGACGACCACGAAGCCTCGTCGTTCTCCGGGTCGCGGTAGCCAGATAGGAGAGGCGTATGCCCTTTCATCATTACCGGTTAAAGCTCGAAGTTGATGGGCAACACCATCTGCACCTGCACCGGCTCGCCGTCTTTCATGCCGGGGCGCCAGTCCGTCTCTCGGACGACGCGCTGGGCTTCGTGGTCGAGCGCGCGTGTCCCCGACGAGTTAAGAACACGAACCCCAACAGCCTTGCCCTCAGGGGAAACCACAAACTGGATAATCGCTCGCCCCTCGCGCTCCTCCTCGCGGGCCGACTCCGGATACTCCAGCTCGCGGTACAGCGCCTCCAGGCCGCCGATGAGCTCGGGCGCTTGCTCCGATGCCGAAGCACCACGGTCTCCGTCGGTTCCTGATGCGTTTTCGCTCCCGGCGCAGGCACTGAGGCTTAACATCAGTACACACAATAGAAGTGGTGTGAGCCAATGCATCCAACCGAACGCATCGTGTGCAGGGGACTGTTGTCGGAATGTGTATGTCATGCGTGTAGAAGCAGGTGTAGAAAGAGGACAGAATGTTAGCGGTTCAGGCTGAAGTTAACGGGCAAGGTCATGTGCACCTCGACAGGCTCTCCGCCTCTCATGCCGGGACGAAACGCCAGCTGGCGAACCGCCTCCCACGCCTCGCGGTCGAGAATGGAGTTGCCCGCCGTCTGGCAGACGCGGACCTCTGTTGGCTCACCTTCGGGCGATAGAATAAACTGGATCCAACTGGTGCCCTCAGCACCAATTTCGCGCGCCTTGGTCGGATACGACAGCTTGTCGTACAGCGATGCCATCCCGCCAATGAGTTCGGGCTCTTGGCAGTCTGTACACTCTTCTTCGTCCGACTCCGCTTCTGCCCGGTTCTCGTTATAATCGTCGGGGCGGCAGCTTGCCGGGACATCACTACGTACGCCTCCGCTTCCTGCGCAGCCTGCTACGGCCACGACAGTAGCCATCAGAAACGAGAGAAACATCCACTTCGACGCAACAGGAAATGAGGAAATCATTGATGGATGTGATTGGGAGGGGCGCGAAGAATGGATTACAAACCATCTATAGCGTAGCCATCTCAGCCTTCAATCGCAAGCTTGTTGGGCCCGGTTTTTCAGTGCCGTGCGGTCGATTTTCATGCGGTGGGGCATATCGTCGGGCCACAGCAGGTAGCGGTCGGGATGCTTAAACCGCGCAAGGCGCCCCTGCAGCCCCGTACGATAGCAGCTGGGGGCGAACGCGGTGCCCGGCGCCGGCTCCACAAACGCCACCGGACGCGCCCCAAACTCCTCATCGGGCACGGGCACCACCACCGCACGCGCCACCTGCGGTAGGGCCTGTAGCGCGCGCTCTACCGTCTCCGGCTGGATGTTCTCGCCGCCCGAAATAAACTGATGGTCCACGCGCCCGGTGATGTGCAGGCGGCCTTCAGCGTCGAGATGCCCGACATCGCCCGTGCCGAGCCAGCCGTCTGCATCAAACGGATGTGTGCGTCCTGTCGGCGTCAGGTAGGCCCGACAGCGTGTGGGACCGCGCACGGCCAGTTCGCTGGTGTCGCGC
>CAZBTM010000299.1:0-3413 GCA_964494425.1 uncultured Rhodothermales bacterium | reverse complement strand
GTGGCACGTGTACGTAGTCGCCACCGGTGAAGTCGACCGTGCCAAGCGGCGTTTCGAGTGTACCCGCGCCTTCATGTACGTAGATCAACTCATCGGCAGCGGCGTTGCGGTAGAAGTAGCCCTCCATCGTGTCGGTGGGCCGGCAGAGCGCGAGCTGCACGTCCTGGTTGCCCATGATGTACGTACGGCCCGAGAGCCAGTCGCCGCCGGGCTCCAGGTTGAAGCCTTCAATGTGGCGATGCTTCAGCGCCTCGTCGTCGGCGTAGGTGATGCCGTAGTCGACCGGGTCATCCACCTTCTCCACCAGCGTGGGCGGGTGGATGTGGTAGGCAATCGATGAGATGCCGCTGAAGCCTTCCGCGCCAATGACCTCTTCGGTGTACAGTTCGCCATCGGGACGACGGAATTGGACGTGGCGCTTGTCGGGCACCTCGCCCATGCGGGTGTAGTGGGGCATATTGATTTTAGATTTTGGATTGGGGGATTTTGGATTCACGAAGCAGCGCTACAGGTTGCCACGGCGGTCTTGCTCGCGCTCAATCGCCTCGAAGAGCGCCTTAAAGTTGCCCTCGCCGAAGGTGCGGGCGCCCTTCCGCTGAATGATCTCGTAGAACATGGTGGGACGATCTTGCACCGGCTTGGTAAAGATCTGGAGCAAGTAGCCTTCCGGGTCGCGATCAACAAGAATGTCGAGCGCCTGTAGCTGATCGATCTGCTCGTCGATCTCGCCCACGCGCTCGCTGAGCACCTCCTTGTTGTAGTAGTTGTCGGGGATGTCGAGGAACTGCACGCCGCGCTTGCGCAGCTCAGAGACCGTGCTGATGATGTCGTCGGTGGCAATGGCTACGTGCTGTACACCCGCGCCGTTGTAGAACTCCAGGTACTCCTCAATCTGGCTCTTCTTCTTGCCGTCAGCGGGTTCGTTGATCGGAAATTTGATGCGCTCGTTTCCGTTGGCCATCACCTTTGACATCAACGCAGAATACTCCGTCGAGATGTCCTTGTCGGTGAACTGAAGCATATTGTAGAAGCCCATCGTGTCGGCGTAGTACTGCACGTACTTGTCCATGTCGCCGCGATGGACGTTGCCGACGCAGTGGTCGACGTACTTCAGCCCAACCGGGCCTGGATGGTCCCAGTCGGGGTTTTCCCACGCCTCGAAGCCCGGCAGGAAGAGACCGTCGTACGCATCCCGCTCGATGAAGGAATGGATGGTGTCGCCGTAGGTACCAATGGCAGAGCGCACCACCGAGCCATGCTCATCGGAGAGCGTTTCGGGCGCTTGTACGGGCACTGCACCGCGCGAGGTGGCTTCTTCATAAGCGTTCGTCGCGTCGTCGACCCAGAGCGCAATGTCGCGCACGCCATCGCCGTGCTTATGCACATGCTTGGCGATGAACGAGTCGGGCGAGAGCGCCGTGGTCAGCACAAAGCGGATCTTATTCTGCTGGAGCAGATAGCTTGCGGCTTCCCGATAGCCCGTTTCAGGACCCCGATAGCCGACGATATCAAACCCAAACAGATACGCGTAGTGAAACGCCGCCTGGCGGGCGTTGCCCACGTAGTACTCGACGTAATCGGTGCCCTGGATGGGCAGGAAATCATCTGGTGCAGTCGTGGGCGATTCGGGCGCGGGAGCGGTGGTCGATTTAGACATAGCAGAACGGGAGAGCAGTGAGGAAGGACAACGACTTGTTGAAAGCGCTTCCAGATCCTATCGTATAGGTAGAGGCTGAGCGCCGAATGTCAGTATGTGCGTACCGCTGAATCCGCCATTCCGTTCCTGCAATTCATGGCGCACTGCCGGACATGGATTGCTGTGCGATCCATGTGCACCACCACGGACTTGATAACAGAAGCGCTTTCAGTTACCGGTCTTGTATTGCAGTTTTCAGGGCTGCTTCCTACTTTACGCGACGCGTGTACCGCAATCAAAATCTGTTAATGCGGGAGCGCATTTCCCCTCTCCACCCTGTTCGACACACCCCACACCCATATGCTATCCAACCAGATACGCCAGGCGCTGCTCATTGCCGTCGGCGTCTTGGGGCTTTGGGCGGCCGATACCGCTCATGCCCAGGACGATCCGCACGTGTTTCGCGGTGCCACGATCTACACCATGAGCGGCGACGCCATCGACAGCGGCGCGCTCGTCATTCAAAACGGTGAGATTCTCGATGTAGGCCCTGCAGGGGCGGTCGACGTGCCCAGCGGCGCAGTCGAGGTCGACGCCTCGGGTCAGGTCATTATGCCCGGTCTGATCGACACGCACTCGCACATCGGTGGCGTGTCGGGCGGCGATGGCTCGTCGCCCTTGCATCCCGGCGTGCGCACCATCGACGGCATCAACGTACGTAACTCCGGAATCATGCGGGCCCGCGCCGGCGGCATTACCGCTGTGAATGTGCTGTCGGGGTCGGGGCATCTTATGAGCGGGCAGACCACCCACCTAAAGCTGCGTGACGGCTCTACCATCGACGACTTGCTGCTCTGCTACGAGGAGTCGGACATCTGTGGCGGCATGAAGATGGCCAACGGCACCAATCCGCAGCGCGACAGCGGGCCGTTCCCCGGCACGCGCGCCAAATCTGCTGCGGAGGCGCGGGCGCTCTTTCTGGAGGCGGAAGCCTACCGCGACCAGCTCAACAGCGACGATCCGCCCGACCGCGATCTGGGCATGGAAGGGCTTGTGGAGGTGCTCAACGGCGAGCGCATTGTGCACTTTCATACGCATCGCCATGACGACATCATGACGGCGCTGCGCCTGCGCGATGAGTTTGGGTTTGAGCTCGTGCTGCATCACGTAAGTGAAGGCTGGCGCGTGGCCGACGAGATTGCCGAGGCAGACGTACCCGCCTCCATCATCACGCTCGACTCGCCCGGTGGCAAGCACGAAGCCGTGAATCTCTACTTCAGAAACGGGCGTGTGCTCGACGAGGCCGGGGTTGACGTGTCGTATCATACCGACGACCCAATTACCGATTCGCGCCTCTTCCTGCGCTCGCCCGCCATGGGCGTCCGCGCAGGCATGGACCGCACCGCTGCGCTTGAATCCGTCACGATTGCGGGGGCACGCCAGCTCGGGCTTGAAGATCGCATCGGATCGCTTGAACCCGGCAAAGATGCCGACTTCATCCTGCTCTCGGGCGATCCGCTCAGCACCTACACCCGCGTCAACGAGACGTGGGTCGAGGGCATGCGCGTGTTCGATCGCAGCAACCCCGACGACAATGCCTTCTTTACAGGCGGCTACCGCATTTTCGATGGCACCATGCACCATGTCCATGACATCAATGAATAACCCCACCCGCAACATCCGTCGTTCTTTTTCATCGGTATGGATACGCTGCGTAGGCGGCGTCGTAGCGGGGATGGTCGCGTGGATGATCATGGCCGCGCCCCTCACCGCACAG
>CAZBTM010000298.1:0-3414 GCA_964494425.1 uncultured Rhodothermales bacterium | reverse complement strand
AGGTGGTCATCGTGCAGGTGATCGACAGCGGCGCAGGCATCCCGGCCCGTGACCTGCCGCGCGTCTTCGAGCGCTTCTACAAGGCCGACCGGTCCCGCGCCTCTCGCGGCACTGGCCTTGGACTCGCGATCGCGCGTCACATCGTTCAGGCGCACGGAGGCGAGATCAGCTTTCAGAGAAATGCTGGCGCGGGGATGACCTTCACGGTAAAGATGCCTTTTGTATTTGTGATGATCACTTCCTTGCCAAGGACATCGTTCGGAATCAGCACGATCTCGTTGTCGCGTGTGCGAATGACCGTCTTGTGCAGGTTGATCTCCAGCACGTCGCCGATGTGATCGCCCACCTGAATGCGATCGCCCACGCGGAAGTGGCGGTCGGCGGTGAGCGTCACGCCCGCCAGGACGTTCGAAAGCACCGTACGTGCGGCCAGCGCAACCGCCAGCCCAACAATGCCGAGCGAGGCGATAAACGCCGTCACTTCGATGCCTACCTCGCGGAAGGCAATGAGGATACCGCCGGTCCAGATCAGGTAGACCGCGGTGAGGTCGAGCAGCGCCACGACGCGCTCGTCCACATCGGTATCGGTCCGTTCGGCCAGCGGCAGCCCATACTCGCGCACGATTGCCTTCACGAGGCTGGCCAGGATCCAAGTGCCAGTAAGAATCAGAATGGCGTTCTGAACACCCGTTCCTCGATCAAACAGGGCCTGCACCTCAGGGATGCGGTACAGCGCGTAGTTGACGGAGGCCAGTCCTACCAGTACGCTAAGCGGGCGCCCCACGATGCGAAGCACAAGGCCGTCAATCTGGTAGCGGCTGCGATCGGCCCGTGTGGCCAGCCACCGGAAGAACCGGTAGAGCAGAAAAGCGCGGCCACCAGCCCGAGCGAGATGAGCAGGGTGTTGATCGCAATACCGTTCATGGGAAACGCGGGTCGAGTCTACAGAGAGCACAGGGCGCAATGTAAGGCGAAGAAAAGTAGGACGCCACGGTGCTGCAGCCGCCCGGAAGAATGGGCGCCAACCACTTACGGCTTCACCGACACGTAGGGATGGTCCTCTACCGAAAACCGCCACGGACGCTCGGCGCCTTTGGTGATGCCAATGCGCGGGCTTCGCACAACTGACAGCTCCGGTGCATTCGGGTCATGCGCCAGGTAGAGCGGCGGGGCCGTCAGCGGCACGTTGTGGTACGCCTCGTCATCAATGCCAAACGCCTGCGTGAGCTTGCCTGGTCCGTTCGTGAGGTCGATGTCGCGCTTTGCAGCGGGACGGTTCGGACGCATGGCGGCGAGGCCCTTCAGCGGCTCAACCGCCCGAATCAGCACGCCCCCGCCAATGCCATCGGGCTCGGTGACGACGTTCAGGAGCCAGTACATGCCGTAGATGAGGTAGACGTACGAGCGGCCCGGCGGACCAAACAGGTCGGCGGTGCGGCTGGTGCGCTGCAGCTCTCCGGTGTCGGGATCGCGGGCGTTCCACCCATGAAAGGCCGGGTCGTCTTCGGTGTAGGCCTCCGTTTCCACAATGCGGCCCACCCGGCGCGCCCCCTCAGGCGGGTCGTGCACCACGCAGTGGCCGAGCAGCTCCGGCGCCACCTCCAGCGCCGAACGTGCGTAAAACGAGGCCGGAAATGGATCCATGGTACATCTGTTGGTTGCGAGGGGGAATGCACACCACGGCGTCTACCCCGGAGCGTGCATATGTGTTTTGTTCAGGGAGATGCGCTGTGTATCCCTCTAAACAAGTCTGTCTCAGCTTCGGCACCGTACGTCACAACAAAGCGCGGACCCTCAGAGCCGAGAGCCCGCGCGTAGCCCAAAATAAGAAATCAAAACAGGTTCTTACACCCGCTCAAGGCCCATGGCCACGCCGCCGCCGGTGCCGTGGCAGATGGAGGCCAGGCCCTGCGTGCCGTCGCGCTGAATGAGCGCGTGCAGCAGCGTAACCACGATGCGCGAGCCCGATGCGCCGATGGGGTGGCCCATCGCAATGGCGCCGCCATGCACGTTCAGGCGATCGGCGTCTACGTCTAACATCCGCTGGAACAGTAGGTTGTTGATCGCGAACGCCTCGTTGTTTTCGAAGAGGTCGTAATCGTTGGTGGTGGTGCTGCTTTTTTCGAGCACCGTTTCGACCGCGGGAATGGGGGCTTCGGGGAAGCGCCACGATTCGCCGGCGGCCCAGCTGCTTTCGGTGACCTTGGCGAGCGGGGTAAGGCCGTGGGCCTCAACTGCGTCTTTGCTGGCGAGGAGAATCGCCGCTGCGCCATCGCTGATCTGGCTGCTGTTGCCGGCGGTGAGCACCCCTTCTTCGTCGAAGGCGGGGCGCAGTCCGCTCAGCGAGTCGGTGGTGGTGTGGGGGCGCACGCCTTCGTCGTGAGTAAGGGTTTCGGGGCCTTTGCGGGTGCGGTACTCCATAGGCAGAATCTCACGCTCGAATGCGCCGCTCTCGTGAGCCTGTGCTGCGCGCTGGTGCGAGGCCGCCGCTACGGCGTCCAGCTCGGCCCGCGAGATGCCATGCTCAGCAGCCAGGCGCTCGGTCTGCACGCCCATGGCCTCGCCCGAGAACGGATCGCTGAGTCCGTCGCGAAACATAAGGTCGGTAACCTGCTCGTGGTCGCCCGGCAGGTATTTGTAGCCCCAGCGCGCTTTCGAGGAGAGGTAGAATCCGGTGTCTGACATCGACTCGGTGCCGCCGGTGAGGACCAGGTTGGCCTCGCCTGCCTTAATCATCGTGGCGCCGTTGATCAGGCTCATCATGCTGGAGGCGCAGACCATGTCGACCGCATAGCCGTCGATGGTTTTGGGGATGCCCGCCTGAATAGCGGCCTGACGCGGTACAAGCTGGCCGTGTCCGCCCCGAAGCACATTCCCAAACACGTAAATGTCGAGCGCCCCGCCATCGACATCAGCCGATTCGAGCGTACCTTTCATGGCGTGGGCGGCCAGGTCGACCGGTGAATGCTTCTTGAGCGCGCCGCCGAAGCGTCCGATGGGCGTGCGATGGGCGGCTACGATGTATACGTCGCGCATGGCGAGTGGAGGGTGTATGAGACAAGCAGGTGGTGGGATGCACAGGAACGGCGTCCCAAGTAGATGGATACACAGCATCCGGAAACGCTTCCAAAGAGGCAAGCCCTCCATCTAAAATTACGGGAGGCATCGCTGCAGGTCTGCTGTGCAGATGCTGCTATCGGTACTGTAGGACCACTGCCTGCACGTTGTCAGAAGGCTCGGGCGCGGGTGCGGCAGTGAGAAAGTCTTCGTAGAAGCGGGTCATGTACTCGTGGAGGAGCGCGGTGCCACTGCCTCCAACATTGAACTGGGGGGCTGGTAAATGCTAAGTGATGGAAAGAATGGGCCTGTAGCCGGAGAACGTGAGCCGAATGCTATCGGTGCTGGGAGCGTCAC
>CAZBTM010000297.1:0-3417 GCA_964494425.1 uncultured Rhodothermales bacterium | reverse complement strand
CAGGGTGGGCGTAAGGGCCGCCTCGCTCTCGTCGGACCAGCGGTCGAGCCAGGCGGTAGGCAGGTCGGCGGGACGCTCTGCCTCCAGCACATGGTGCGCCAGCAGCGTCCAGATACGCACGGTAGCATCGGGCTGGTAGCCGCCGCCGAGCGTAAAGAGCGCGCGCCCCTCGGTGTGCGCCTCCGCCAGGTCCAGCAGCTGCGTGAACATCGCGTCGTAGGCGTGGGTAGTCAGGAGCAAGTCGGCAAGCGGATCGCTAAAGTGCGCATCGGCGCCGCACTGCACCACCAGCACATCCGGCGCATAGCGCTCGATAGCAAACGGCACCACGCGCTCAAACGTCTCCAGGTAGCTCTCATCCTCGGTAAATGGCTCCAGGGGGATGTTCAGCGCGCTGCCCTCCCCCGCGCCTTTTCCCATTTCGTGGACGTGTCCCGTGCCGGGAAAGAGGTAGCGCCCCGACTCGTGCAGACTCAGCGTGAGCACACCCGGATCGGTTTCGTGGATGTGCTGCACGCCATCGCCATGATGCACATCAATGTCGATGTAGGCCACGCGCATCCCTTCATCACGCAGCGCCTGGATGGCCATCGACAGGTCGTTGTAGACACAGAAGCCCGACGCCTTGCGCGCATGGGCATGGTGCAGTCCGCCGCCCAGTTGCAGCACACGGTCGGCTCTGCCCTGTGCAATCAGGCGGGCGCTGTGCAGTGTGCCGCCACAGAGCGCCCGGGCCGCCGCGTCCATGTCGTCGAAGGTGGGCACATCGGCGGTGTTGAGGCCGAAGTCGCGCACGTTGGCGGGCAGGTCGCCGGTGGAGCAGCGGGCCACTGCATCCACAAACGCCGCGTCGTGCACGGTGCACACATCCTGGCGGGTGGCGGCTGGAGGTGCAGTGAACTCGGCTGTTACCGGAAGCGCCTGCAGCAAGCTGCACAGCATTTCTTGCCGCACGGGGCTAAAGGGATGCTCCGGGCCAAAGAAGTACGACAGGTAAGCGTCGTCGAAAAGGACTGGGGCAGGCATGCACGGTTGTACGGTGGGATGCGAAGGACAGCGGCAGGCACGCAGGGCGGAGTCACGTGCCCGTGGGCTTGTCGAGCGGCCACCGCACTTGAAAGCCCTCCTCGCGCAAGGCTGCCGCCAGCGGACGCACGTTCATCGTATCGATGCGCAGAATGACGTTCAGATACGAAGCGGGGTTGTCCCCCTCCGAGGGCTCGTAGTAGCTGAGTACCGAGTGAATATCGAGCCCTTCGTCGGCCACGCGGGCGGTAAGCGCGGCAAGCTGCCCCGGCTCATCGGGCAAGGCCACGGCCAGGCGGCTGCCCGGCTTCTCCAGTCCGGTCAGGCGCAGTACCGCATCCAGCAGATCGGTGCCGGTGATGATGCCCACCAGCGCATCCCCCTCAACCACCGGAAGCGCCCCGATGCGCTCCTGCCGCAGCGTACGGGCAGCATCTTCCACCGGATCGCGTGGCCCTGCCGTGATGGGCGGCTTGGACATGACGGTGTGTACGGCGTCGTTGCGCGCCACGGGCTTGTCGGTGAGCGCGCTCGTGGCATACCGAATGTCGCGATCGGTCACGATGCCCACGAGCGTATCCTTGGCATCGACCACGGGCAGATGCCGGATCGTGTGCTCGTGCATCTGCGCAAACGCCTCGTGAACCGGCGCGGTGGCTTGAATCGTGACCACCGGGTGGTGCATGATGTCTTGAATGAGCATAGCAGCGGGTGGGGATGCGTAAGTAAGAAGCAAAGAATAAGGCGCCCCCAGACTACAACAGCTCCAGCCCCATCGACAGATCCAGCGCCGTCACCGAGTGGGTGAGCGCGCCCGAGGAGATGGCGTCGACGCCGGTGGCGGCGATGGGGGCCACGGTGCGGAGGGTGACGTTGCCGGAGGCTTCGGTGCGGCACGGTCCATCCACGCGGTCGACGGCGGTCTGGAGCAGCGAGACGTCGACGGTGCCGCTGTCGGTAACGTGAGTCATGTTGTCGAGCAGCAGGATGTCGGCGCCGCCGTGGGCCAGGGCGGCGTCGAGTTCGTCGAGGGTGCGCACCTCCAGTTCGATGCCGAGATCAGGGTCGTGCGTGTCGCGGTAGCGCTGGGCGGCATCGAGCGCTTCGGCGATGCCTCCGGACGCGGCGATGTGGTTGTCTTTAATCAGAAACAGGTCGTAGAGTCCGATGCGATGGTTCGTGCCGCCGCCCAGGCGCACAGCCCACTTGTCGAGGGCACGGAGTCCGGGCGCGGTTTTGCGGGTGTCGAGAATGTCGGGGGCGTGCGGACGTGCGGCCTCGACCATGCGGCGCGTGGCGGTGGCAATGCCGCTCATGCGCTGCATCAGGTTGAGGGCGAGGCGCTCGGCGGTGAGCAGCGCGGCGGCGTTGCCTCGCAGGGTGCCCACGGTCGTGCCGGGCTCTACGCGGGTGCCGTCGGAAACGTGCCAGCGGATGGAGGTGGGCGCATCGGCATGCCGAAAGACATGAGCCGCCACGTAGCATCCGGCCACCACGCCAGGCGCTTTGGCCGTGATGGTAGCCTGGGCCTGGGTGTGCGCAGGCACGGTAGCGGCGGTGGTGATGTCGCCGGGGCCGACGTCTTCGGTCCAGGCGCGGGCAAGGAGGGCGTTGAGGTCGGCCTTGGAGAGGTAGGGCGGCAGCGTGGACATGGCGGACATCGCGTAGGGTGGAGGGAGGGGCGAGCAGCCGAACCGCTGGTTACGAAGCCAGCACGGGGGCAAACGCCTCGCGGACTTGCTGGGGCGCTCGGATGGGGCGACGCGCCTCTGCATCCATAAAACAAAGCGTGGTGTGCCCGGTGGCGATGCGCGTGTCATCGGACGGGCGCCGCACCACGTAGTCGATGGGAATGCGTACGGTGGGCATCTGGCCGAAGTGCGTCTCGATGGCGAGCAGGTCGTCGTAGTGTGCAGGGGCCTGATACTGCACATCGGCCTCGATGACGGGCATGATGATGCCACTTTCTTCGAGGGTGCGGTAGGCCAGCCCCAGGTCGCGCATGGCCTCGGTGCGGGCCATCTCGAAGTAGTCGAGGTAGTGCGTGTGGTAGACCACGCTCATGGGGTCGCACTCGCGGTAGCGCACGCGGTGCTCGTAGGTGTAGAGGTAGGCAGCATCGGCCATAGCATAGGCGTGCGGCAGTTGGAGGGAGGCGTAGGGGCTACGACTCGACGGGCGACGGTACAGTGTACGCACACCATGCATGGACGCCCGCTGCCACCCCCGCAGCAGGCACCTCCTCCCGTCAAGCCGCCACATCCTGCCACTCGCTGACTCACCCCACCACCACCACCCTATCTATGTATATGCAAAGACAGTATATAGTGAATATCCTAGAGCAGAGATAGTAGAAATAGACACCAAAAAAGCAGAAGAGATGGATGGAGT
>CAZBTM010000296.1:2432-3431 GCA_964494425.1 uncultured Rhodothermales bacterium | reverse complement strand
GTCGATGACCATGCCGCTGCGATCTTGCTGCGCAAAGTAGTAGCGGTTGAACGCGTCGTAGCCCGCCTGCGCGGTGTTAGGCACGTAGACGTAGCCCAGGTCGCCGTCCGACTGCTCCTCCACGTAGCGGCGGTTGCTTTCAATCCAGGCACGGGTGCGCAGCCCCGATTCGCTGTCCACCGGTTCTACCATAACCTCGCGCGCCCCGTCGGTGGTCGGCTCGTCGTTTACGAGCAGGGTAACGGGGCGACCCGCAGTGCCCTCAAACGGCGCGTAGGGGTTCATGTCGGTGGTGAGCAGGCGGCCTTCTACCGCTAAGATGTAATCGCCCGTTTCTACGTTGATGCCCGGTGCGCGGAGCGGGGCGTTCAAGTCCGGATTCCACGCTTCGCCGTCGTAGATGCGTTCGATGCGGTAGCGCTCGCCATCGGCTTCGAGGTCGGCGCCCAGCAGCCCCGTGCCCGGTCCCTCTGTGCTGGGCAGGTCGCCGCCGCCCACGTAGGTGTGGCCCAGCGAGAGTTCGCCCACCATTAGTTCCAGCACATAATTCAGGTCATCGCGATGCCGCACATGGTCGACCCACGGCGCATACAGGTCATAGATGTTGGCCCAGTCAAGGCCGTGGTAGTTCTCCACGTACAGATAGTCGCGATGAAAGCGCCATGCCTCGTCAAAGATCTGCTGCCACTCGGCCATCGGAGTCACCGGCATCTGCACGCCCGACAGGTCAATAGCGCCGTCGCCGGGTGAGGGCGGCTGCGCGGTGGGCACAATGCCCCACTGCCCCATCGCCTGGTACAAGACCTGCTCGCCCGAGTGCGCAACCTCAAACTGGGTCACACCCTCCAGGAACGGCTGGGCCTCCCGCGTATCCAGCTGGTACTGGTGGATGCGCAGGCCAGGCGCGTTGGGCACCGACTCGCCTACGAACACCGTGCCGGCCGGACCCGCATCCAGGCTCATGTACATCCGCGCGGGCAGGTCCAGGGCCAACGTGCG
>CAZBTM010000296.1:1447-2422 GCA_964494425.1 uncultured Rhodothermales bacterium | reverse complement strand
CTCCTCATCGCTCTCGGGCAGGAGGGGCGAGGGCGTGTCGCTGTCGAGCACCGTCAGATAGACGCTGCGCTCCACCGGACGTTCGTACGAGCTCATGTCGAGCCAGCCGGTGTTGAGGCCGTAGTCGGTGCTGGCCATGAAGTAGAGATAGTCGCCACTCGCATCCCACACCGGATTCACGGCATCGGCCATGCCGTCGCTCATCGCGATCGCCTCTTCATCCTCCAGCGAGTACGCGTAGACGGTCCGAAACTGGCTGTCGAGGCGCTTGGCGTAGGCAATCCACTCGCCGTCGGGCGACCACTGCGGATTCATGGTGCGTCCGGGCGGGGTGTACAGATCCTGGTCGATGCGCGTGGCCTCTTCGCTCTCCACATCGAGCACCCACAGGTTGCGGTCGGTGTCGGTAAAGAGGAGGCGTTCGCTATTGGGCGACCACTGCGGGCGGTAGTAGAACACGTCGTTGGGCAGGGGGATGCTGCGGGCTTCGCCGCCCTGCTGGTTGGTGATGCGCAGCGTGTACTCGCCACCACGATCCGTAAACCAGGCGATCTGCGACCCGTCGGGCGACCACGCCGGGTAGCGGTCGGCGGCATCGGAAGCCTGCGAGAGGTTGCGCCACGAGCCATCTTCAGCAGGCACCGTAAAGATTTCGCCCCGTGCTTCGATGACTGCGCGCACGCCATTGGGCGAGAGGTCGGCGTTCGTGGCCATGGAGCCCACCTCCTTCCACTGCTCGCGCGCCCACGGAAAGTCGCCGCGCACCGTAATCTGAAGCTGGGCTTGCGTATCCTGCTGCAGATCGTGCCGGTGCAGGTAGCCGCCCTGCTCGTAGACAAGTGTCGAGCCATCCACATCGAGCGACTTGAGCACCCGGGCCGCGACCCCCTCCAGCGGCGGCCAGTCCCGCAGGTACTTGAGAATCCCGTCCTCCACGGCGAAGTCCACCGGGGTGACCATCGCGACCAAGTTCTT
>CAZBTM010000296.1:0-1437 GCA_964494425.1 uncultured Rhodothermales bacterium | reverse complement strand
TGAGGCTTCATCTTTCGGGCGCGATCTGGGCATCCGCAGGGTATTTCACGGTTCGGTAGCACTTTTTCAGGGCATCGTTTCCGCGAATCGGAAGAAAGGTTCAGGCGGCCGGACCTGTTTCCGCGATCCATCTCAGCCCTCGAATGGATCGACGGGGTATCCCACGCCCTCGAGGCTCAGGCCCTCGAACAGCGGCGGCGGCTCGGACTCCACCTCATGCTTCCGATCGGCGAGGTCGGTGACCTGCGTGAGCGATTCGTCGGCGACGTTGTAGGCATAGACGTTCATGACCATGTTGTCGGCCCGGTCGGAGAGGAAGTACACCGTATCGCCCGCCCACACCGGCTGCGTATCGATGGTGCCCTCGAAGGGGAGTTCGGTGTGCTCATACGTCTCCATATCCAGGATCCAGATCGGGTGGACCTGTCCGCCCCGGTAGCCGCGCCAGTGGTCTTGCCACCGCGTAATAGGCTGGTAGACAAAGCGCTCACCATCGGGGCTGAACCCGCCCACATCGCCCCGGGGAATGGGCAGCGGATCGGGTGTGGCATCGCCTACGCCAATGGTCCAGAACCGCTGGTAGGAGGCGGGGGCGGAGTCGCGCGCTGAGGCAAAGACAATCTGCGAACCGTCGGGCGTCCAGCCTTGCACCGTGTCGGTACCGGGATGGTACGTGAGGCGCTCAGGCGGGCCGCCTTCTACTGGAATCAGGTAGACATCGGTCTGGCCGTTGTAGCGTCCCGAGAACGCGACCTGCGATCCATCGGGAGACAGCTGCGGGTTCGAGGCCACGCCTGCAAAGCTGGTGAGGCGCTCGGCGTCTCCGCCATTGAGCGGCGTGCGCCAGATCTCGCCCGCGTAGGCGAAGACAACGGTTTCGCCCTGTACGCTGGGCGTTTGAAGCAGGCGCGTTCCTGCATCGTCGCCCGACTGCGCGTGGGCCAGCAGTGGAAGACCAGACAAGATCAGCAGCAGACCTGCCAGGGTGCGAAAGCGCAAAGCACGTAGCATAGGACCGTGAGTGGGTGTGGGGAAGCGAGTGAACAACTTATAACATGCTAATTTTCGGTTGGGGTTGCAACCGCTTCCACTGAGATTTTTGTGGAATTGAAGGGGGTACGGTGTGCTGGGGATGCACGGTACTCCGGGGGCATTACCTTCGGCCCCAGCCTATTGAGTCCGCTCGGAGCGTCCTGATACCGACAGCCGTCGGTAGAGGACGTACTCCTGGGTTGGCCAAAGTAAAAAATCAAGATAGGCTCTCAGGCTTTTGATGAGCGTACCTGCATCCCCGAGTGCTTGCGGAGGCAGAGCCTCCTGGTTGGGCGTCACAAGGCAGAGCCTTGCGACGAGTGGAGCGGGCGTTGGGAGAAGCTTTCGAGTCAAGTCATCCCGGACTTGATCCGGGATCCATGGCCCGGATCCAAAAGTGGCTCC
>CAZBTM010000295.1:0-3544 GCA_964494425.1 uncultured Rhodothermales bacterium | reverse complement strand
ACCACCAATGTGCAGCGCACCCAGACCCGACGGTACCTGCGCGAGGCCTATCGCCACCACCAGCACACGCTACGCGAGGCCTTGCCAGCCGATGCCCCGCCGCTCATTGCGATGCTGCTCTTTCGCGGCCGCCCTGAGCAGGCACGCACGCGCATTCCCATCGATGTGCCTCGTGTGCTCCGCGCTGCGGCCCATATGCTTCCCGACCGCCCGGCCTCGTCTCCCGCCGATTGACGGCTCCAATGCCACGGCGGTGCCACCAGTTCATAACGACCGTTTGTGACGAACTGGTATCGTCGACACTGTTTTTCGTATCTATCACCCCTGGTCGCCTTGTCTACGCTGCGCAACCAACCGTCTTCCGAAGACCAGCGCAATATCCTCATTGCTACGCTGCTGTTCGGGCTTATCATGTTTGGGTGGCTCGTCTGGTTCGGTCCCGAGCCGTCTGAGCCCGCGCCCGAAGCCGATGCCACAGACGCTACTGAGCAGACGGCCGATAGCACAACGACAGCAGAAGCTGAGCCGCTTCCTGCAGGCGATAGCGAGGCCCCTGCTTCCGACCCGGAACCCATTGAGATGCCCAACGACCCGGCTACGGCTCGCGCCGAGTCGGGCACGGCGCGTACGGTTACCGTGGTCGCCGACCAGTACACCGCCGAATTTTCTACCCGGGGCGGCGTTATTGAACGTTTCACGCTGACGGATTACACACAGTTTGACCGCGAAACGCCGGTGCAGGTGGTGGATACGTCGGGGCGTGGCGTGCCAGGTATGTCGTTCATGACGCCCTCCAGCCATCTGGTGGATACGCGAGCGCTCTACTTCGAGACCGACGCTCCCGACACCCTCCGCGTAGACGGCTCCGAAGAGGTCGCGCTCACCTTTACCGCTACGCTGGGGGAAAACGGCCAAGGAGAACTCAGCTACACCTACACTTTTACGCCCGAGCCGTACGACCTCAACCTGCAGATTGCGCAGCAAAATCCGCGCTCCTATGCGGCTCGTGATGGCTACGATCTGGTGTGGGACCAAGGCGTGCCCTTTACTGAGGATGACCCGGAAGGCGAGCGCGTCGATTCGGGTGTGTATGCCTTCTCAGGCGGCACGCTGGAACGCCTCGTGTACGACAGCGCCGAGTATGCCGAAAATCGTCTGTCGGGTTCGGTCAACTGGATCGGGCACCGCAGCAAGTACTTTACCGCAGTGCTCATGCCCGAAAGCCCAGAGGCTGTTGACGGGGCCGAAATCATCCGCGAAGAAAGCGTCTCCGAAACTGTACGGGGGGGCGAAGGGACCACCGCACGTCTCTTCTTTCCGCCGACATCTTCGGATGTGCACACTGAGTCGTTCTCCCTCTACATGGGGCCAATCGACTACTACAACCTGGCCTCGTACGAGCGCGAGCTCTACAGCATGGTGAACTACGGGTGGGCGATCTTTGAGTGGATTACCCGCCCACTGGCCACGTTCGTGTTCATCCCGGCTCTTACCTACCTGGGCGGGGTGCTGCCCAACTACGGATACGTCGTCATCTTGCTGGCTATTCTGATTAAGGTGGTAGTCTATCCGCTCACCAAATCTTCGTACCGCTCCATGGCGAAGATGAAAGATCTGAAGCCAGAGATGGATAAGATCAAGGAGAAGTACGAGGACGACATGGAGAAGCAGCAGCAGGAGATGATGAAGCTCTATCGCGAGTCGGGCGTGAACCCGATTGGCGGCTGTTTACCGATGTTCTTACAGTACCCCATTATCATTGCGCTCTATCTGTATATCCCGCAATCAGTGCAGTTGCGGCAAGAGAGCTTCCTGTGGGCCGCCGACCTTTCAGCCCCCGACCCCATCCTGCAACTGCCGTTTAGCATCCCGTTCTACGGCGACTACGTAGCCGGATTTACGCTGCTAATGGGTGTGTCCATGATCTTCACCATGCGCATCCAGATGAGCAGTACCGGTAGCACCGGGGCGCAGGCCAAGATCTTTCAGTGGGTCTTACCCTTCTTTATCTTCTTTATATTTAATCGTTTTGCCTCGGCGCTTAGCCTCTACTACCTGTTCTATAACGTCACGACGGCGGCACAGCAGAAGTACATTTACTGGCAGCTGGATAAAGAGAAGGAGCAGGAGCCCAACACCCGGTTTGAGGCCAACAAGAACGGCGACGACAGCGACGGCTGGTTTGCCCGGATCCTGAAGAAAGCCGAAGAAGCCCAAAAAGAGGCGCAGAAACGGAAGTAATGCTGTGTACCTCCCATGCCCACCGATCCCGATACCATTGCGGCCATTGCTACCGCTCGCGGACGCGCGGCGCTCGCTATCATTCGCGTGTCGGGGCCTGAAGCACGCGATATTGTGAGTCAGCGCTTTCGTGGAGACGACCTCACCACCGTCGCCTCGCACACGGCCCACGTCGGGTATGTGGTAGATGCCGAGGGCGAGGCGCTCGATCAGGTGGTGGCTACGGTCTTTCAGGGGCCACGCTCTGCTACGGGCGAGGATGTCGTCGAGGTGTCGTGCCACGGCGGCGACCTGGCCCCGCAGCTTGTGCTCGATGCGCTCCTTGAGGCCGGTGCCCGCATGGCCGAACCCGGCGAGTTCACCGAGCGCGCCTTCCTGAATGGCAAGCTCGACCTGGCTCAGGCCGAAGCCGTTGCCGACCTCATCCACGCCTCCTCCGAGCAGGCGCACCGCGTGTCCATGCAGCACCTGCGCGGACGCTACTCCGACCGCCTCTCCAGTCTGCGCGAGGAGCTGCTCGACCTGTGCGCGCTCATGGAACTGGAGATCGACTTCTCTGAAGAAGACGTCGAGTTTGCCGACCGCGACCGTCTCACCACGCTGCTCGACACCGCGCAGCGGCTCGTCTCCACTTTGCTTGACTCCTACCGCACCGGCGAGCTTCTGCGCGACGGCGTACGCGTAGTCATTGGCGGACGTCCCAACGCGGGCAAATCGACGCTGCTCAACGCGCTTGTCGGGCGCGACCGTGATCCCGGGGTGGACAAGGCGTTCCTGGAGCAGATTGGCGACACGTTGCGCCCGGGCGGCTCGGCCTTGTGCCTCTGGGTGCGTCATGTGGAGGAGGGCGCGCTGGAGGCTGTGCTGCGCGATTTCGGCGGCGGCGGCACGATCCTGCGCTCGCCGGTGTCCCCCGAGCTGGAAGAGCGGTTGCAGGCGATGCTGGACGTGGCCGGGTCGCCCGACTGACGCGGATTTTTGCGCTCCGCAAGCCTTTGGGACTGTGGCGCGGCGGCGTGGATGGTATAGCAGCCGCCATGGCGCGCGCGAAAAAGAAGAAATCAGGCACATCCACCCGGACCGGCGGGCCGAAGGTCACGGTCGGCAGGACCGTTGCGGCGGCCGAAAGCGTCTCGATGGACCAGATCGACCATCGCGTCTGGGATGCGCTGTTGACCCGCTATGTTGATGACCGCGGCAATGTGGCGTATGCCGCGTGGAAAGCTTCGGCGCAGGAGGTGCAGGCGTTGGACGCCTACTTGGCCACGCTCTCGACCGCCGATCCGCGGCGGCAGGCGAACAA
>CAZBTM010000294.1:2204-3558 GCA_964494425.1 uncultured Rhodothermales bacterium | reverse complement strand
CCTTGACGCATCGACGCTCTACTACGTGCAGACGCGCGCAATAAACATCAATGGCGAAGGCGAATGGTCTACGTCTGCGACCGAAACCACGGGCATATTTTCCGCAGATGTTTATTTCGTAGGGAGTGCAACGGGCGAAGCATTTGAAGGCACAACTACTACAATTAACCTGCCGGTTGGAGCGCAAGAGGGAGACTATCTTGTTATCACAATCGCCTGTGACGACCTTCTGCCTGCGGGGATTGTAACCGGCGCAACCCTGCTAGAGAACGCCACTACGGGTCAAGTTGGTCTTGCCGCTTACGGGAAGTTCGTTGGCGCGAGCGATACCAATGTAGAGCTTAATATGTCAGGAACCCAGTTCCGGCATGGCTCCGTCGTAATAGGCGCGTATCGTTCTGTTTCGCAGGTGGCACCGATTTCTGTTTCTGCTGTCGTCGTAACAGGAGAAAGCAATGCAACCACCATCGCGGATGTATCACCAACGGCATCGGGCGAAATGCTTGTTCTTTGCTCGGCGGTAGACGACAAGCCGTTCTCTAACGGTGGTGACTTTGCGACGCCAGCAGGATTTACGGAAGCGGGCAGGGCGGACAATAGTAAGGCTTCGGGGGAGAACGCCCAATCGAAACAATTGTATCAGGCCACGACAGGTACTTCCGCAATTAGCATCGGAAGTATCTTCTCAGGGGATTCTGAGGCCACCGCTGCCATAACGTTTGTGCTGGGGAAAGCATAATGGTCGTTTATGTTATCAGCGAAGTCAGTGCGACAGCGGCGGGGACATTCACCGGCACAAGCGTCGTTCACGCTGAAACGGGCGTGACCTACATCAACCGTGTCGCTACCCCAACGGCCTGACCATGACCGACACCGACCTCAACGCTCGCCTTGCCCGCATGGAAAGCGACGTGGCGCACACAAAGCGCGTGGTGGACCGGATCGAGGCCAACGAACGCGACGTTGTGCAGCGGCTTGTCCGGCTGGAAACGGGCGACAAGCGCATGGACGGCCTGCCGGATCGTGTGGCCCACGCGGAGAGCGTGAACGACGTGCAGGAGGCGGTGAGGGCGGAGCGCGGCCACGTCATGCGCGAGATCCGCATTTCCGTTTACGGCGGGATTACCGCAGCAGCGACGATCATTGGCGGCATCGTATGGCTAGTAGGGAATGGATCATGAGAAACTTCGACACGATCATCTTGCACGCTTCGGCCACGCCGCCCGACTGGATGGCGGGCAAGGGCGCGCAGGCCAAGCGAGACGAGATCGACAGTTGGCACCGGGAGCGCGGCTGGAAGGGCATAGGCTATCACTTCGTTGTTGATCGCGACGGGTCGGTGGCGAAGGGCCGG
>CAZBTM010000294.1:1044-2194 GCA_964494425.1 uncultured Rhodothermales bacterium | reverse complement strand
TGAAGGGGCACAACGCTACGTCCATCGGCGTGTGCATCGTGGGCGGGCGCTGGCCGGATGGGCGGTGGGGCGTTCGGTCGGACAGCTTTGAGGACCACTTCACGCCCGAACAGGACCGGGCGGTGCGGGCGCTCATCGAGGATCTGTGCGAGCGGTATCCGCAGATCCGACACATCAAGGGCCACAACGACTACACGACCGCGAAGGGCTGCCCGTGCTTCGACGTGGCGCAATGGCTCAAGGGCGGCTCCGTGCGCCCCGTGGAGCGGCCTAAGCCGTCTCAGCGGGACAGCACGGCCACAGCGGGCGGCGGGTGGCTGGCGGGGCTCCTGCGGGCGCTCACGCGGTTTCTGACAGGAGGAAAGGCATGAAACTTGTTCCTGACGCGCGGGATGCGTGGCGCTGGTGGTCCGTCCGGGCAATGGTGGCCGCTGGCGCGCTACAAGCCGCGTGGGTGGCCATCCCTGACGATCTGCGGGTGCAGGTGCCTGATGGCGCGACAACGGCGCTCACGGGCGCGCTCATGGTCCTGGGTGTGATCGGCAGACTGGTGGATCAGAAATGACCGCTATCCTCGATCTGATCGGCGGCGTGCAGAACGCCATCGCAGGGCTGGCGTCTGTCGTCGGCCTGATCTTCGCCGCGCTATGGGGGCGCGAGCGGGGCAAGCGGAAAGAAGCAGACAAGAAAGCGGAGACCCACGAAGCAATGCGGGAACACGAGCATGAAGCAGGCATTCAAACGGACACCTCTCTGGCTGATCGCCTCACTCGCCGTTAGCGCCTGTGCGCCCGCAAGCGGCAGCTTCTGCGACGTGGTTCGCGCGCCTCTTTCGTTTGAGGCCGCGACGGCTGCGCAGATCGTGGCGACAGATCGACCGACCGCAGAGGCGATAGACGCTCAGAACAACTATTGGCGGCAAGTGTGCCGGTGAGACGCGCGGTGGCAGACTACTACCTGCGCCGGTATCGCTGCCCCCGGCTCTTGCGATGGATCGTGCTTGCCGTTTGCGGGAGAGACCAATGACCCTATGGCTGATCGCCCTGACAATCTGTATGCCGCTCGGCCCTGATAGCCGGGACTGCGCGCGGGTCTACATCCACGCCGAGAGCGTCGGGCAGGTATGGGCCGAGCGGAGCGATTGCGAGCG
>CAZBTM010000294.1:0-1034 GCA_964494425.1 uncultured Rhodothermales bacterium | reverse complement strand
AGCTTCGAGCATTGGAGAGACCGATGCGACTGACCATCTTCGCCGCGCTGGTGGCGCTGCCCGTCCATGCCGGGCAGGACGAGTTCACGCTTGAAGTGCATGGCGAAGACCGCGCCACCGTCAGCTTCTACAACGCCAGCCCGCCGAACAGCGTGTTCTTTCCGAAGGAACTGGTGAACGGCGGGTTGGTGGTCGGCATCCACGTGCATATTGGAACAGGTCCAGAGACCATCGAAGTTCACCCGCCAGAGGGGTGGGTGGCCATCCCGCCGATGCTGGACGTGATCGACGGCGAGATCGGAACGGTGGAACTGCGCCGCGGCGAATACCTGGGCTTCTGATGGAGCCGCCCGAGGACGTGGGCGCGACGATTCTACTTGTCCTGTTCTACGTCTTCGCGGGCCTTGTCATCGCCCACGCTCTGATCGTCTAGGGCGGCGCGGACAATCGCGCGCACGTGATCCCCGTTTATTCCTTCGTAAGGACGACCTGAGCCGGGTTCGGTCGAGATGTCCCAATTCTTAACAATCGACCATACGCGTTCAAAGGCTGCGTCCGCATCCCGCAGCCGCGCCACCTCAGCCTCCAAAGCTTCGATGCGGTCGGCGGCTTCCTGCATTGTGTCAGAGGGGTGGGCAATGTCGTGTTCGGAACTTAGTTTTTTAATAATTGGCATTTTTTTCCATTGGCGTGGCGTCATCGTCTCTCTCCTGTGGTGCGCCCCGAGAGGCTAGGCGGGGTCGTCTGACACAACGCGCAAGCGGGGCATCCGCTTACCCTGCGCCGCCGTGTCGTAAGTTCGCGCAGGCGAAACGTGCAGGTCGATCCGAGCAAGATTGTCCCCGCGTCCGGTGCAGGGGAAGACCTTGGAAAAATGAATGTCGGGCTCGATCTCGTGCTCCATCACGCCACGGATGATCTCGTATTCGAGTTCGTGGATGAGGCGCGTGATCCGCTCCATGCGCATCTTGGCTGCTTCGCTCATGTCTCTCTCCTTCGTGGGTCAGGAATGCACGCATCAAGGCCACGACGGT
>CAZBTM010000293.1:0-3575 GCA_964494425.1 uncultured Rhodothermales bacterium | reverse complement strand
CATTGGACGCAGAGCGTTTCCGGGACACGCCCCATCATGGGTTGAGTTGACCGCTTTCCTCTGCTGCTACAGCACAATCAGAGCGGCTGCCAGTCCGATGCCGACCGCGTTAGCGGTCATATCGCGCCAGCTAAAGACGTTTTGCGGGCGGCGATGGTCGTACAGCTCTTTGGTGAGGCCAATGGTGAACCCGGAGGTGAGCGCCCACGGAATCGCTTCGTTGTGCGAGAGCGCCGTTTTGTGCGTGAGTACGTACTGCGAACTGAGCGTCCACAGAAAGCTATAGCTCAGGTGCAGCGCTTTGTCGCGAGCAAGCCACGGGTCGTTGCGGAATGTGCGGTTCGGGACGTGATACGAGATCCGCTCTGGGGCCGTGCGGTCTGGAGTACAGGTGGAGACGCCTTGCAGGCGCATACGCTGGACCGGCGCGCACCGAGTGGGCTCCTCATGCATCCAAACTGGGGACACAGCAGCGCAGCGGAGTGGGCCGCTCCCAGATATGTTCGGGCAGGCAGCGCGCGTCTGTAGCTGCGCCTGAACAGGCAAGGCCAGCAGGAGGCTGAGCATCCCCCCACCTCCAATTAATCCGTAAAGCAGTACGCCGATGCGTTTGCAATACATGGCGTTAGAGGGTGCCAGTAACGTATCCGATGATGATGACGAGAACCACGACGGGGATGATGTAGCGGATGACGAACATCCAGACCGAGAGTACCTGGGCACTCAGGTTACTGCCCTGCATCATCTCTTGCGCGGCTTCGTCGGCGCCCCACACCCACCCGATGAAGATGCTCAGAAAGAACGCGCCGAGGGCGAGTCCGACACTGCCCACGTAGTAATCCATAAATCCGAGAAAACCAGTGTCGGGGCCGAAGAATCCGCCGGCGCTGAGGCTGGGCACCGCGCCCTGCGAGAGAGCGGAGGGGATGGCCATGAGAAAGGTGATGCCCCCAATGATAAGCACCGACTTTTTGCGCGACCACGCGCGCTCGTCCACGAAGTAGGAAACGACGACCTCCAGCAGCGAGATGCTTGAGGTGAGCGCGGCAATGGAGAGCAGAATGAAGAACGTAACGCCAACGAGCCCGCCCAGCGGCATCTGGCTAAACACTTCGGGCAGCACCACAAAGACAAGTGCAGGGCCCGTGGCCGGGTCGACGCCCATTGCAAAGATGGCGGGGAAGATCATGAAGCCGGCCATCAGGGCAATGACGGTGTTGAAGACCACCACGTAGATGCCCGAGGTGGCAATGTTTTCTTTCTTGGAGAGGTAGGAGCCATATGTAATCATGGCGCCCATGCCCAGGCTCAGCGTAAAGAACGCCTGCCCCAGTGCCGCGATGATAATCTCGGTGGTGAGTCCCGAGAAGTCGGGCATAAGGTAGAACGAGATGCCCGCGCCGGCGCCTTCGAGCGTAACGGAGCGAAAGATGACGAGCAGGATGAGCACCAGCAGAATGGGCAGCAGAATCTTAGACCACCGCTCAATGCCTTGCTCAACGCCGCCCAGCACGACCAGTAGCGTAACGCCCAGGAAGGCCCCCAGCAGCGTAATCACCAGCGTGGGCGAGGCCACAAAGTCCTCGAACCCCATGCCGGGCGCAATGATGTCTTTTACGGCGTAGCCCACGGCCCATCCGGCAATGACGCTGTAGTAGCTAAGAATGATAAACCCAGCCAGCACGCAGAAGCCCCCTACGATGAGCCAGGCTGAGCGCTTGCCGACGATGGCCTGGATGGCCCCCACCGGGTTGCGCTGGCTGTTGCGCCCGAGCGAGAGCTCGGCAAACAGGTACGGCATGCCGATGCCCAGAATGCAGAACAGATAGACCAGCACAAATGCACCGCCGCCCCCTTCGCCTGCTAAGTACGGAAAGCGCCAGATATTGCCGAGCCCAATGGCGGATCCCGCAGCGGCCAAGATAAAGCCAAGGCGCGAGCCCCATTGTTCGCGAGCAGGAGCGTCGAGGGGCGGTCCAGGTTGCGATGCCATACAGAGAAGCCAGTTGGTGGGGAGGGTGCGCCAGACGAGGGTAATGACGTGGCTAAGGCCACGCCCAAACAGCAAGGAGCCCAAGCAGCAGAGCATCCGCAGTAGGCGGACGACGGTAGGCGGACGGGCGTTGGATGCTGTCTTGTGTGGATGTGCAAGAAAGTACAAGCACATCGGGCGTTACGCAATCGTGTCAACCCGCTAAGCCAAGGCCCTTCGACGAAGAATCATTCAATTCATGACGATCCCAGAAATTGTCATGACAACCCAAGCCATAGAAACGGCGCTGGCGGCCTACATCGCCGCAGCCTACATCGCCTGAATGGTATTGACGATGCCCGTGCGGATCAGCGCAATCGCAATGGCGGCCAGAAAGAGCGTAGCCACCTTGGCAAAGGCCCGCGCCGCGCCGTTTCCAATGAGCGCAATGAGCGCGGGTCCGAAGTAGAACACCACGTACGTAATGCTGAGGTTGGCCACCAGTGCGACAATGGTTGGTATGTATCCGACACTATTCTGCAGCACCAGAATGGCCGTGATGGCCGCCGGCCCCACAATCAGCGGCGTCCCCAGCGGCACCACCGCCAGGTCGGCCCCCGAGGTGCCATCCTCTACGCTATCGCTCGTGCCCGGCTGGCGTGTCAGGTTGCTGAAGAGCAGATCGGTAATTGACAAGACGAGCAGGATGAGTCCACCGCCAATGCGCAAGTCATCCACGGTAATGCCGAGCGTCTGAAAGATGAACTGCCCCGCAAGCACAATCACAATGGCGATACCGAATCCGGTCGCGGTGGCGCGTTTCACCAGAGCGCGCCGCGTGGGCAGCGTCATGCCCTCGGTGAGCCCCATAAACAGCGGCAGCACACCGAGCACATTCATAGCAACGAAAATGGAGAGAAAGGCTTCAACGTACGGCGTGGTGTTGAGGGTAGGCAGTTCGAGCATGAAGCAACAGGGGGTCAGAGGGATGCGCAGGCATCTGCATGCTTGAGAGCAAAAGGCAGACCCCGCATGAAAGTCAGCGTACGCCACGCCGTACTTTATCGGATGCGGGATGTTTTGCCCCTCCGGTGCTGCACCGACGAACAGCCTGTGGATTTGCCTTCGTTGCACCACGCTTGAACGTAGGGACATGGCGCGCCGCCCCAAGCCGCTCCCCTGGAGAGAGGAACTGTCGCACGGCGACTGAGGAATGAATCTGAAGCCGCACGTCCTGTGAAGGTGCCCCAGACGATTATTGAAGCCCGCTAAACACGCACGCGCCGTATCCCTACTGACGAGGCCCATCCGGCGTGTCGTCGGCCGACGTGTCCATCCGCCGCGCCCGAAACGCCTCCATGCGCTCCGACGGCGTAGACGGCCCGTCGGACGGCGCGTCGTCGGGCCGCTCGACCGGACCCAACCGCTCAATCAGGCCGCGCCACGTCCAGTTGTAGCGCTGCCCCATGAGCACCGCAAACACCAGCGCCACCGCGCCCCACGTAAAGAGCGTACCCGGTGTGGGCGCCATCGACTCCAGGCGAATCAGCGCCGGCGTGGTGAGCACCGACTCCGGAAACGTAACGACCACCGTCCCAAACAG
>CAZBTM010000292.1:0-3582 GCA_964494425.1 uncultured Rhodothermales bacterium | reverse complement strand
GGTGCCCGGCTCGGAACTGGCGCGCTCAAACTGCAACTCGTTTGGAAAGAGCGCCTCTTGCTCCAGCGAGAAGAAGTCAACCCCCGCCTGTCCAATCAGGCGTAGCGACTGCTGGTCCGTACTCAGCGCATTGTACTCGGCCTGAGCGCTGGCAACCGTGCGGTTGACGACCTCTTGGTTGGTAAACAAGTCGCGTGTCTGTAAGGGATTCGATGCATTGAAGGGATGATCGGGGTAGTTGCCTTCGTCATCCGGGAAGAGATCGATGAAATTAGGCGTTGCCGTAAGTGCAACACCAAACGTCGTCCCTGAATTGTCATTGCCCGTGAGTCCACGGCGCGTGTTCGCGTTCACGTAGTTCACCGTTCCCGAAAGTTGGATCCGATCGGTCAGGCTGTGGTCCAGGTTCAGGCGCAGCGAGCGCTTGTCGTAGCCGGTGCGCTCTACGATGCCCTCATCGTCTTGCAAGAGGCCCGACAGAAAGAACTGCGTGCTCTCGTTTCCGCCTGAGATCGACAGGCTGGTGGTGCTGAGCAGGCCCGTATTGCCGAAGAGCTCCTCCTCGTAGTCGATGAACCCGCGCTCTTCTCCGTCAAGATAGATCTGGCGAATCCGTTCTCGACTGGCAAGCGCATCGTCGACATCCTCTTGCGTCACGTCCGGGTCGTTGATGTCTGGAATATCTGGGGCGAATGCATCCAGAGCAGTTTCCTCGGTGAACTGCCGCATCCCCAGCGTGTTGCGGATGGTAGTGGCACCAAGCGTCTGCGAGAAATTGACGCGTGTATCGCCGCTGCTTCCGGTCTTCGTCGTAATGATGACCACGCCGTTGGCTGCGCGTCCGCCATAGATAGCGGCTGCTGAAGGCCCCTTCAGAATCTCGATCGACTCCACGTCTTGCGGATTCAGGTCGGCCACGCGGTTCACGGGGTTGTCCTGGTTGCTCCGGCTCCCGCCCGAGGCGGCTTCGGTCACCGCATTCACATTGCTGGCAATCGCTGAGTTGTTCAGAATCACGCCATCAATAATGTAGAGCGGCTGCGAGTTGCCGTTAATTGTGGACACGCCACGTAGTTTGACCGACATACCGCCGCCCGGGGCGCCGCTGTACGACGTGATCTCGGCCCCCGCGACCTTGCCACTCAGCGCGCCATCCAGCGTCTGCGGGTTGGAGCGTCCAGCCAGGTCTTCGCCCGACACAGTCTCAACCGAGTTGGCGACGTTCTCGCGCGAGACGCTGGACGCCAGCCCGGTAACCACGACCTCATCAAGCCCGACCACATCCGGCTCCATGGCCACCTCAATCGTGGTTTCGCCGTCGGGAACGGTGACTTCTTGCGTGGCAAAGCCGACAAACGAAAACACGAGAGTGCGGCGTCCTTCCGGCAGTTCGATCGTAAACTGCCCGTCAGCGTTGGTGAGCGCGCCAATCTGCGTGTTCTGCACCCGTACGTTCACGCCGGGAAGCGGGGATTCATCCTCGGCGTCAATGACGGTGCCTTCTATCGTCGTCTGTGCTGTGGCGACTGTTGGGCCGGCCAGTAGTACAACTAAGATGAGCCATGCCCATGCATGGCGCACTGGGTATCGATTGTGCATAGTGGCGAGCTCTCTGTTCAAAAAGGTGGGTAGCGAAAATAGACCCCACACAACACGCCACACAGACAATAGAGTGCTTCGTATGTGAGATGCAGTGGGGGGCTGTGGGTCTTGGGGTTGTGTCCTATCGGAGTGTATGTTGAGGCGATCAGTTTGTCGCCCAACGCGCCCGTAGATTGCATCTTTTGTGAAACGAAGTGTAGGAATATGTAAATAAAATGTCAAGCGAGCACGATAGAATTGTGAAACCGTGTAAGCGCTTTTATTGCGTTGAGGGCGCTGTGTGTGACCGTCATTAGCGAGAGGGCAGGCTCTTAATCTTCACACAGCTGCGGACCAAGGAAAGAGGTGAAACGTGGTCCGCGATGGGTTCTGGTGAGATGCCAGAGCCATCTATGCAAAAGCAGGGGCGATGTGTGGATGAAGGGCGCAGAAGCTGTTTGGCGGACGCTCCGCGGCATGGGCCGGGAACGTGCTGGGCGTGCACGCTCAGCATGACAGGTGCGGGGAATGCTGGTGGTGCGCGTCTGTGGGCTATGATTCAAGATCCAATTGCGGGCTTTTAGCCTGAAGTCTTTTTTGTTAACTAAAAGTGAATAAGCCCTTGCATCATTGCGTTTGTGCAGAATCGATTAATACGGTGCGATATATATTTGTACGTATTTTGAGTTGCTCTTTCTGCTTCTTTTAATCGATTCCTGATCTGTTATGCGTCGACTTAGCCCCGTTTTCCTATACATGCTGCTGTGGTTTGCAATTGCCGGTATTCCGCCGACTGCAGCCCAGAACCTTCTTTCGAACCCTGATGCTGAGGACCCACTCGTGAGTGGTGAGATTCCAGACTGGACGGAGGTCGACGGCACCGATTGGCAATACCGCGATAGCAATCCAACGGCCCAGAGCGGACAAAACTACTTCTTTGCTGGCGTGAGTTCGAGTGCAGAGCTGCGGCAGGATGTCGACGTTTCGGCTCAGGCCTCCGACATCGACACAGGCGACCTGCAGTTCACCTTCACGGGATACGTGCGGTCGTTTGGGCAGTCCTCTCCGGATGAAGCGCAGGTCATCCTTGAATATCGAGACGGTTCCGGTACCGTCCTGGACACGTATGATTCGGGCGCCACGACCAACACGTCGTCGTGGCTCCTGCTCAGCGACGAACGTACTGCGCCGGTGGGAACGCGCGTCATCCGGGTGCGCTTGATCACGGATCGTAACAACGGATCCAACAACGACGGCTACTTTGACAACCTCTCGCTTCAAACCAGCGGTATCATTCCTGTGGAGTTGACCACGTTTGAGGCCGCGACGCGGGGAACGGAGGTGCAACTCAGGTGGACCACAGCGAGTGAGACCAACAATGCCGGGTTCGATGTGGAGCGGTCTGTCGACGGGCAAGCCTTCTCCAAGGTGGGGTTTTTGCCGGGGAGCGGGACGACAACCGAGGCGCAGCGCTATCGCTTCATGGATGACGAAGTGCCGTTTGCGAATACGGTGCGATACCGGTTGAAGCAGGTTGATCTGGATGGCACGTTTGCGTACTCGGATGTGGTGCGCATTGACATCACGCCTCATGCCTTCAGGCTGCTTGAGAGCACGCCGAATCCATTTCGCACCACCACACGCCTCCGCTACGCGCTCTCCGAGCGTGCCTCCGTCGAGATGCATCTCTACGATGTGCTGGGCCGACACGTGCGGACCCTGGTGGATGCGGAGCGGGGAGCCGGGCGCTATACCATGACGCTGGATGGGGCAGGCCTTGCACCGGGAACGTACTTCGTTCGCATTCGCACCGACACGCAGGTGGAAACGCGTAAGGTAACGCTCGTGCGCTAAATCGAGTGGCCCTGCACGTTGAAAACGGCGGGATATGCAGGTTGAAGGCTGCGATGGACGGGCGTGGGGCTTCTTGCGTCTGCTCCTGCAGCTCTCTCCACCGGAGACGTCCGCGCCGAGCACGCCCTCTGCCCATACAAAGCGCAG
>CAZBTM010000291.1:0-3593 GCA_964494425.1 uncultured Rhodothermales bacterium | reverse complement strand
TGCAAGGTTGAATTGTAACGAAGTTGTGATCGGGGGAGTGTGTACGTGTTTAGCGACCTGTAGCCCGGAACGGGTATTCCGACAGCGGTTGGAAGGACGTTCCGGGCGGTGTCTAAACCAACGGGGCAGAGCCCCTGAACAGCCCGCGTCGCACGGCAGAGCCATGCGACGAGGGGGCTAAACAGATACAGACCGTTCGCCCCCGTCGAGGCAGCTTGTAGGCTCTGCTCAAAATTCCAGTTTATGGGGAGCAACGTAGACGCACCAAGAAAAACGCCCCACCGAGAGCCTATCTCGATGGGGCGCGGCATATATGTCGGGGGAGGCAACGCTGTCGCATCCCCCTGAACCTGCATGGGGTGCGGGCATCAGCTTTCGCCTTCGAAGGGGTAGACGTCCTTCAGGAGCGCCTGCAGCTTGGTTCGTCCGCGGTTGATGCGGCTCTTGACCGTGCCCATGGGCAGGCCGGTGATCTCTGCAATCTCGTCGTAGGCCAGCTGCTGGATGTCGCGCAGTACGACCACTTCGCGGAAGGCGGGCGGGATCTCGTTCATCGCCTCCTGAATGTAGTGGTCCTGAATCGTGCTCTCCGCGTGCTTATCGGGCGAGAACGACTCGTCCGGGATTTCCATCTCGTACTCTTCGTTGTCCCGGTTCACCGACTGGATGGACTGCATTCGGCGGCGCTTGCGCTTGCGATACTCGGAGCGCGCCAGGTTCCCGGCAATGGTGTACAGCCACGTCGAGAACTTTGCAATGCGCCGATACGAGTGGCGATTGCGGTGCACGCGTAGAAACGTCTCCTGCAACAGGTCTTCGCAGCGCTTCATATCGCCCAGAAAGCGATAGAGGTACTGCATGAGCCGGTCGGAGTACCGCTCCACAAGAATATTGAATGCCTCCACGGTACCGGCCTGGAACTGCGACATGAGATCTTCGTCGCTCATGTCTTGGAGCGCATCATACCGGTTGAAGGACTTGGTGTCCTTCTTCGTTTTGGTTACGACTTCTTTGTCCTTCGCCATATATTTGCTATCGTTGCTACGTAAACGCCAATGGGTAGCGGGGCGCGTCTGTCCGTATCTCCTATATACGGGACGAGCTAAACCAAACGCAAATGCAAGTTGTCACGAATACGGCACGCCCTGCCTTGTTCCTCCACACCTGCTTTGTGGACTATGATATGTAGCAAATTACAGTCCAACATGCGGAAATGGAGCCTGTTTACCGTAAAGAGACGTGAAATTGCCATTTTTTGCGCCATCCTGTCGGTACAGCGCCGCATCGGCAGGGGGCGATTGACCGCTCGGATTGCACGGGTGGCGCTTTTCGAGCGCATTGCCTACGTTGTTTCCCGCGACCTCCCCATCCAGCTGTTCGCTTTCGCACACGCTCAACGACCCCTTTTGTCTACCATGCGGTACATTTCTCATTCCTCTGTCGGCGTACTGTGGATGCTTGGCGTTCTGCTCATTCCGCTCATGGGATGCAACGACAGCGCGCCGCCCTCATCTTCATCGTCGGATTCGTCGTCGGAGCCGCCCATTGCGCTTGCCATTCACGGCGGTGCGGGTACAATCTCGCCCGAGAACATGACCGATGACCAGGAGGCGGCCTATCGCACCGCGCTCAGCGCGGCCCTCGACGCCGGGTACGCGGTCTTAGACGAAGGCGGCTCCAGCCTCGATGCCGTAGAGGCGGCCATTGTGCGCATGGAGGACGACTCGCTCTTCAACGCGGCCCGCGGCGCGGTCTTTACCAATGAAGACCGCGTGGAGCTGGATGCCTCGATTATGGACGGCGCCACCCGTAATGCCGGGGCCCTCACCGGCGTCACCACCGTGCGCAACCCAATTCGTCTGGCGCGCACCATCATGACCGAGTCGCCGCATGTCATGATGGCGGGCGCAGGTGCCGAGGCCTTTGCCGATGGCTTCGACCTGGAGCGCGTCGAGAACTCGTACTTTCACACCGAGCGGCGGCTGGAAGCAGCACGGCGCGCCCGCAATTCCGCTACGTCGAGCCTGCGTCTGTCTGAAGACGAGAACCAGAAGCTCGGTACCGTAGGTGCCGTGGCGCTCGACCGCGACGGCAACCTGGCGGCGGGCACCTCCACCGGTGGCATGACCAACAAGCAGTTCGGACGCGTAGGCGATTCGCCCATCATTGGCGCGGGCACCTACGCTCACAACGCCACCTGCGCAGTGTCGTCGACTGGGCACGGCGAGTACTTCATGCGCGGGGTGGTGGCGCACGACATCGCGGCACGCATGCAGTACGGCGGACAGTCGCTCACGGATGCGGCCAACGCAGTTGTGCATGACATGCTGCCCGACATGGGCGGCAGCGGTGGCGTCATTTCGCTGGATGCCGAGGGTACGGTGGCCATGCCGTTTAACACATCGGGCATGTACCGGGCGTCTGTAGATGCAAGCGGCGAACGCGTCGTGCGCATCTATGGCAATGCGGAGGAGGCCGCCTCCACCGAGTAGTTCTCCCTACGCATCCCTCTGATTACGCCCCTGTTGTATGGATTCGCCAGAGGCCAACGAACCCACTGAGTATCCCATTGATGGCGTGCTCGACCTGCACGTGTTCGACCCGGGCGTGATCGGCGATCTGGTGCCCGACTACCTGCGCGCGTGCCACGCCAAGGAGATCTACCGGGTGCGCATCATCCACGGCAAAGGTACCGGGCGCTTGCGGCGGGGCGTGGTTAAACTCCTCGACCGCGACCCGCTGGTGCTGCACCATCGCCCGGCTACCGACCGCAGCAGTTGGGGCGCTACGATTGCGTTTTTGGATGCCGAGGCATCTCTTAACTCCACATAGCGCGGGAGCAGACGCCCACAACACAGCGTGCCGCTTCCAACCGCTTTCGCAGGTCGTTACAGCCCAAACAGCAGACCACCCCGAATGCCAAAGACATTCCGGTTGCTGTCGCCATCCGTGAAGTAGACCGAGTAACCCAGTTCCACAAACGGCTTTAGCGGAAGCAGATCGAACTGTGCGCCCGTCACGATATTGATGCCCGTGTCGGTGACCGTATCAGCCGGTCCCTGCGCAAGGAAGGAAATGCCAAGGCCGACGCCCGTGTACGGCGTAAACACCTGATTGGAGATGCCAAACGGAAAAAGCGCATTGACATTCAGCGTCGAGAAGTTGATGTCGGCCCCGTTTTCGTTGTCCAGGAAGTAGAAGTCGTACGTAGGATTGATAATAAACGGCAGCGCCACCGAGGAGATGCGCACGTCGGCACCTGCGGCAAACGTATTGCTGTTTGGGTCCAGGTCGTCGCCAATGTCCAGGCTAACGCGCGGGCCGACCGTGAAGCCCACCTGGGCGTCGGCTGTGGTTGGAAGCGCAAGTATGCAGAGTAGAGCCAGCGCAGCGGTGCAAAAGACACGAGTCATAATGGAATGTGGTACCTAATGGAAAAAGTATTGCCTTTTCGAATATCGGCGTCGGCCCGCAAAGGTGCAATCGGCAAACGTATCCACCCCAACAAGAAACGACGCAGCCCCTTTGGTGGGACTGCGCCGCATGAGTGGTGAGAATGCGTTATAGGCTACAGTTCGAACAGCACACCGCCG
>CAZBTM010000290.1:1852-3601 GCA_964494425.1 uncultured Rhodothermales bacterium | reverse complement strand
GTCGCTGCATATGAGCAGCAGGTCGCGCGTTGCCGAAAAGTTGTCCAAAACGCCACCGAGCAGTGCATCCAACCGACGCAAGATCGTGGAAGTAGAAAGAGAAGAGCGTCCATGACCGGCTTTGTCGGTTTCGTAGTACTCGAACAGAGTAAGCTGGTGGCGCTGCATAATACGATAGAGCGTGCGCCCCGCCGCGTCAGCAGTTTGCTGGGGGATAGCGATGTTCAGATGCTCGTTCCAGGCTGTGCCTACTAAATCAGCAGGAAGCGCATGGCCGGCATGCACATCGGGCGCAGAGCGAAGACGCACCTCTGCCTGCCGACTACACAGCGTTGTGACGGTCCACCGGTCACGACGGGCCCGTCTTTCGAAGAAAACAGGCGGATAGGCGTTGGCAAATGCACAGGCATTTGCGTTCTGCGTAGCCGCGTGTACGCGTTGAAACAGATTGTGCGTAGCGAGTACCGGCTTCGACGATGAGTGCGGAAAGGGGCCGAAGTGCCGCCCGGCTCGCTTGGCACAGTTGACTCCGCTAAAGAGCGACGCCTGTCCGGTGCCGCTCTGCGGTAGGCCATCTACCCCGAGGGTAGCATCAACCGAACGAAACACATGGTGGTCACGGTCAACACAGGGCGTACGTGCGGTCCACCCTGAGTGACGGGCCAGCAGGCTCCAATGTGAGCCCAGGTCAGCCATCGGGTTGGTGGAGCGGTCGGGGCCCAGCCCAATGCCATCGATGAACAAAAAAAGCACATGTGCGGGTGGGGTGGGCATAATGCGGGAGGGATACGGGAACGGAGGAAGAACACCCCGAAGTACTCGAGAGTCTTCGAGTCGCCATTGAAGGCAACGACATTGAAGGCAACGACGACAGACAACATTAACAGGGGGGCTCTGGTAAGTTTCGGCATCTGGCCGGATATCGTTTACCGTATCCGACATACGCGCCGGTCGTGTTCCACTGAACAGCCTTTGCATGCCTATGACCTCATGGTATCGTCGCATTCTGCCGCGTACACTGCTGAGCACTGATGCTGAGTCGCCTTCCAATGACGACGACACGCGCCCAACCATTGCGCTCATGTTGGGGGGAGGCGGGGCACGGGCGGCATATCAGGTGGGCGTGCTGAACTACATGGCCGAGGCGTTTCCTGACTTTCGTTTCTCGCTACTTACGGGTGTCTCGGCCGGGGCCATCAATACGACACACTTGGCCAATCATGTGGGTACGTTCCGGCAAGCGGCCAGTAGCTTGGTAAGCAACTGGGAGCAACTCACAGCCGACCGGGTGTTCGACGTAAACTCTGGCCTTGCCGTAATGCGTCAGCTGTTTGCCGACCGGGATCCAGTGGGGCGTTCGGCAGCGGCAGCGCGGCAGCGCGGTGTGCTCGATCCCAGCCCGCTGCGAACCTTTCTGTACGAAAAGATGGCCGCCCACGATAACACCCTTCGCGGCATCAACCAGAATGTACGTACAGGCTGGCTGAAGGGCGTGGCCGTTGTAACGACCAGCTACACTACGGGGCAGACCGTAACCTGGGTGCAAGGCGGCACGTTCGATGAGTGGGAGCGGCCCGACCGTATTGGACGCGAAGCCGAGCTTTCTGTAGAGCATGTTATGGCGTCCACAGCACTACCGCTGGTGTTTCCGCCAGTGCGCATTAACGACGCGTGGTATGGCGACGGCGGGGTGCGGCTGATGGCGCCGCTGGCTCCGGCCGTACATATGGGGGCCACCCGCATCATGGT
>CAZBTM010000290.1:379-1825 GCA_964494425.1 uncultured Rhodothermales bacterium | reverse complement strand
CGATACAAACCAAGTCAGGAAGAGGCCGAGCGCCCCTCTGTACAGGGGCACCCTCCGCTCGCGCAAGTAATGGGCGTGCTCGTGAATGCAGTTTTTACGGATGCGCTGGAGCAAGACGCTGAAAACTTGCGACGTATCAACCGACTGGTGCGTCAGCGTGCTACTCACAATGGGCAGTCTACCCACACGTCCGGGGCGACCCGCACCCGCGAGCGTGTCATTGACTTGCTTCAGATTCGCCCCTCTGTAAGTTTGAGCACGTTTGCGCACGAGTATATCAGCGAACTGCCTGCTGCAATTCGTTATCTGGTGGGCAGCACAGGCGGGCGCGAAGTGCGCAGTAACGACTGGAGCAGCGTGTTACTCTTCGCCCGTGGATATATCGACCGCGTCCTCGAAATCGGCTATCATGATGCGCGCCGCCAGCACGATCGCATTGCCACGTTCATTCAAACAGATCGTCTCGAGACAAGTGATGTAGGCGTGGCATAGCATAGAGAGCCATGAAGATGGCAGCATGAAGATGGCAGAGGGAACGTTACGAAATGCGTCGATTCGGGTCCATCGTACCCAGCCTACTGTATCCCATTCGCTGTAGCCGGCTCAGTGTGCAGCAAAAAAGGATGTGTAGGTACGTGCTCATTGCATTCATCCTCTGACTGTCCATGCTTAGCCGTGTTTGGAGTAGTACCACCATTGGCGTTGATGCGCTACCTATCGAAGTGGAAACGCATATCGATTCAGGGTTGCCCAAGTACACCGTCGTTGGGCTGCCGCACGGGGCCGTGCGTGAGAGTCGTGATCGCATCCTTTCGGCGTTAAAGAACAGTCGTCTACCGGTGCCTCGTGGACGCATCACAATCAACCTGGCGCCCGCGGATGTGCCCAAAGAGGGGGCAGCCTTCGATTTGCCCCTTGCGGTAGGCTTGCTGGCGGCCTACACCGACCGTGTTGATGCAGCGCGCCTCCGCAGCACCTGGATGATGGGGGAACTGGCCCTGGATGGAAGTGTGCGTCCGGTACGCGGGGTGCTACCGATGTCGATTAAGGCACGAGCACAGGGATGTGATTATGTAATTGTACCGAAAGAAAATGCTCGCGAGGCGGCTGTGGTCGACGGGCTCTCGTCCGTGCCGGTTGAAACGGTTGAAGAAGCCATGCGCTTTCTGATAGAAGGGCCAGACGGAATGACGTTGTGCCACGATGCACTTTCTGGAGCATCGGCCAGCGGCAATTCCGAAAGCATGGACTTCGCCGATGTTCGTGGCCAAGAGAATGTAAAGCGTGCGCTTGAGGTGGCAGCAGCTGGGGGGCATAACGTACTTATGGTTGGGCCCCCCGGATCAGGAAAGACCATGCTCGCCCGGCGCATGCCTGGTATACTGCCACCATTGTCGACGTCAGAAGCGCTTGAGACTACGAAGATCTACTCAGTGCATGGCACGC
>CAZBTM010000290.1:0-369 GCA_964494425.1 uncultured Rhodothermales bacterium | reverse complement strand
CCCTTCCGCTCGCCACATCATACCATTTCAGATGCAGGGCTCTGCGGCGGTGGTGCCAACCCAACACCTGGTGAAATCTCTCTTGCGCACAACGGTGTGCTATTCTTAGACGAACTTCCCGAGTTTCAGCGCCGTGTGCTGGAGGTCATGCGCCAGCCCATTGAAGAAGGACGTATCACAATTAGCCGGGCCCGCACTACGGTTACATATCCGGCGCGGTTTATGCTCGTAGCCAGTATGAATCCGTGTCCCTGCGGCTACCTGAACGACCCGAAACGGGAATGTGTATGCCGTCCGGCCCAAATTCAGCGTTATCTGGGGAAAATTAGCGGTCCGCTCATGGACCGTATTGACCTGCACATAGAAGTG
>CAZBTM010000289.1:711-3630 GCA_964494425.1 uncultured Rhodothermales bacterium | reverse complement strand
GCATGTCCTCTTCGTAGCCCACCGGATACGTAACGAGCCCCTCAACCTCTGTGCCGTCGGGCGCGGTCCAGGTAAGCACCTCTGTGCGTCCCATCGGCGGCATCGGCACATCCTCGTGCAACGTAGTCAGCTGGCGGCGCTCGTAGGTGTCGAGACCCGTTACGTACAGGTTGGGGGGCGTATCGGTGTTTTCGTACGTGTAGGCCATCTGGTTTTCATTGGCAGCACGCGCGATGGTGCTATGCAGGCCGTCGCCTTCGGTGAGCTGGCGAGGCGCTGTGCCACTTGTTGGCACCGCAAAGAGATGGCTGGAGGTGCGCACCGGCTCGCTAATGAGCACCGCGTCGTTGCCGTGCCACCCCTCCAGATTGCTGCTTCGATTTGGCGTTTCGGCCAGCTTCTGCGGCGTGCCGCCCGAGACCGGGATCACATAGACATCATTTAGGCCTACAGGCTCGGCCTGCCCGCCCTGTCCGGTGAATGCAATCTGGCGTCCATTGGGCGAAAAGTGCGGATCGCTGTCTACGCCCGGCTGCTCCACAAGAGGCGTTACGGCGCCACTATCGGCGGGCACGATCGAGAGATCAGCCTCCGTAAATCCGCTGTTGATATCTGGCGTCGGCTGATGCGCAAAGACCAGCGTGCTGCCATCAGGGGCCCAATCAAAACTGCGGACATGGAAATCTCCACCCGTGAGGCGCTGTACTTGCCGTGTTGAGTCGGCAGCCTCGGCGACCTCTGTCGTGTAAAGGTGGCTGTAGCGATGCTCCTCATCGACAACCTGCACGTCGCGCCGCTCCGTCTCGCGCTGCTTCTCCGCATCCGTTTTGGGGTCGGTCATCGTGTAAGCGATTTGGTCGCCATTGGGTGCCCACTGAAAGCTGTTCACCCCGGTTTCGGCATCCGTTACCTGATACGCCTCCCCGCCCTGCATACGCATCGACCAGACTTGCGGAGTGCCCGAGCGCGTCGTAATAAAAGCGAGGTGCCTGCCATCTGGCGAAAAAGCCGGACTGTAGCTGGAGTGCTCTCCACGCGTGTACTGTACGTTTATCGAGCCATCTGTCGAGGCCATATGGATCTGACTTCGATATTCCGACTGCTCGCCCGCCATGAGGGGCTCGCGCACAACGTACGCCACAAGCTGCCCGTCGGGCGCCATCGCGGTGCCTTGAATGGCGTGGTACTGCATGCTGAGTTCCGGCGTCCAGCGCGTGGTGTCATCGGCAGGTTGGGCTGCAACCCGAGCGGCACCGCTTAGCAAACACAGTACGAGCAACGTGCTCCAAATGGGACGTCGATACATAGCAGCAAGGTGGGTTTGTGGAGGAGAGAACAGGACACAAGAAACTGCACCAGCGCCTCATTTTCAACATTGCGCATTCGGCGGCCCCACACATGGAGGGCGCCCCCGACCATCCCCACATCAAGGCTGTACCTGAAAAGAGGTCAGCGCATGGGGTTTGGACAAAACCGCTGCCGCACTGACTGTTGTATCGAATCTTGTGCCGGATTCGTAGGTTGTAAGTTGTTGGCTACAGCCCATAGTTTGCCCACAATGCGTATACTGACCTACCTCGACCCCTGCCTATTATGGCCACTGCAGAACAGAAGAAAACGATCGAAGAGCAGCTGCGCGCGCTGGTGCGGTTGCAGCACATCGACAACCGTATCGACCGGATTCAGAAGCTGCGCGGCGACCTCCCTGAGGAGATTCAGGACTTAGAGGATGAGCAGGCCGGCTTGCAGACGCGGCTTGACAACTACGAAGAGGAGCTCAAGCAGGCCAAGGTCGATAAACGCCAGGCTGAAGTCGACATCAAAGAGGCGGAAGGGCTCATCGATAAGTACGAGGAGCAGCAGCTTCAGGTGCGCAACAACCGTGAGTACGACGCGCTCACCTCCGAAATTGAAACGCAGAAAGAGCGTATTTCCGAAGCACGCGAAACCATCGAGCGGTCTGAGAAGACCGTTGCTGCCAACGAGTCGGCTCTTGAAGATACGCAGGAGCAGCTCGACGAGCTGAACGGCGTCCTCGACGAGAAGAAAGAGAAGCTCGACGAGGTCGTCGCCGATACCAAAGCCGAAGAGAGTGCCCTGCAGGCCGTCCGCGATGAGGCTGAGGAGCAGGTGGATGAACGCTACCTACGTTCCTACTCAAAGCTGCGCGAGCGGGTGCGCGATGGCCGTGCCGTGGTGCCTCTGCGTCGGGGCGCCGCTGCTGGATTTGCCGTCCCGCCTCAGCGCCAGGTAGAAATCCGCAAGCGCAAACGCGTCATTGCGTGCGAGCACACCGGACGCATCATCGTGGACAAAGAGCTCTACGAGGAAATTGCAGCGGAAACCAATGAGGAGTTGAACCTGGATGCGGGGCTGTAGCCCCCCCTTCAAAGCCCCCGCATCAACAAATACATCCCAGAGTGAATAACTGCACTTTGCGTGCGCTTTAGAGCATCGCTCCGTTGCCCCAAGCGGGTGGCGGTGAGGAAAGTCCGAACACCAGAGGGCACTGTGCTTCCTAACCGGAAGGCGCCTGCGCGGCCTTGGCCGTGAGGCGACGGCATGTGCAACAGAAAGCTAACCCGCCGATGGGCCCGGCTCGTGTCGGGACACAGGTAAGGGGTGAAAAGGGGAGGTAAGAGCTCCTCGGCGCGCGTGGTGACACGGGCGGCCAGGCAAACCCCACAGGGTGCAAGGCCAAGCAGCGTCGCACTGCTCCTTCGGGAGCGGATATCGCGGCCCGCGAAACCGCGGCGCGGGTAGGCCGCTTGAGCGCTTCGGCAACGAAGCGCCCAGATAGATGGTGCTCCTGAAGAGGCAGAGGCCCCGCGGCCCCTCGCTCTTCACGGTTTCTCAGGGTGTGGGCGAGGTCCGGGTCTCCCTGAAAACGGGAGACAAGGTTCGGGAAGAGACCTATGA
>CAZBTM010000289.1:0-701 GCA_964494425.1 uncultured Rhodothermales bacterium | reverse complement strand
TTTTGAGAACCCCGCGCTACACGGGTCAACGCAAAGCGGCAGCCTCCTTGCGTAAGGAGGCTGCCGCTTCGTCGTTCAGGCGCAATGTGGGAGGCGCGTCTCGTGCGACCTCAGAACTACTCTTGATCTTGCTGCTGCGAGCCGCCGTCGCCCGGCAGCGACGTGCCATCGGTTCCGCCTCCCGGAGCAGCTGGCATCTGTTGTTGCTGCTGCGGAGCCTGCTGCTGAATGATGCTCTCTTCAGGTCCCTCGTTCTGAATCATAAAGTTGATCAGGATGCACAGGACAATAAACGCCGTGCCCAGCACCCAGGTAATCTTCTCAAGCAGGTCAGGCGCTTGTCGGGTGCCCAGCACTTGCCGGGTTGCCCCACTGGACGCAATGCCTGCGAGCCCGCCTCCCTGACCGCTCTGAAGGAGGATGACTATGATCATCAGGAGCGCAATCAGGGTGATGACGCCAAGTGTAATGATAAACGGAAACGACATTACAGCAGGTGTTATTCGTGGGCAGGTAGTGGCGGATACGAGGCGTGAGCAGCCTACAGCGCTGCTATGTTGCACGCCTGTCACGTTAGCATATATTGCACATGCAACTCATACGTATGCTGCTCGGCACAGCATGTTCAACGGGCTGATGCTTTCGCTTAAATCTTCGCACCACGCTGCTGAATTGCGTAATGCGCCCGGGTTAGTGCGGTA
>CAZBTM010000288.1:1951-3652 GCA_964494425.1 uncultured Rhodothermales bacterium | reverse complement strand
GCGACCGCGACGGCAACCCGAACGTAACGCCCGACGTGACGCGGTGGACGTTCCAGCGGCAGCGCCGCAAAACGCTTGTGCATCTGCACGACGAACTGACCGACCTGCGCGATGAGCTCAGCCTGTCGAGCCGCCAGTACGGGCTGCCCGACGTGCTGCGCGAGTCGCTGGCAGCCGACCGTGCCAACGACCGCCTGCCCGACCAGCTTGCCGACCGCTACGACCGCGAGCCCTATCGCGAAAAGGTGAGCTACATGATGGCGCAGGTGGAGCAGCTCCACGAGGCCAGCACCTACGACACGCTCGACGCCTGCCGCCTCGACCCACGCACTGATGCCTACCGCCCCGACGACTTGCTGGCCGACCTCGATGTGCTCGTAGAGAGCCTGGAAGCGCAGGGCTTCGACGACGCCGCTACCACCGGACAGCTGCACCGCGTGCGCGTGCTGGTGCAGACCTTTGGCTTCCACCTGGCCGCGCTCGACGTGCGCCAGCACAGCAAGATTCACGAATCGGCGGTGGGCGCGATGCTGAAGGCCGCAGGCGTAACCAACGACTACGCCGCGCTCTCTGAAGATGAGAAGCTGGCGATTCTGACCGAAGAACTCACCAATCCGCGTCCGCTGCTGCGCAGCTTCGAGGACCTGCCCGACAATGCCGCCACCCTGCTGGAGGTGTTCGATCTGCTCCACACCATCCACCAGATCGACCCGAACGCGGTGGGCAGCTACATCGTGAGTATGACGCACTCGGTGAGCGATGTGCTGGAGCCGATGCTGCTGGCCAAGGAAACCGGCTGGGGCACGCACACCGACGCGGGCTTTCAGGCGCCGCTCGACTTTGTGCCGCTCTTTGAGACGATCGACGATCTGGCGCAGGCCCACGAGCGCATGATCGACCTGTACACGCACGAGGCGTACGGGCCACACCTGCAAGGGCGCGATAACTTTCAGGAGGTCATGCTCGGCTACTCCGACAGCAATAAAGACGGCGGCTACTGGATGGCGAACTGGGCGCTGCATCAGGCCATCGACCGGCTGGGGCAGACCGCCAACGACTACAACGTAGACCAGCGCCTCTTCCACGGACGCGGGGGCAGCGTGGGGCGCGGCGGCGGACACACGCACCAGGCCATTCGGGGCTTGCCGTCCAGCGTGCACAATGGGCGGATTCGATTTACCGAGCAGGGCGAGATCATTTCGTTCCGATACGGACTGCCCGAAATTGCCCGGCGGCATGTGGAGCAGATCGTGAATGCGATGCTCACCACCACGGCGCTCCCGCGTCCCGAAGCGCCGCACCACGATGACGAGGTCGCCGCCGTCCTCGACACCCTTGCCGAAACCGCCCAGACCGCCTACCGCGACTTGATCGACGACGACGCGTTCTGGTCGTGGTACACGCAGACCACGCCGATTGAGCACATCAGCCAGCTCCCGATTGCCTCACGTCCCGTCTCGCGCTCCGACGATGACGACGTGGCCTTCGACGACCTGCGCGCCATCCCGTGGGTCTTTGCGTGGACGCAGACGCGTTTCAACGTGCCGGGCTGGTTTGGCACCGGCATTGGCATGGCCGAGGCGATGCGCCAGCACGACAATGCCCGCGAGATCTTGCAGCGCCTCTACCGCACGTGGCCGTTCTTCCGGGGCGCGCTCGACAGCGCCCAGCGCGAAATGGCCCGCGCGCGGCTTGCCATTG
>CAZBTM010000288.1:0-1928 GCA_964494425.1 uncultured Rhodothermales bacterium | reverse complement strand
TTCCCCGAGCATCTGCACGAGGACTTCGATGCCGCCGAGGCGGCCCTGCTCGACCTGACGGGACAGCGCAAGCTCTTCGATAACAGTCCGGTCTTGCAGAAATCCATTCGCCTACGCAATCCGTACACCGACGTGTTGAACCTGGTGCAGATCGAACTCATGAAGCGCCACCGCACGGCATCCAGCAACGGCTCGGCAGATGAGGAAGCCCTGTTGCAAGAGGCGCTCCTGCTCAGCATCAACGGCATCGCCGCTGCCATGCAGAGCACAGGGTGAGCGGGGCCGATTGCAGACCCAAAACCCACCCTTGTCTCCCACTACTTCCTGACATATCCACAGATCGTCTATGCGCGGTATTGTGCTGGCGGGCGGACGCGGAACGCGTCTTTATCCCGCTACCGAGGCACTCAGCAAGCAGCTCCTTCCGGTGTACGACAAGCCGATGATCTACTATCCGCTATCGGTGCTCATGCTGGCAGGCATTCGGGACATCCTTATCATCACCACCCCGCACGACCGTCCGCGCTTCGAGGCGCTCCTGGGCGACGGGGCACCGTGGGGGCTGGATCTCTCGTATGCCACGCAAGACGCGCCCCGCGGCATTGCCGATGCGTTTCGCATTGGGGCCGATTTTATTGGGGAGGCGCCGGTTATGCTCATTCTGGGCGACAATCTGTTTTATGGCGATGGCCTGCGGCAGCGCTTGCAACACGCGGCCTCCACCGTACAGGGGGGCACCATATTCGGCTACCCGGTACGCGACCCCGAGCGCTACGGCGTGGTCGACTTCGATGCCGACGGCACCGTTACCGACATCATCGAGAAGCCAGAGGTGCCGCCTTCTAACATCGCCGTAACGGGGCTCTACCTGTACACCGCCGATGTGGTCGACATTGCGGCGAGTCTGGCCCCTTCGGATCGCGGCGAGCTGGAGATTACGGATGTGAACCGCGCCTATCTCAAACGCGGCACGCTCACGGTCGAGCGCTTTGGGCGCGGCATGGCCTGGCTGGACACGGGCACGCCCGATGCGCTATGGGAAGCGACCAACTACATTGCAACCATCGAGCGGCGACAAGGGCTGAAAGTGGCCTGCCTCGAAGAGATCGCCTACCGCAACGACTGGATCGATGCCGATGCGGTCGCCAGCCGCGCCGAAACCTGTGGCAACAGTCCGTACGGGACGTATCTGCGGCGGTTGTTGGAGGATGGGAGAGATACTCAATAGAGGCATAACATAAGCTGCTAAGGTTCGGGCTACGGAACCGCTCTATTGCGCAACAGATACATGCAATGCACACATGAGCACACGCTCACAGTCTGCCGTCAAGTGAAAAGCTAATCTGGTGTCCACATTATGAAACGACTGTTCGGCTTTCTTCTCGGTTCTGAAGACGAAAAGCGTTCCGATGGGGTCAAGCGGAGACGGAACGGGTCGCCCTATGTAGATCCTGATGCCTTGTTTGAACACGCGGGTGTCCAAGAGCAGTTACAGCAGCTCGATGCGCCGCTTAGTAAAATGGAGCAAGACAAGTATGAGGACCGAAAAGAAAAAGCCACTGGATAGTGCAGTTCTCCACACTTCTGCTTCCTATTCTGGGAGGTGTCATATTCTGTCGGGCTACCACTCGATTCCGTTACCGCCTATACCGGCGTAAGGGATACGAACTGTTCTTCTTGGCTGCAACAGCCGGTGCTATTCTTCTGGGTCTGTCTTTCCTGCTGACTCAACTCATTCTTTCTTTTGAGTGGGGCATACAGTGCTACACCATTTGGAACGCGTTCAGTCCTGAAGTTCCGTATCTGGGAACTTCTATTTTAGCGTTCGCCCTGGGCTGGACAGGCCATCTGTGGGAGTGGGGCGATGTGTACTGCAGTTCGAAGCGTAAGATCGTTCTGAAAGAAGTAGATGAGTTTGGCACAGAGAT
>CAZBTM010000287.1:1229-3684 GCA_964494425.1 uncultured Rhodothermales bacterium | reverse complement strand
CTCAAGGTGAGCGTTGCCGTAGCCCCGTAGAGCAGCCGCAGCCGCTCGCGCAGGTTCTGCAGTCCAACGCCCCCATCGCGTGTATCTTGTTCCAGATGCCCCGAATTGCGCACCTGTACGCAGAGCGTGTCGTCGGCCTCGCAGCGAGCCGTGACGCGCACGCAGCCGCCATCACGGCGCTTCGCGATGCCATGTTTGACGGCATTCTCGACGAGTGTTTGCACAAGCAACGGCGGTACGGGCACCTCGTGCGTCGCAGGATCAGCATCAATCGTGAACTGAAGCCGCTCTTCCAGCCGGACTGCCTCCAGTTCCAGGTAGGTGCGGGCCAGTCGCAGTTCGTCACGAAAGGAGACTGTGAGCACTTTGCTGCTCTGCAGGGTTTTTCGTAGGAGCCGGGCGAGCCGGGTGATCATCGTTTGGGCCTGCGCTGGATCTTCGCTGACGAGTGCCCGCACGCTGTTGAGGCTGTTGAAGAGGAAGTGCGGGTTGAGCTGGAGACGAAGCGCACGTAGCTTGGCCTCGCGCGACTGAACCGCCAGTTCCAGCCGGTCAATCTCCGACTGACGATAGTTCCAGAAAAAGTGCAGCCCGAAATAGATCGTAGACCAGATGAGCAGGAGCAGGCTTCCGCCCGTAAGTGCAGAGAGCAACAAGACCGGTTTCTGCAGTGTCGACGCGTCTCCGGCTGACGCGGGGAGCAGTCCGATCTCGGCCATCCCAATTTGAATCAGGTTCCAGCCTGCACTGAGCAGCACAGCAGCCAGGAGCACGCGTGGGATGAGCGCGCGGAGTGGAAGATCGACCCAGCCATGGGCACGGAGGTAGGCGCGATATGCGTGCGTGAGGCCAACGCCCAAGCCTACGGTTATACCAAATGCCATAAGAAGGTCGAGGGGATGAGGCCCATCTTCCAGCGCGTAGTAAAGCACGAGACCAAATATGGCCCACAGGCCCCAACCGCCGAGCTGGCACATCCAATATGCGCGATTTCGGGTCATGAGAACTGGAAAGGTCTGGTCGCAAGAGTTTAGTTGCAAGGGGCCTCGTCCGCCGGCCGCGGGACACACGCATCACGTTGTCGTCCATATTGCGAATGCACGGCTAATGGCACACCCTGCACCTTTTGTCATGAGTTTTGCCCTGCTCATTGTTCTTCCGCCTGCTCGGGGCATTGCTGCGTATTTCGTTTGAGTAGCAAACTGGCGATTACAAGGATCCCTCCGATCATAATCACATAGGGACCGCTGTCCTCAAACCGTGACCCGTCATAGGCCGTTAGCGTTGCGCCTGCGGCCAGGACGGCACTGCCTATGAATGAGAGGGCTGTGCTAAGCTGCTTTTTTGAGATTGAAGTCATGTTGACTACGGTGATTACAGTATTGGAAAGAGTTTCGATCTGTGGGGTGTAACCGACGATGCGCTACAACCAATGATGACCAATGATGACGTCAGCCCGTCTTCCATTCATCCCGTCCTCCATAGCGCGGTGCTTTGCACCATGAAGACCACAGGCCCTGTGGCAGAAGACAAGCCCAGGCCAGAACGAAGCACGTTGCGCTAACGCTGCCTAACCGTGTATCCTGCAGTCTCTAACATAGCAATCAGCCCATTGGAGCCCGCCATGTGGCCCGCCCCTACCACGACCATAGGGCGATCATTATCTTCGATCATCGACTCGATCTGCGGCATCCAGTTTTCGTTGCGGTCAACTAAGAGGCGACGGTAGAGCATAGGGAAATCCTGTTGCATCGCCTCGTTCAACATGGTCTCTAAACGCTCAATATCGCCTTGCGTCCACGCATCAGCCATTTCGTCCATCATCTGCACGGTGCGTCCGGCATCCTGGAGACTCTGGCGGAGCAGGTTCTCCTGCATCTCAGGCGAGAGATCGTCAAAGATGCGAAGTTGTTCTTCCAGCGTCTCCAGCGCACGCACGGGCTTTCCCGCTTCTTTTGTTCTCTCAAAAAAGTGGACATCGATTCCCGATTGGGGGCTGTAGCCTGCCTGCTGGTACAAGAGTGCAGGGAGTGTCATGGATACAACCCATGGCTCCATGCGCTTCAGCCGGGCCAGAGGGATGCCCAGGCTGTCCGTTGTGGCTTGGAGCATCGCAAACGTGTCGTCGGAGAGGGCGTCCTCAAGCGTCTTATCGCCCGCGTACATGCCAAGCTGGGGAAAGAGCGTAGGGGCCTGAGTCTGTATGCTGTCAAGGTTGACCTCAAACGCGACGACATCGGATTCTGCAAAGGCATCGTCGAATGCAGCACCGAGCGGGTAGATATCGGGCTTCATAAGGTGAACAGATCCAACCAGATAGCCTTCGGTGCTTGCATCTGAGCGAATCTCCCACAGCATGCGCCGGTCTTGCGTGGCAGCATCTTCTGTCGCCGCAGCTTCCCCCTGTACATCCGACACATTCTGCGCAGCGGAAAGTGGCACGAGACATGCGAAC
>CAZBTM010000287.1:0-1219 GCA_964494425.1 uncultured Rhodothermales bacterium | reverse complement strand
AAGCACGGCTTCCCATCGCTTCTGCTGTAAAGAACTTGATGGGTTAGGGAAAAACATAGAAAACCAAGGCGTCTTACGTTGAGGCATCATAGTTTCGCAGAAGCTAATCTGAATAGAAAACGTCTGTGTTCAGGCAGTGCGTTCCGTGTGCAGAGGGAAGGGTATGCCATAAAGAATGCTCTGTAAACCAATTTATGACAGTCGGAGATATGGCTTGATGGGCGGTGTGCTCTGGCACGGAAGAGAAGATGGCCTGCTGTAGATGAAGGAAGATCTGAGAACAAATTAGTAGGTGAGGTGCCGTTCATATTCTTCGAATGGAAAACACACCACCGCGTGCAAAGAAGGGGGGATAGATTCAGCGTGTGGGCCGTGTTGACCTGCCCATGCCAAGAATCCGCGGCCGTCAAAGCGCTAAGCGATCCTGAAATTCTTTCGATCGGCGTCGCGACATGTCAATCTCGCGACCATTCTCCATGATGGCTACCATCTTATCATGCGACCACGGCTTTAGTGAATCTACCCAGCGCAGATTGATGATATGCTGGCGGCTGACGCGGAAGAACTGCTCGGGGTCGAGGCGATCTTCAAGGTAAGTGAGTGAGCGGTGTACGAGCGGCCGACCGTCGTCGAACACAATGCGCGCGTAGTTACCTGTCGACTCGAAGAACTGCACACGCCTCAGCTGCACGAAGTAATAGCGTTGCCCATCTTTGACGAACACCTGGTCCTCTCGCGTTAGCACAGAAGCAGCATCGTCATCCGAAACAACGCCTTGCGGATCTGACTCTTGCGCGCGCTTGCGAACACGATTTACCGCTTCAGCCAACCGCTCGGGTTCGATGGGCTTTACGAGATAATCCAGTGCGCTCACCTCAAACGCTTCCAGCGCGTATTCATCGTATGCCGTTGAGAAGATTACAAACGGCGCAGCGTCAAGGCGCTCCAACAGCTCAAATCCAGAATCCCCCGGCATCTGAATGTCCAGGAAAAGCAGATCCGGATCGAGCGTCTGAATCGCTTCCTCTGCCTCGTCGGCATTGGCAGCTTCTCCGACTACGGTGATTTGGTCGTAGGGGGCCAGCAGACGTTTCAACTCGTTACGCGCCAGCCGCTCGTCGTCTACAATGAGCGTTTCCATGTTCATTGGATTCAGTCGGGAGTGAGAAAAACGAAGAGCTAAGGTGGTGCATCAGCGCTGTGGACTGATGCAGTATAC
>CAZBTM010000286.1:0-3694 GCA_964494425.1 uncultured Rhodothermales bacterium | reverse complement strand
CTGTTCAGGGGCTCCGCCCCGCTAACTTAGCCCAGACACCGCCCGGGACGTCCGCACCCCAGGAGCACTCGGTCACTGCGTTCCCAGCGCTCCGCTCCCAGTCCCGGGCTACAAGTCGCTAAACACGCACCCGGACTTGATCCGGAATCCATCCTGCACACTTCTACACCACCGGACCCAGGCTCTATTGATGGCGAAACAGAGGTGTTTCCTTACACTCCAACTCCTACACCCCCTCCACATGCTCCACGATGAGCGACCGCGCCGTGTCGAGCACGCCGTCCCACGACGCATTGTCGGCCTTGGTGAGGGTCACAAACCCCGGCGTCATGAATACGTCAATCACGCCGTCGAGCCCGATTAGGGCCTCGCCCAGGGCATGGCCCTGCGCATCTGCAGCTGTTTTAATAGCGAGCATCGGATGATCGCTCAGGAGTGCCCCCGTGCTCGGCGTTAGCTTTACGCTATTGGGGTTCGGCGTCGGGGATGTGTCAATGGTCATAGGGCAGAGGCCACGCTGAAAAATCCACAAAGCAAGCGAATCCCCGCCGAACAACTCCGGGCGGGTGTGGGGTACTATTGGCAGCCGTACAGAAAGTGCCGACCCAGTACCGGGCTGCCCAAAAGAGTGAACGGGGTATTCATTTGCGATGCGCCCGGAAACCGCTATATTACCGTTGCCTGTGAACTTGCATCACGCCGTTTCCTATGGAGCGATCACCCTCTTCCCCCGACACCCCGGCTGCTGAATCCGGTCCCCGCATGAAGCGGATCGCTACTCACGCTCAGGGCGTGGTGGCGGACTTGCGGAAGTGGGTGGACCTGCGCATCGATCTGGCGGTCATCGATCTGGAAGACAAGCTCGACGAGCGCCTTAACGCGGTTGCCGTGGGCATTATCATTGCCGTATTCGGCGGGCTCGCGGCGTTCTTTACGCTGGTCACCATTGCGCTGGGGCTGGGCTGGCTGCTGGGGCATCCGTTCTGGGGCTTCCTCATCGTCACGGCCGGGCTCGGCGCCACCGCCGCCATTGTGCGCCGCGTGCAGCCCACGCTCGTGCAGACGCAGCTCTACCGTCAGTGGAAAAAGGCACGGGCGGAAGCCGAGGCGCAGGCATCCAGCGCACCACCCGACGCAGCCCCCGAGGGCCCACCGCCTTCGGAGCCGAAGTCTAACGGCGCAACCGCCCCCGATACGGCGTCGTCGAACGCCGCCTCGTAAGCGTTTTAGCATCCCTTTGTCCCGTTTCTCGCCCCTATGCCAACTTCCTCCTCCCCTTCGCGCGAAGATATCTCCTCGCAACTCGACGCAGCGCAAGACTCGCTCATGGAGCGGGTCGACGCGCTGCGCGGCGAGGCCGACGACATCAAAGCCTCGGTGCGGCAGACGCTCCGCTCGTATCCGCTGATAAGCGGTGTGGGCGCGCTGGCCGTCGGATGGGTCGTGGGACGGCTGCTGAGCCGACCACGCACACGCAGCCAGTGGGCCACGCGCTACGCCACGGCGGTTGAAGACGACCTGCGCACCGCCATCGAGTCGGGCGCCAACGCCGACACCATCGTCGACGACGTGCTGCGCGATCGCGTGCCGGTGCTTGTAGAGGCCGCCCCGCAGCCCGAGGCACCCAGCCTCTTGCGTCGCACCGTAGGCAGTGCGCTGCAGATCGTGATTCAGGTCGTGCTTATCGAACTCTCGCGCCGCCTGGCCGATCGCGCCTTCGAGTCGAACCACCCAGGCGCCACCAACGAATAGATCGCGCCCGATAGCCTGTTGTTGAACGCCTGCCCGTGACCGTGCGTCCGGGCGGCTTCGTTTCGCATCCCTCCTATACCAACTGACCCCGTTGTTTCGCCTCATGCGTTTACTCCTGTTCGGCCCGCCCGGTGCGGGCAAAGGCACCCAAGCCCGCAAGCTCGTTGACCGCTACACCCTCACGCAGATTGCAACGGGCAACATCATTCGCGCTGCCATGAAGAACGACACCCCGGTGGGGCGCGAAGCCCAATCATATGTCGAACAGGGCGAGCTCGTCCCCGACGACGTAGTCCGCAAGCTGGCCGAGGGGGCCATTGCCGATGCAGGCTACGACGACTTCATCTTAGACGGCTACCCGCGCACGCTGCAGCAGGCCACCTGGCTCACCACATTTCTTGGTGAGCACGACGCCTCGCTCCAGGCCGTGCTTAGCCTGGAGGTGGACGACGAAGAGATCGTAGATCGCCTGTCGAAGCGCCGTGTCCACGCCAAAACCGGCGAGAACTACCACCTGGACGTGAATCCCCCGCCCGCCGATGTTGACGAAGAGCTCATCATGCAGCGGCCCGACGATAAGCCAGAGACGGTGCGCAACCGCCTGAGCGTGTACCGCGAGCAGACGGAGCCGCTGAAATCTTACTACAAGGAGCGCGACCTGCTCGTCCCCGTTGACGGCACCGGCTCGCCCGACGACGTGCACGAGCGCATCGCCGACACGCTCACCACGCTGGCGTAAGCCCTGCCCTGTATGGCTGATTTTGTATCTGTAGAAACGCTGCGCACGCAGTGTAGCGATGCGCTGGCGGGACTGGTTGGTCCCGACCGCACCCCCGAAGTGCTCTACGCGCCCATCCGGTACGTGCTGCATGGAGGCGGAAAGCGCGTGCGTCCGGTGCTCGTGCAGCTTGTGGCGCAGGCCTACGGCATCCCGCCAAGCACATCGCAGCCGGTCGCGCTGGCGGCCGAGGTCTTTCACAACTTCACGCTGGTGCACGACGACATCATGGATCAGGCCGATGCGCGGCGGGGCCGTCCTACCGTGCATGTGAAGTGGGATGAGTCCACCGCCATCCTGGTGGGCGACTGGCTCATGGGCTGTACCACGCGGCTCCTCCGTCAGTCCGACGCATCCACCGAGGCACTCCTCGACGTGTATCACCCCACGATGGATGCGCTCTGTGAGGGGCAGGCCCTCGACACCGACTTTGAGACACGCGACGCGGTGTCAGTCAGCGATTACATGCGCATGATCGACGGCAAGACGGGCGCGCTAATCGCTGCGTGTATGGCATGGGGAGGCATTGTGGGCGAGGCCCCGGCCAACGAGCAGACGCAGCTTCACGAAGCCGGAATGGCCGTTGGGCGGGCCTTCCAGATTCAGGACGATCTGCTCGATGTGATTGCCGATCACGACGACTGGGGCAAAGCCATTGGCGGCGACCTGCAGGTCGGCAAGAAAACGTTCGTGACGCTGACCGCGCTCGAACGAGCCACCGGCAACACCGAGCAGTGGCTGCGCCGCACGCTCTTCGAGAATGGCGGCTGCCCGCCCGACCAGATTGAGGCTGTGCAGACCACCATGCGCGATCTGGGCGTGTTCGATGCGGCCCGCGACGCGGTAGCCGAGCACACCGACACCGCCCACGAGCACCTTGATGTGCTGCCCCAGGGGGCGGCCCGCACGGCGCTCGTTGAACTCCTTGACCAGCTGCAATGCCGTTCGTACTAACGTCTGCTTCGTCTGCGCTCTGCATCCCATGACCGAACGAACCGTTACGGTAACCAACCAAGCCGGTGTGCATACGCGTCCGGCGTCAATTATCGTGCGTACGGCGTCGAACTTCGAGGCCGAGATCCTCATTCAGCGCGGGGCCTACGAGATCAACGGCAAGAGCGTAATCGGGGTCATGACGCTGGCTGCCGAGCAGGGCGCTGAGCT
>CAZBTM010000285.1:0-3695 GCA_964494425.1 uncultured Rhodothermales bacterium | reverse complement strand
CCAAACTCATCGGTCGTTCCTCAAAAGAACTCGACCTACGCAACCAAGCCGCCGTCAACGAATTCTTCGCAAAAGAACAACCAGACATCGTCATCGACGCCGCAGCACGCGTAGGCGGGATTCTCGCCAATAGCGAATACCCGTACAACTTCCTCATGGAAAACCTGCAGATCCAGAATAACCTGATCGACGCAGCGCACAAAAACGATACTAAAAAATTCATCTTCTTAGGCAGTTCGTGCATCTACCCCAAACATGCGCCCCAGCCAATGCCCGAAGACAGTCTGCTGACTGGGCCACTGGAGCTGACGAATCAGTGGTACGCCGTCGCCAAAATTGCCGGACACAAGCTGTGTCAGGCGTTTCACCGGCAGCACGGCAGCGACATGGTTACGCTGATGCCGACGAATCTGTACGGCCCGAACGACAACTTCGACCTCGAAACCAGCCATGTGCTCCCGGCCCTACTGCGCAAGTTCCACGAAGCCAAGGGCGCTGCTCCCGACGGCAGCGATGCCCCCGTTACGCTCTGGGGCAGCGGCACGCCCAAGCGGGAGTTCCTCTACAGCCACGACCTGGCCGACGCGGTGCGCTTTGTGCTTGAAACGCGGGAAGACGATCTGCGCGAGGCCGCCTACGAAGGCATGCTCAACGTTGGCGTGGGCAAAGACCTGTCGATCAACGAACTGGCCGCGACCATTCAGGATGTGGTGGGCCACGACGGACCCATTGAGCACGACCCTTCAAAGCCCGATGGCACGCCCCGCAAACTGGTCGACACTACGCGCATGGACGAGTTGGGCTGGGCAGCAAAGACGAGTCTGCACGACGGCATCCAGAAAACGTACGACTGGTACCGCGAGCACGAAGAAGAGTGGGTGGCGGCGTAGCCACCTGAGTTCCGCTATCTGATTGGAAGATGCTGATAGCCGGAGACTGCATGCGCTCACTTCCATCCACCCCTCAGTCGCTTCGCGACAGCTCCCCCCTCCAGGGGAGCGATTGACAGCGTGGGCTGCGGCTGCTCTATCGCATTGCAAAACAACCTCGTCCTGTGCCCGACGGTCCCCCATCGGGCGTGCGCGAAGACGCTCCTGCGTCGGTCATGATGCATGGCGGAGACGCAAGGGGTTCAGCCTACCTCACGACCCTTTTGGGGTCAGCGTAGCCACGGGCAGAATCATCTCCTCCAGCGAGGCACCGCCATGCTGAAACGTGTCGCGGTAGAGCTTCTCGTAGTGGTGGAAGTTGGTCGGATACACGAAGTAGAAATCCTCTTTAGCCAGAATGTAATTCGTGTTCATAGCGGGTGCAGGCAGGCCGTACGTTTCGGGATCGCGCACGTAGATGGCCTCCTCTTCCTCACACTGTAGGTTGCGTCCGTGCTTGTAGCGGAGGGCGGTCGAGGTTTCACGGTCGCCAATCACCTTCGAGGAGCGCAGGCTGAGCACCGCGCCGTGATCGCTCGTGAGCACGACGGTGCAATCGCGCTCTGAGAGCGTTTTCAACGCATCCAGCAGCCACGAATGCTCAAACCAGGTGCGCGTGAGCGAGCGGTAGGCCGCCACATCAGGTGCCAGTTCCTTGAGCACATCCGAGTCGGAGCGGCTGTGTGCCAGGATGTCTACAAAGTTGACGACCACCGCGCTCAGGTCGTGCTGCGTCAGATTTGCTGCTTGATCGGCAAAGTTGCGCCCGTCCTCGGTGGCAATCAGTTTGTCGTAACGCATGCTGCGATCGTCGAGGCCGCGCCGCTCCATAAAGTCGTGGAGGAGTGCCTCCTCATACTGGTTGCGGCTGTGTTCCTCTTCCTCCGCCTTGCGCTGTAAGTTTGGGAAGCGTTCGTCCAGATCCAGTGGAAGAAGCCCGCTAAAGATCGCATTGCGCGAGTACGGCGTGGCCGTGGGCAAGATGCTGTAGTGGAAGTCGGTTTCGATCTGAAAATGCGGACGCAGCAGCGCCTCAAACTGCAGCCACTGATCGTACCGCATGCAGTCGATTACGAAAAATACGACGGGCTGCTCGTCCAGCTTCGGAAAGACATGCTCAGACACAATTTCGTGGGAGAGCAGCGGACGGTCGCTGTGCCGTCGGGGGCGGTCCAGATCCGCAATCCAGTCGGGATACGTGGCTTCAATGAACTCGCCAAAGCGCCGATTGGCCTTCTTGAACTGATCGTCGAAGATGTCGCGCGCGCCCTCATCGCCGGTGAGCGACAGGTCGTAGTTTACCAGGCGCTGGTACAGCGTGCGCCACGCCTCCGCGGTGTCGGTTTCGCCGATGGTGCGATCGATCTTGCCAAACGACTGCAGGTACTGCTCCGATTGCGACTCCTGCTGCAGGCGCGTCCGCTCCAGCACGCGCTTGCACGTCAAGAGAATCTGACTTGGGTTCACCGGCTTCGTTAGGTAATCGCTGATCTGCCGCCCCAGGGCTTTCTCCATCAGGTCCTCCTCTTCGCTCTTGGTAACCATCACCACAGGTACCTCCGGGCGCGTTTCTTTCAGCTCCACGAGTGTCTCCAGGCCGTCCATGCCCGGCATCTGCTCATCCAAGAACACAAGCGAAAACGGCTCCTCGCGCACCAGGTCAATGGCATCGGCCCCGTTCGACACGGTGGAGACGTGGTAGCCTTTCTCTTCCAGAAACATGACATGCGGGCGGAGCAGGTCGACTTCGTCGTCGATCCAGAGCAGGCGCGGGGCATCGGCCATAAGGCAGTATAGTCGGTTGGCGTTGGAGGAGGCGGACGCGCGCTCGTACCCTTCGGGGCGCGGTTTTGATTCGCAGTTTGATTCGCAGGGCGAAGCCGGCAACCTATGCATCCCCCTACGCCGTAACAAGGAGCCCATTTGCTTTTCGGATGCATCCCCACAGCCTATGTCAAACCAATCGATTGGACTCTCAGACCACGTGCACGACTATCTGCTCAATGTGTCGCTGCGGGAGACACAGGTGCAGCGCCGTCTGCGGGCGGAGACCATGCAGCACCCGAAGCATAACATGCAGATTGCGCCTGAACAGGGGCAGTTTATGCAGCTACTCGTGCGGCTTATAGATGCAAAGCGGGCCCTCGAAATCGGTGTGTTTACCGGATACAGCGCACTCTCCGTGGCCTACGCGCTCCCCGATGACGGTTCGCTCGTGGCGTGCGACATCAGCCGTGACTACACCGAGATTGCCGAGCACTACTGGAACGAGGCGGGCGTTGCGGATCGCATCGATCTGCGCATTGCACCGGCCCTTGAGACGCTGCAGGCCCTGCGCGAGGACGGCGCTGAGGGTGCGTTCGACTTTGTGTTCATCGATGCCGATAAGATCAGCTATCCCGACTACTACGCGCACAGCCTGGCGCTGGTGCGCTCGGGCGGACTCATTGTGCTCGACAACATGCTCCGCGATGGCCGCGTGGCCGATCCCGACATCGACGACGCCTCGGTGCAGGCCATCCACGACCTCAACGAGCAGCTCCACACCGACGAGCGCATCGACCTGAGCCTGCTCCCCGTGGCCGACGGCCTCACGCTGGCCCGCAAGCGGTAGGTGCTCCAGAAGTCGCCCGGGATATCCTTCCGACAGCTGTCGGAATACTGATCCCGAGCTAAGGAGACCCCTTGACCTGGAAATACCCATAGCCGGGGATCGCTCGCATCCCCGGCGTGGAACCAAAGAAGGCATGCACGACGCCCGGGATA
>CAZBTM010000284.1:0-3713 GCA_964494425.1 uncultured Rhodothermales bacterium | reverse complement strand
CGGAGCGGCATATCGGCGGGCAGATCACGGCCGTCTCGGGCCCGCTGGCGCGCAGCATGGGCGACCTGCGCCTGGCGCTGCAGGCGATGGCGGGGCCCGATCCGCGCGACCCGTGGTATGTGCCCGCGCCGCTGGAGGGGCCGCCTGTGCCAAGGCGTGTCGCGTTCTGTCCCGCGCCCGAGGGCATGCCCGTCGCCGCGCCGGTGGCGGCGGCGCTGCGCGAAGCGGCCGACAGGCTGGCCGACGCGGGCTATGCGGTGGAGGAGATGTCCGCGCCGCCCCTGCGCCGCTGCGCCGAGCTGCAACTGAAGCTCTGGCTCAGCGAGACGCGGCGCACCGGCACCGCGGTGGTCGAGCGCGAGGACGACCCCGACGCCATCGCCATCTGGGCCGCGCTCAGCGCGCTGGCGACCCCGCCCGACCAGGACGGGTTCATGGACCTGCTCCAGGAACGCGCGACGCTGGCGCGAGCGTGGCGGGTGTTTCTCGAGGAGACGCCGCTGCTGCTCGAAGAGCGCCAGCGCGTGCTGCGTGCGCTACGCAACGGCGGGTACGCGGCCGTTTCGCGCGACTCGATTCGCGCCCTGGTCTTCACCCCGCAGCCCGACTCGTTCGACGTGCGCATGCGTGTGCGCCCCGGACGCCGCTACCGCTTCGGCGATGTGCGGTTTAACGTCGAAGGGCCCCTTTCTGACAGCGGCATACGGCAGCCTACGGTAGACGTGCCTGTTGATAGCAGCGCTGGCTACGCCCCCACCGTGTCAGCGACGATTCGCAACGAGGAGCGTCTTAGTGCCAGCCTGCTCGAGCGGGCGCTGCAGTTTACCCCGGGCGCCTACTACAGCCAGGAGCGCCTGCTGGCCACCAAGCGGCGGCTGGAAGGCACCGGCGCGTTCACGTTCACCAACCTGACGCCCCAGCTTAGCGACTCGCTGCGCTTGGCTCCCGATGGCGAAGCATTCGTGCCCATCCGAATTGAGGCGCGCACCCGCGAGCGGCATCAACTGCGCGCCGAAACGTTTGCGCTGCAGCGCGAAGTGGTGAGCGATGTTGAGAGCGAACTCGGTCTGGGCGTGGGGCTTACTTACGAGAACGCCAATGTACTGGGCGGGGGCGAGCGGTTCCAACTGCGCACCGCCGCCTCGGTAGCTACCAACCTCGACTCGCTCACATCCGTCCAACTCGAAGCTGAGCCCTCGCTTACGCTACCCTACCTCGTGTATCCGTTTGGCCGCCTCGAAACCTGGTTCGATCTGGTGGATGCCCGCACGCGCCTTTCACTCAGCGGACTTACCGCACGCCGCGACGACCTGCGCCTGCGCATTCGGGCCCGGCTGGGCGCCCAGCTCCGGCTAGAGCTCGACCACACCGAATCGCTCAGTTCGTTCATCGACGTGGTCGACCTTACCATCAGCAACCCCGATACGCTCGACCAGTTCAGCGAGCGCTTCTTAGACCGCGTCCTTGGGCCCGGCGATGGCACGGGCATTACCGATCCGGTACAGCGCCGCCAGATTGTTGAAGACTACACCGAGCCCCAGTTCAACAGTGCGCTGCGCTACACACTACGGTCATCTACAGCGAACCCGCTGCGGCGCCGCCAGGGGCATGTCTACGAAGGTTCGTTCGAGATCGGCAATGTGCTCCCGCTGGCGCTCGACTGGTTTGCGTTCTCGCCCGGATCGCTGACCAGCACCGTGCCTGGCTTTGGCGGCCAGACGCTACTGTATCGTCCGTACCTGCGTGGGCAGGTCGACCTGCGCCGATATATCCCGCTGGGTAACGGGCGGTCTACGCTGGCCCTGCGCGCGTTCGGCGGCATGGCGCACCCGTTTGGCATCCCCGATGTCGTGCCCTTCGACCGGCGCTACTTCAGCGGCGGCGGGACCAGCGTGCGGGGGTGGGGCCTGCGCGAGCTGGGCCCCGGAAGCACCACCCTCCTGGCCCCCGGGGCCGAGATGCAGACCACCGCCAACGGCGATGTCGCCAACATTCTGGGCGGCGACATTAAGCTGGAGGCCAACGTTGAACTACGCACCCGCGTCATTCGCCAGCTGCTGGCCGCCAACTGGCTCCTCACAGGCTTTGTAGATACCGGCAACGTGTGGTTCGGCCCACGCAACCCGGGCCTGGCCACCGCGGCCACCGACGACCAGCCCGCACGGGCCAGCGGACGCTTCCGTCTGGCCACTGCCCCTCAGGAGCTGGGCGTGGGCGCGGGGCTTGGGTTGCGCATCGCGTGGGAGTTCTTTATCGTGCGGTTGGATCTGGCCTACCGTATGCACGACCCTTCGCCGCTGAATGACGACGTGTTTCGCAACGGATTCCGCGACCCGCGCCTCCATTTTGGCATCGGCCACGCGTTTTAGCCGTCGCTATAGCTGTTCAGGGGGACGCCCTTGCACAGCGTTTCATGCATCATCTTCGTCCGCTCTCCTCTGCCGATTTCTTTCCGTCATGCCCATCATCCGCACGGTGCAACGCGTTTCCAAGCGGCTCTATCGCCAGCTCTCTGCGTCGAGGCCCGACACGGAGGTCGAGCGCATTCAAGATGTGCTGGCGGAGGTGCCGGTCTTCGAAACCTGCGCCGCACACACGCTGCGTGTAATGGCCGCGGCCATGCACCCGCGCACCTACCGTCCCGGCGAGGTGATCTACTACGAGCACGACCCCGGCCTGGGCCTCTACATCGTCGAGAAGGGCCAGGTGCGGCTGTGTGCCGACTGGAAAGACGAACGGTTCGAGATGCGCATGGCCGGGCCGCACACGCTCTTCGGCGCGCTCTCGCTCATGGGCGACTTCCGCCGCATGGAAACCGCCGAAGCCGTCACCGCTGTAAACGTAGCTGGGTTTTTTCGGCCCGACCTGAGTAGCCTGTCACAGCGCCACCCCAAAGCCGCGCTCGACATCCAGCAGGCCCTGCTCCGCTTCATGGCCCAGCAGTACGCGGCCCTCGTCGATGTCATTGGCGAGCGCGACGGCCGCGAGGTCGCCCTGCAGTGCTATGCCGATGCCTCCTCTCAGGTGCTCGATCGTGCCGCCTCGGACGATTCTTAGCCTTGTAGCATGGTACGTGCTACGGCAGCACCTCTTCTCTAATCCGTCCTACCCGCCAGTGGGATTCAAAATCATGGTCGGGATGCGCAAAAAAGAGGTCACCCGTCTCTTGGTCAACAGCCAGCAAGCGCGGCGTGTCTTCTATTTCGAAAAGCACCTCGCCCTCTGTTGTCACCGCAGCCAGTACATTGTTCAACTGACGCTCGTCTTGGTCATCGAAGTACGAATTAGTAAACTGAACCAATAGCGTTTCGTCGTTGAGCCAGAAGAGCGTGTTGAAGAGCGAACGGCGTACCAACTCCTGCTGAAACTCACCGCGCTCGGGCCTCTCCTCGGTCTGTTCGACTTCCTCAAAGCTTGAGAGCGTCGGCTCGATTTCACCGAGAGGGGTTCCGTCGGCTTCAAAAAGTGTTATGCTGTCAGATAGGAGGAAGCCTACAGCAATTCGGTCTTGGTAGACATCAGCGGTCACGATAGGAGAGATCGTGTACAAGATACCCGCATGGCTTCCAAACGCATCGGGTAAGGGATAGAAGCTCTTCGTCACTTCGCCAGACGAAGGGTCCAGGTGATGTAGAAAATTCGGTGTGCCCTGGCGCCCGTTCGCCGAGCCCACGAACAGCACATGCCCATCTACAGGGAGAGGGGCAACATCA
>CAZBTM010000283.1:0-3726 GCA_964494425.1 uncultured Rhodothermales bacterium | reverse complement strand
CGTTCCGCCTGCGTGCTCTACCGCAACCCGAAACCGCGTACCTACGCCAATCGCGTCTGCCTGCCCGACGGGCTCATAGCGTCCGGGCGCTCCCGGTACGGGCGCGTAGGCCACCGACTGCCCGCCCTGCGATGGGTCGTCCACCGTGAGACGTACCTGTGCGGTTGCGATGCCGCTGGCGGTGGTGTCGCCCAAGCCTTGCACGGCGCGCACAAATACGGGAGGCAGCGGGCGATCGGCCTCCACAAACGCCTCCACAACCACCGACTCGGTCGCCTCGAAATCGGCCAGGTCGCAGCCGCTAACGCTCAGCACGAGGATAAGGACCCCGCCCAGCACGCTAACGTCCGTCCAGAAGGAAGAAGCGGTCATGCTCAAAGCGACAGTTGCAGTTCAAAGAGAGGAAGGAGGGGCAGCCCACGCTGATCGCTCGACGTGATGCCGCGCTCGGTAGCTTCGTACGTGCGGTCCACCACATTGCGGTAGTTGAGCGCATTGTGCACGTGAATGCGCGCCTGCCATGCGGCCCCAAGCGCCTGAAACCGGTAGCCCACCGATGCATCCAGCCGCCCGTACATGGGCAGCCGATTGTTGTTCACGTACGGGCGATACAAAAATGTGGTTGGCTCGGCGTCGGTCCCATCGCCGATCTGATAGCGCGCTATGGGCGACGAGAGCGGATAGCCACTACGTAGCGTACCGGCCAGGGTCACCTCAAGCGCACCAGGCTGCCACGTAACGGCGCTGCGCGTAGACCACGGAATGTCCAGATCCGCCGGGCGGTAGCGGTTGCCATTCTGCGAGGAAGCTCGCACGAATGTGCGGCTTAACGAGGCGCTCTGTTGGATGCGCCAGCGGGGCCGTTCCCACCGCAGTTCGATCTCAGCCCCAAGGGCCCGCTCGCGGGCGGGCGTGTACTGCCCCAGCAGCGCCCCCAGTTCAATACCCGGCCCCTGCAATCCGTCTTTGGTCTGCGCGTTGTCTTCGGGAATGAGCGTGTGGCGGCTCATCCGCGTGTACACGTTGCCCTGCACCAGCAGGCTCCGCCACGGACGGCTACGCGCGCCTGCTGTGGCCTGCCAGCTTTCCGCCGGACGCACAGTCCGGTCGGCGGGCACCCACCGGGTGGATACCAGGTCGTACGCCAGCGAGAAGCGGTCGCGCAGCTGGTGCAACGGTTGCACATGCCCACTCACCCCGCCTTGCAGCGTCAGAAGCTGCGGATGCACAATGTATTGCGCACTAATGCGCGGACGCACATGCAGGTACTCTCCACTCGAAAAGTAGCTCAGGCGCGCGCCACTCTGCACCTCCAGACGGGGCGTGGGCATCCAGGTATGCTGCGCAAAGCCCGACAGCTTTACCGCACGGCGGTTGGTGGATTGCGACTGCGTCTCGACATCATCGACTGATACGTTGTAGTCTGAGGCCAGCGAGGCTGCCGTGGTGGGCTGCACAAACGAGGACTCGCGGGCCCGGTACCCCGAGTAGTAGCCCGTGGCGTTTACCACCACCGACGGCGTGGGAATGCTCTGGTACTGCGCGCTTACCATCCGGTTAGACCAGTTCTGGCGGACTTCAAAGAACAGGTCGGTCGGGCGCAGCCATGATGAAAAGTCGAGCGAGAGATCGAACGGGAGACGCAGGTCCACATCGTCGCGCCCATGATAGTAGCTCACCGACAGGCGGTTGCGGTCGTTGAACTGCGTAGTGAGCTTTGCACTCGTGTCGTAGAACACGTAGCCAGTACGCATCGTGTCGCGGCGTCCGCCCTGCTCCACTGCATGCTCGCGCCCAATGATGCGATCAATGTACGACTGCCGCCCCGACACCATAAACGAGGTACTCGACGACAGCGGACTCTCGATGTAGAAGCGTCCGCTCAGCGCACTCAGCGCCGCGCGGGCTTCTGGCTCGGTACGATTCCCATCTTTGAGCTGCGCATCCACCACCGAGGAGAGGCGCCCGCCGTGCTCCACCGGAAACGAACTGCGATAGAGGGTCGTGCGCTTCAGGGTTTCTGTCTGAAACGTAGAGATGAGGCTGAACGCATGCCACGGATGGTAGATGGGTGCATCTTCAAGCAAGTACAGATTTTGGTCGGTCGATGCGCCGCGTACGCTAAGGCCGCCGCTCAAAATGCCCGATCGCCGCACGCCGGGCGTCCATTGCAGCGCCGTAAGCAGATCCGACTCGCCCAGCGAGGGGAGCGCATCGACCTGTTCGAGTGCCACCTCCACACGCCCGGCCATCGGCTCTTGCGCCGCCACCGATGTTAAGCGGTCGTCAACGACAACGCCTTCTACGTCCAGCGCCTGTGGGGCCAGATCGATAGTAGCCGTGCTGTGGCCCGCGGTCAGCGTGGTATCGGCGGTGGCGTACCCCAGATAGGAAATGCGCACGCGGTACGGCCCCGGCGGCAGCGAGGACAGCACAAAGTAGCCGTTCCGATCGGTGGAGGTTCCGGCTTGCAGATCGCGCATGATGACGTTCGCCCCCGGTAGTGGCTCGCCGCTCCCGGCATCACGCACGCGCCCTGTTAAGGCGACGCGGCGCACCGCTTGGGTGGTGGTGTCATCTGGAGCATCTTGAGCTGCTACCAGCACATACTGGTTTCGGCGGATGCGCTCAGCATTCAGTCCTGTACCTTGCAGCGCGCACCGAAGCGCGGCTTGGGCATCCGGGCCCGTGTACGCACATGTGGTGCGGTGCTCCCGCACCAAGCGGTCGGCGTACACCAGGTCGAGCGATGTGGTTGTGCGCAACAGCTCCAGTGCGTCGCGCAGCGGCTGCCCGTCTTCCATCGAAATCGACTGCGCGGTGGCCGGTGCCCCGGCTCCGCACAGCACCCCGACCACACACCACACAAGAATCCAGCGTGTCACGATAGAAAGAGCGGCTCGGTACGACAGATGACGGAGTACGTCGTACCTACAGCATGCTGCCCTGTTCTACCGCATGGCGTTACGGCGTTGCCACGAGTCGGTAGGTCGTAGGAGTGGATGCGGAGCGTTCCACCTCGGCCCCCAATGTGGCCGCCAGCGCATTGAGCACATCGTCCACCGGCTGATCGCGCTCGAAGGTGCCGGTGACCGGCTCCTGCGCAAGGTCCGACTCTACCGTGATAGCAACCTCGTAGGCCGTGCTCAACGACGCAGCAATGCGCTCCAGCGGCGTTTGCTGGAACAGAAAGAGCCCGGTCCACGCCAGCGCATCGTTCACGTCCACGTCCTGTGGAGGCGTGGGCGCCTGGTCACGTTCCACACGCGTCATCTGCCCCGGAGCAAGCTCGTGTCGGGCGGTGTCGGGCGCATCGGGGGCGCCCACGCGCAGTGCCCCCTGGGCCAGCGTAATGTCGGTATGGTTAGGCGCAGTGTCTACGCCGAACTGGGTGCCCAGCACCTCCGCGGTTGCCGTGGGTGTTTCAACGACGAACGTGCGCTCGGCACGCGGCGTTACATCAAAGAAAGCCTTGCCCGTTTGGATGGAGACAACGTACGGAGCAGTCTCCTCAGGCACCTCCTCCGGATACGTAAAGCGCGTCACACCACTCAGGCGCACCGACGACCCATCGGCCAGCGTAATGGTTTCGGTTTCCCCAGCGCCCACGTCAACCGTAATGCTGTCGGGCGAGCTCGGCAACAAGAACGCAATCGACACCGCCAGCAGGATGAGAGCCACGCCTGCCGCCAGCCGCAGTGCCCACGAGTAATCGTCGGCCGCCCG
>CAZBTM010000282.1:731-3730 GCA_964494425.1 uncultured Rhodothermales bacterium | reverse complement strand
CGAGCGATCCGCTTGTTCTCGACGAAAGCTGGGATGCCCACTGGCAGCCCGAAGTGCTGGCCACGGTGGCCGGATCACGCGGGGCACTCACGGGTGGAGTGGGCCTTCACGTCTCCACCACCGCGTCAGACCTGGGCGGCTCGTATCTCGAAAGCGCCTACCTGAAGGTGGGGGCAGAACTGCAACTCCTGTCGTGGATGCGCTTCATCTCTGAGTCCGAAGTCCACGGCGGGTACACCGACCGAGTGTTGGCTCAGGTACGCACCCCCGACGGCGATCTCAGTACGCAGTTCATCGAATCAACAGGTGCGTATCTGCAGTCGGCCAATGCGCTTCGTCTGCATGGCGATCACTTTGCCACCGAACTCGGCATCGGCGTGCAAGCCCTCACCGACCCGGTCATCTCAACCAACGACACGTCGCTCTTTGGCATCCTGCGGTTTACCTATCAGTTTTAGCTGCGCCTGCTGATGCTCATCACATGCTCCACCTGCGGGCGGATGCAACTGTGCATCTGCCCGTTTTAATTGAGCCGAGTTGCCTCCTATGAACTGTCATTTTGGGCGAAGCGGAGCGGAGTCGAAAAATCTCTTTGGTTCAGTTGTTTTGGTTTTATTGGAAGAACTTCCCCACAAGGAATCTATCGGTCTCTGTAAGAGCAATTTTGAATCTACAGATATCCCAATCAGATGATTACACGTCTTCTCATTCCGTTATTTGCACTCGCTCTCGCTCTTCCCGCTACTGCTCAGCAGGCCCCCGGGCCGCTCCAAACGACCGAGCCGCCGCGCGCATGGATTGGTCTGAGTACAGGGCTTGGACACGGCGCCGGTAGTGCCGCCAACGTCAGCGCTGGGGCGAGCATCACTATTGGACGGCGCACCAGCGCATGGGTCGGGCAGGTGGCTGCCAATGGGAACTGGAGCACCGAATCGCGCCCTGAGAATACCGAGCGCCCGTACGCCACCCATGCCGGACTGAGCCTGGGACGCGTGTGGGCGACCTCCGAAACGGTCGTGGCTGGATTCGCCGGGCCTGCGCTGGGATGGGAACGCGTTCGCAGCGGCTCCACGCACCGTGCACCGGGCCTCCTTCTGGGCGCGCAGTTTTTCATCACTCCTACGGAAGGACTCGGTCTGGGCTTGGATGCGTTTGCGTTCGCCCACCCTGACCGTCCGCAGTTTGGCGTGCGGGTCGCCATTCAAATCGGCAACGCGTGGACGCCGTAGCGTTTAAGAGCCTGACAGGCTCTACACTCCACCGCACACCAAAGGCAACAAATCGCACATCCAAAATCCGAAACCAGTTTATGAGACGGAAGGGCGCCGTGCTCGGAATCGGCGTACGCCATACACCAGCAGCGCGACAAGCGCCGCCAGCGCCACGAGCGGCGCGATGATCGCCAGAATGGTAAACAGCAGTGAGCCGCCCGCCTCGCCGGTCGACAGCAGCGAGTTGCCAAGTCCACCTGTGGAGGCGCTACTCGCGCCGCGCAACAGCACCGTGCCGCCCTGCACCGCCCCTGCCGATCCGCCCCCGGCCACCAGGGCCAGTGCCCACTGCATAAACGGCGACGCGTCGCCCAGGGTCGATGCCGTGAGGAGGGTGCCCGCCGCCACGGCCATGGGCGTCGCCAGCGTATCCAGCAGATTGTCGACCCACGGGATGTAGTAGGCGCCGATCTCAACCAGCGCGGCAACAGCCAGCACCGCCGTAGCCAGCGGCGAACCGAGCCAGGCAAACTCTTCGGCCAGCGGCAGCTCGCCCGCAAGGGCCGCCACGTTCGCGCCCAACGGCGGAATGAACACGCGCAGCCCCGCCGCCGCACTCAATCCGATGCCAACGGCCACCGCAAGAATCGTTTCGATGGGAGTCATGAGAGATGTGGATTCGTGCGTACATTGTGTTGTTCGTAGGGACGACGGCGCGTATCTGTTTAGCGGGCCTCAATGATCGCCGGGCTAAGGGACGTCGTGCTGCCCATCAAACCCATAGCCGGGGATCGCTTGCATCCCCGGCACCCTATGAGGCGAATGCTATCGAAACTGCATGCGTACCGGGCTACACCTCGCTAAACGCGTACCATGGCGCGCCAACCGCTACATCCTGGACCGCCCATCCGACAGTAGCACGGGACTGGGAGCGAAGCGTACGTCCCGTGCATAGGTCGCATTCTACCCTGAGACTAATACCGCGCCGGCTGCCCATCTTCCGGAATCGACGCCTCAATGAACGTGCGAATGTGGTCGTTCGATGCCTCCAGATCCTCATCGCGCAGGTACATCATGTGGCCGCTCTCATAGCCCTCAAACCGCATCCGGTCGCCCAGGCGTCCGCTCGGGTCCATATTCCACATGACGTACTTGGCCGAGAAGTAGTCCGTAGCGCCATCGAAGTAGCCCGACTGCACCATCACATGCAGGAACGGATTCTGCGCCATCGCCTGCCGCAGGTCTTCGGCCACGTTCACGTCGCCCTGTCCTTCCCACGGACGCACCGGACCGAACACGTTGTACTGCAGGTCGGTCTCCATTCCCAGCTCCTCGCGCAGGTACTCATTGATTGCGGGCGTAAACGCATGGTTCCAGGCAATAAGCTCCGGCGGATAGTCGTACCGGTCGCCCGCATTCTGGCGGTCAACGCCTTTGTAGCGCGAGTCGAGGCGGCCAATCGTGTGGCCCTCGTCGCGGAGGAGTTCCTTCCAGAAGTAGGACGCGGGCATCGCCAGGTTGTGGTCCAAGATCGTCTGCGTAGACACGCCGGCGTAGCGCGCTACCTGCTCGGCCACCTGCTGACGCCGCTCGTCATCCAGCGTGCCGCCCCGCGAAAGCGCCGGGACGAACACATCGAGCGTGTAGTTTTCGACCTCGTCCAGCAGATCCGTGAGTTCGCGCTGCTGCAGCTCCGCATCCAACTGCTCATGATACCACGCCGCCGCCGTGTAATAGGGCAGCTTCAGCGCCTCGGAGCGCGGCGACGGCCCCGGCGCATCCAGGCCC
>CAZBTM010000282.1:0-720 GCA_964494425.1 uncultured Rhodothermales bacterium | reverse complement strand
GTGGTGCCGTAGCTCTCGCCGATCAGATATTTCGGCGAGGTCCACCGCCCGTGGCGCGACACAAACACGTCGATCCAGTCGGCCAGATAGGTCACATCGGCCTGCACGCCAAAGAACTGCTCGCGGTCCACCTCGTCGTCCACAATGCGTGAGAAGCCGGTGTTTACCGGATTCACGTACAGGATGTCTGCCTCGTCGATGATCGAGTGCGGGTTGTCGCGCACGCCGTACGGCTGCACCGGGTAGCCCTCGTCGCTAATTTCCAGCAGTTTCGGACTCGTATAGCCGAGGTGCATCCACAAAGAGCCCGAGCCGGGTCCGCCGTTGAACGAGATCATGAGCGGACGCTCCGTGCGGTCGTCTACGTCGCTGCGTTCGTAGTACGTGTAGTGCAGCGACGCCATCGCGTGGCCGTCCTCGTGATACACCGGCTGCGTGCCCGTCGTTACGTCGTACGGAATCTCAGTGCCGCCTACGGTCACCGCATCGCTCTGCGTGATCGTCGTATCGACCGGTAGCGACCGCTGCTGCGCCTGCACATTCACCGTCAGCAGCACCGCCACGCATCCTACCAGCCACAAAAGAGTACCCGTTCGCATCATCATATCCGCGTTGGTTCATTAAGGAGAGCACCCTCAACGTACCGCACCGCCCCCGCAGATGCAACGCCCACGCCACGAGCAGCAAGCGCGTGTTATCAATTGAGGCAGACAACAATTT
>CAZBTM010000281.1:2117-3748 GCA_964494425.1 uncultured Rhodothermales bacterium | reverse complement strand
CGGAGAATTCTTTAACGCCGCGACGATCCGGTCGGTGTCCAGAACGCTCTTGTCGGCGTAAGCCTCGTGCAAGGCGGCCATCACCGCCTCCTCGATCTCCGAACCGCTGTAGTTCTCCGAGGCGTCCGCCAGTTGGCCCAGGTCGAATTGGCTCGGGTCACGATCGCGCTTCTTCAAATGAATGCTGAAGATCTGCCCGAGCACGGCCTTCATGCGGGCGATCTTGGAACCATTGTGATGGTGCATGCACCCGGAGATGACTACACGGGGCCCGAAGGATACACCGCAGAGTTTACGTACCTGACGGGAGAAACACGGGCTGTCGTTGACCTGACCCCTGAACAGGTGCGTCCTGCACAAAAAGGCGAGGTGGCCCGAGCCACGCGAGCGGGCTGATTCATCTCATTTCACATAGGCTATTCCGCCGGCCCCTCCACGATCTCAATCTCCACGTCTACCACACCCGCATCGATCATGTTGAGGGCTTCGGCAGCGCGGCGCGAGAGGTCCAGGATGCGCTCTTGCTTCTGCGGACCACGGTCGTTGATCATAACCGTGACGCTGTCGCCTGTAAATCGACGCGTAACTTCCACGTAGGTGCCAAATGGCAGGGTGCGGTGCGAGGCGGTGAGTCGCTCGGGGTCGTAGGGCTGGCCGCTGGCGGTGGCGCGCCCCTCCAAATACGCAGCGTAGTAGCTGGCTTTGCCGCTCGTGCGCAGCGTGTCGGAGGCGGAGTCAGAAGGCGACTGGGCACACGCAGATACGGGGACCAACAGCAGACTGAACGCGAAGAGGAGAGCAGCACGAAGCATGGGTACGGGCGGGTTGGGTACAGGGGGATGCGAATGGACGATGCTACCACGACGTGGCGTCGCTATCACGCTCCGGTGGCGCTGCGGTATTAGATGCAGAGGCGTCTCCGTTGAGCAGCTCAATGCGCACCTCTGCAAGTCCGTCGCGGACCATATTAATGTCGCGGGCCGCGCGGCGCGAGAGGTCGATGATACGTCCGTCTACGAACGGCCCTCGGTCGTTGATGCGCACGGTGACCTGCGCGCCGGTGTCGAGGCGCGTGACGCGCACACGGCTCCCGAATGGCAGCGTGCGGTGGGCGGCGGTGTACTGGCTACCGCGGTACGTTTCGCCGTTGGCGGTGGTGCGGCCCTCAAACTTGTCGGCGTAGTAGCTGGCAATCCCGGTATCGGTGGCGCCGGTGTGCGTGGCCATAGATCCAGAACTGGAACAGCCCATCGCCAAGAAAACTACTCCCATCAAGACTACACAGCGCAAGAGGGGCAGAGCAGAATAACGAATGCGCATCAAGCGGTAGGATGTTCGTAGACAGAAAACAATGGCGCGCCCAAATATAACAGCGCTCAGGGCCACGTGCCAACGGAGATGCATCGGTGTATTGTGAAGCGCTGATGCACAGCATCCACAAACACCGTACATGGCGCGGGTAGACAGATTCTGGAATTGCTATGCCCCGTTGGTCAGCCTCACCGTAGCTATGGAGCGCCGACTGTTTGCGGTCCACGGGATGGACTGCGCAGGGTGTGCCCGCAGCGTGCAGGGCGCGATTGAACACGTTGACAGCGTTGCCGAAGCCGATGTGCGCCTCATAGCCGCTC
>CAZBTM010000281.1:0-2107 GCA_964494425.1 uncultured Rhodothermales bacterium | reverse complement strand
TTGAGCATGTTGACGGTGTGGCCGAGGCTGATTGCGCCTCATAGCCGCTCAGACGTTGGTGGTGCAGACGGCCACCCGTGCACTCGGGTTGTGAAAAGCAACCTTGTGCTTACTGCGGTCTACAATGTGCTGGCGCTGGGGGCGCCTCCGTTGGCTACCTGCCGCCTGTGCTGGCTGCCGCCCTGCACTCCATCCCCGACCTGGGCATTCTGGGCAACCCCTCGCGCCTGCTCCGCCGCTCCCCCTCAACTGCCGACTGATTGCTTATGGCATCTGATACGCACGCCGCCTCTGCTCCCAACCGAACCGCTAAACTCCGCCGCTACCTGCGCTTCGTAGACGACAACTTCGGCATCGACGAACTGGCCCATGTATCCACCGATGCCAACGACACCGCCGACTACTACGAAGATAGCTACTGGGCGTACCACTTCGTCCACTCGAAGGAGGGGGCCATTCACATGGCGCTGAATCCCAGTGGCACGTTCGACCGGGCCGGATACTATGGGCAGCCGTGCATCGTAGAGCGGGTGATGCGCGACACCGATGCCCATGACGTACTCGAACTGGCCATGGGGCGCGGATTCAGCAGTCGCTACCTGGCCGCGCAGCATCCGGAGCGCGCGTTCACAGGCATCGACCTGACCCCCAGGCACGTGCGCGCTGCCCAACGCGCAGCGCAGGCCCAGCCCAACGTGTCATTCCTGCAGGCGAACTTCCACGACCTGCCGTTCGCTGACGAATCATTCGATCTGCTCTTCGTGATCGAGAGCCTGTGCCACTCCAGCGACCTTGCGCAGGCGCTCCACGAGGCCCATCGTGTACTGCGCCCCGGCGGACAGTTCATCGTGATCGACGGGTTTCGCGTGGGCGATGCGGAGGCCCACGGCCCCGAATGGGCGGCCGCCGCCACCCTGGTGGAGCGCTCCATGTCTGTTGACCGCTTCTTTGACCGCGATGCCTTCCTCGCATCCGCCCAACAGACCGGATTTACGTGCCGCACGCACAACGACCTGTCGCAAGCGATCTTGCCCACGCTCCGCCGCTACGAAGATCGCGCGCTGCAGTACTACGAAAGCCGCCTTATGAACACGCTCTTCCGGTGGTTTTTGCCGCGCAACATGCTCCAGAACTCCGTGGCTGGCGCCCTCATGCCGCTAACAATTGAGCAAGGCATCCACAGCTACGACCGGATGACGCTACAGAAGGGGTGAGGCAGGCGCCGCAGAGAGAGGCGCTGCATGGGTGTCAAGGATCGTGAGTGCGGGTACGGCGACGATAAACCGTGTGCCTTGCACTGCCACGTCGTGCTGCTGCGCCACAATCTCGGGCGCAATATTCCACGGCAGAATCAGCACATAGTCGGGCGGATTTTGTTGCAACGCCTCGGGCGGACGAATCGGGAGGTGGCTGCCGGGCAGGTACTTGCCTTGCTTCGAGGGGGCCGCATCGCACACGAACGGGAGCAAGTCGGGCTTGATACCGGCGTAGTTGAGCAGCGTGTTGCCTTTCGCGGCGGCTCCGTACGCGGCCACAGTTTTGCCACTGCGCTTGGCCTCGATCAAAAAGTGCAACAGGTTGTCTTTGATGCGGTCGGCCCGGCCCTGAAACGTGGCGTACGTCTCCTGCTCCTGAAGGCCGTGGCGTGCCTCCTCTTCGAGAAGTGCGAGGACGGCCTCGGTCGTAGGGCGTGGGTCGTTCGCGTGGCAGGCGTAGATGCGCAGGCTACCGCCATGGGTGGGCAGGCGCTCCACCTCCCACACACGCAGCCCAGCCGTGGCAAGCACCTGTTGCGCCGCATAGAGCGACAGATACGAAAAGTGCTCGTGGTACACGGTATCGAACTGCCCGTGCTGCATCAGCGTCATGAGATGCTGAACCTCCAGCGTAACGGTGCCGCCCGGCGCAAGCGCGATGCGAAGGCCCGCACAGAAGTCGTTGATGTCCGGCACGTGGGCCAGCACGTTGTTGGCCACAATGAGATCGGCCTTGGGATAGGTATCGGCAAGCTCCGTGGCCAGTTCAGCCCCAAAGAAGTCCGACACGACCGGAATGCCCTGCTGGCAGGCTGCCTTGGCCGTGCAGGCGGTGGGCTCGACCCCCAGAC
>CAZBTM010000280.1:0-3754 GCA_964494425.1 uncultured Rhodothermales bacterium | reverse complement strand
GGGCGGTTTTGGCCGCTGGGCACCTTCAGGTGTGTGGGCGCGAGGTCGTCAAGCTGGTCGCGCTGCTCCCACGACAGGCGCTGCTTTAGGAGTTCTGGCAGGTTCAGTCCACGCAAGTCGCTTACCCGGCGCATCCCGTATAAATGCGGAGCCAGCCAGTCATCGAGGGTGCTCATTAGGTGGGAGGCGGAGGCATCAGGCCAGTCGTCGAGGTGCTGATGCAGGAAGACAAGTCGCTGCTGCAACCGGCGGGCGTTTTTGCTCCACGGCAGCAGCTCCAGTTCGGTGGCGCGGAGGCCTTCCAGCAGTGCAGCGGCGGTGGCCTTGGGATCGGGATCGGCGAGCGGACCATCTTTCAGGCGCAGCGCCCCCAGCCGCTCTTGCGTGCGCGCTCGGATGCGCTCGTTGTCGGCATCCCACGCCACGATGGTGTGGTCAGTGATCACATCGTCGAAGAAGGTGGCCAGGTCGTCTGCCGAGATGGGTGCAGCGAGTCGGATCTGCGCCTCGCGGTCGCGTCCGGCCACGTGGGCGCACGCCAGGTAGTCGGCTTTTGAGAGCAGTTGCGGACGGTCGAGCGCCGCGGCTTGTCCGTTCGACAGCAGGAAGCGTTCGTCGGAATTGGAGCGGCGCTTGGCGATGCGGTCGGGATACGCAAACGCGGTGAGGAGGCCACACGCGCTGGCATCGCTACGGGCATTGCGCGACACACCCAGATTCCGCCGCCAGTGCCCGGCCATCTTCTGCACGCGGCGCAGCGTACCTCGCGCAATGCGGCTGCCCCGGAGCGCATTCGGAGTCGGCGAATCGCCATCGCGGGCCCGTTGTAGGGCGTCAAGACGGAGGCGCAAGTCTGCATCGGGGGCTTCGCCCTGTCCGCGGAAGATATCGCGCTCGCTCAACAGCGCCGCCAGATCGCATCCCACCGCCGCATATCCCAGGTCTTGCGCCTGCACCAGCAGATGCGCCAGCCGCGGATGCACGCCCAGCCCCGCCATCTCGCGTCCATGCGGGGTGATCGTGCCGTCGTCGTGGAGGGCCCCCAGCTGCGTGAGCAGATCCTGCGCCTGCTGAAACGGTCCCGTAGGCGGCGGCGAGAGCCAGCGCAGCTCGTCCGGATCGGCGGTGCCCCAGGCGGCCAGCTCCAGCGCCAGCGGCGCCAGGTCGGCCTGCTCAATTTCAGGCGGGGTGTGCTCAGTGCGATTCATGTGCGTGTGGCGCGTCCACAGCCGGTGGCATACGCCCGGCGCGGTGCGTCCGGCCCGCCCGGCCCGCTGATCTGCCGACGCCTGCGAGATGGGCACCGTCTTAAGCTGCGTCATGCCGCTCTGTGGATCGAACTGCGGCGTGCGGCGCTTTCCGCTGTCGATCACCACGCGCACCCCGTCGATCGTGAGGCTCGTTTCAGCGATGGGCGTGCTGAGCACAATCTTCCGTTCGCCCGCTTCGCTCGGTGCAATAGCCCGGTCTTGCTTGTGATGCGGCAGATTCCCGAAGAGCGGATAGACGTTCACCCGAGCGGGGACCTTCGCCTCCACCTGCCGCTGTACGCGCTTAATGGAGGCCGCACCCGGCAGGAAGACGAGCACGTCGCCCTCTGTCTCAGGCAGCACCTCCATGATTTTGCCGGATACGTGGGGTTCGATGTAGCCATCGGGGCGGCGGTCGGCATAGTGGATGTCGACCGGATACGTGCGCCCTTCGCTGGCGATGCGCGGTGCATCCCCCAGAAGCTGGGCGACAGGTCCTACGTCGAGGGTGGCGGACATCACGAGCAGTCGCAGGTCGGGACGGAGCGACTCGTGCACGTCGAGGGCGAGGGCGAGTCCGAGATCGGCCTGCAGGCTGCGCTCGTGAAACTCGTCGAAGATGACCGCGCCCACGCCGTCGAGGAACGGGTCGTCCTGAATCATGCGCGTGAGCACGCCTTCGGTGACGACCTCGACGCGGGTCTGACGGCTCACCTGCGTATCCATGCGCACGCGGTAGCCAATGGTCTGCCCTACCGATTCCCCGCGTTCCTGCGCCATCCGACGGGCCGCAGCACGGGCGGCCAAACGGCGCGGCTCCAGCATAAGGATGCGCTCCTCGCCCAGCCAATCGGCCTGGAGCAGGGCAGGCGGCACGCGGGTGGTCTTGCCGGCGCCGGTGGGCGCTTCGAGCACCGCGCGAGGCGTGTCGCGCAACGAAGCACGCAGCTCCGGCAGCACATCGTCGATGGGGAGGGGCGTCATGCAGCAGAGTGGGTACAAGGCATACAACCGAACGCCGTGCTAACAGTATGCGGACCGGTTTTGTTGATACACTCTGCCATAGCGTTCGGAATCGCCATGCGTGCGGGGCCGGCCCCACCCGTTCCCACCAGCAGCGGGCGGGCACGGAGCCGTGATCGGTAGTGGGTAGACGCTAAATGATGTGCTGGAACGGTGGCATGCACTTTTCCCTTTTTCTACCGTGTCATTCCGATGCCGACAGCCGTCGGCAGAGGAATCTCCTGCACTCCCGAGACGCGCTTCCGAGAGCTCATCATTTAACCATGAACCGCTACCCCGTGATCTTTTGTCGCCTTGCATGAGAGTCATTTGCTTGAGCGAACCCAACATAGATCTGCAATACAGCACCACGCTGGATTCAGGATCGGCTACCGCACCACGGTGATGCGCTGGGTTTCGGTGTGGCTGTCGGTCTGCATCCGCAGGAAGTAGGTGCCACTGGCCAGGCCGCCTACGTCGAGGGTCTGCTCGGTGCAGCCTTCCGCATCGGCATTCACGATCGTCTGCACGCGCCGCCCCAGCAGGTCGTAGAGGGCAATGCGCACGTCCTGACGGTCGGGCACTGCAAAGCGCACGGTGGCCTGTCCACTCGCCGGGTTCGGATACGTGGGCAAGAGCTCCGCCTGCGTCACCTGGCGCGCAATCGTGACCGGCTCGCTAAACGATTCGGTGCCGTCGGTGTCGATCTGGCGGAGGCGGTAGCGCAGGCTGTCCGCGGCATAGGGCAGGTTCGTATCCGTGAACTGGTAGGACTGCGGGGTGTCGGTGGTGCCGGCGCCCTCCAGGCGGGCAATCGTTTGCCACGTGGTGCCTGTAGAGACGGCCCAATGGGACGTCTCTGCGGATTGGTCTGCAGATCCATTTGCGCGCTGCACCTCAAACCCGGCGTTGTTGGTTTCGGAGACGGTTTCCCACGTCAGCACCGCATCCTCGTCGTCGAGCGTGGCGTCGAAGGCGCTTAACTCCACCGGAAGCGGACTGTCGTCGCTGGCGAAGATGAACTCGCTGAAGCTCCCCGTTTCAGCTACGATTTCGTTGGCATCCTCGTCATAGAAGAAGTTGCTTACGGGCGTAAAGTCGCCGCTTCCGGGCACCGGGCGACTGTAGACGGCGATGTCGTTTGCATCGTTGATTCCGCCGAATGCGTTGGCATCGAAGCGGACCTGAGTGGTATTGGAAAATGAGAGGCCGCTTCCAGCCGCGATGATCACGCGGTAAGGACTCACGTTCGCCTCGCTGACGCCGCTCACGTTGCGGGGCCCATCACTGAATCGCATCGCGGTGACGCGGCCCGAGGAGCCGTTGGTGCCGTTGAAAGTGATTGCCACGTCGGTAGTGCCCAGCGTAACGGTGCCGTCGCTGCTTACGTCACTGAACCCGTCGCCAACCAGGGTGGTGGGGCAACCTGTAGCTTGCCGGGCGTTGACGACCGTCCAGTTGTATTCGGCTTCGAGATGCTCTTGGAACGGCCCGCTGTTGCA
>CAZBTM010000279.1:1094-3773 GCA_964494425.1 uncultured Rhodothermales bacterium | reverse complement strand
AGTAGCGCGTCTCTACGGGATCGGTCTGCAAACGTCAATCCGCATCCACTGCGACAGAATGGAGCGCGTTCGCCGCGCTTGCGCCCATGGGTTACAGATTTTCGTTGTGCACGAGGCTACGAAGCTGGGACGCGCGCTCGGCAATGGCACTCCGCTCTGCATCCTCCTTACGCCGGAGGTTGGCAAGCTGGAAGTTCATACGCCGATTGCCGCTGAGCGTGTCTTCGTGGCGATCCAGAAAGTCCCAGTAGAGCGTGGTGAACGGGCAGGCGTCTTCGCCGGTCGCTTCGCCGGGGTCGTAGCGGCAGCCGGCGCAGTAGTTGCTCATGCGACTGACGTATTTGCCCGAGGCGGTGTAGGGTTTGGTGCCTACGTAGCCGCCGTCGGCGTACTGCGACATGCCCAGCATGTTAGGGACCGATACCCACGGCCAGGCGTCGATGTAAAATGCTTCGTGCCAGTCGTTTAGCTCTTGTGGATCGATGCCGTAGAGCAGCCCGAACAGCCCTGTGATCATGAGGCGCTGGATGTGGTGCCCGTAGGCGTGGTCGACGACCTGCGTGAGCGCATCGTGCAGGCACGCCATGTGGGTGTCGCCCGTCCAGTAGAACTCGGGCAGCGGCTCGGTGGCGTCGAGTTCGTTCATGGCGGACCAGTCGTCGGCGCGGTGCCAGTAGAGTCCGCGGATAAACTCGCGCCAGCCCAGAATCTGCCGGATGAAGCCCTCCACTGCGTTGAGCGGAGCCTGACCGTTGTGATAGGCCGCTTCAGCAGCAGCAACCGCGTCGCGGGGGTCGAGCAGTTTCAGGTTGAGCGCAGGCGAGAGTTGCGAGTGTGAGAGCCACGGGCGCTCGGTCCACATCGCATCTTGGTGCGTGCCAAAGGTGGGCAGGCGCTCCTCAATGAAGCGGTCGAGTGCTTCCTGCGCCTGTTCGGGGGTTACCGGCCACGGAAACGGCTCCGTGAGGCGTCCGGGCGCGTCGGGGTACGCCTGTTCCACATCGGCGATCGCCTCCTGCACGTACGGATCGTCGAAATACGAGGGGGGGTCAGGGAGCAGGCCGGGCCCGTCGGCCCCGAACGACTCGCGGTTGTCTTTGTCGTAATTCCAGTCGCCGCCCACCGGGTCGCCATCGTCGGTGAGCAGGCAGTTGTACGCGCGGCGCTGTTCGCGATAGAAGTACTCCAGCGTCGGTGATTTGCGACCCTCAACCCAGTTGGAAAAGGTGTCGTGATCACACAAAAAGTGCGTATCGGCATGCCAATTCAGCGGCACATTGGCCGCTGCGCAGATGCGTTCGGCCCCGCGTTTCTGGTCAATAGAGCTCGGGGCCGTAATGTGCACCGACTGAGGCTGGTGCGCCTCGATGGCGCGTTGCAGACAGGCGAGCGGCCCTGGCTCAGGCGGGGTCTCGGTACAGCGCTGGTATTGCACCGTAAAGCCGCCCTCGCGCAAGGCATCACGAAAATAACGCTGCGCCGCCACCACGTAAACGCGTTTCTGTACGTGCTCGGTCGTATCCGGTGCTGTGTGTTCAGTGAGCACGCACACATCCTGGTCCGGATCAGTGTCCTCAAAAAGCGGAGCTGATCGGTTCAGTTGATCACGAAAGAAAAAGAGGAGGCGGCGCATTGGGGAATGGTTGTAAAGGGGGATGCGAAGGGCCAGCGGTACACGGTGAAGAATGGAGGCAAGCGGTTAGTTGCTGCGCACGGTGCCGAGTCCGCCATCCACGCCAATAACCTGTCCGGTGACCCAGTCGGCACTCGGGTCCGCAAGCCAGCAGATGGCATCGGCCACGTCTTTGGGTTGGCCCACACGGCCCAGTGCGTGCATAGCTTCGGACTGCTTGCGGCCGGCCTCCGACTTCAGGATGTTAGCCGAAAGCGGCGTATCTACCAGCCCCGGTGCCACACAGTTGATGCGCACGCCGCGCTTGGCGTAGGTCGCTGCTGCCGCCCGCGTGAGCCCGATGATGCCGCTCTTCGCTGCCGCAATGGCCTCATGATTGTTCAGCCCGATGCGTCCGACTGCCGAGGAACTCAGTACAATGCTGCCCCCGGAGCGCATGAGTGCACGCGAGGCCGCCTTCACCGTAAAGAACGACGAGTCGATGTTGAGCGCCATCTGCTCGCGGTACTCGTCGACCGACGTGAGATGCGCCGGTTTTAGCATGATGGAGCCGACAGTGTGAATGACGCTATCAATCTGGCCGTATGTGTCGGTAGCCGCGTCGATGATGCCCTGCACTGCGTCGTACTCGGTCGCATCGAGCGGGTGTACGGTGGTTTCAGTATTAAGCGAATGCGCCAGGTCGTTCAGGTCCGATTCGGTACGTGCGCCCAGCACCAGGCGCGCACCATCGTCGGCCAGGCGGCGGGCTACTTCTGACCCGATGCCGCCAGTGGCACCAATTAAGACGAAAACAGGAGATGCATCAGAAGACGCCATAATGAGAAGTTAGGGTCGGGGGGGTGATTATGAGGATGTCATGCAGCATAGGGGCGTGCACAGTGCCGAGTTGTAGGATGCATGTGCAGGCAAGATTCTGCTGGCCCATAGATATCGGTAGATCGTTACGGGCCTTGTAGTTTTTCTGATGCCCCTGTATCCGTCGGCTCGTGCAGCGGGGTGCCATAGAAAAGCGGACGCCCCGGTGTGAGGACATCCGCTTGGTG
>CAZBTM010000279.1:0-1084 GCA_964494425.1 uncultured Rhodothermales bacterium | reverse complement strand
TTTCTGCTGCCCCTGTATCCGTTCGTGCAGTGGGGCATGCCATAAAAAACGGACGCCCCCACGTGAGGGCGTCCGCTTGGTGCATCATGCTATACCAACTGGGTGTAGCAGGATGCGCGTGTTATGATGTGAGCGAGTCGCCTCACTCTTCCGGCGGCATCAGCACGCTATCAATGACGTGGATCACGCCGTTCGATGCTTCGATGTCGGCTTGTACGACCTGGGCATCGCCAACCATTACGCCGTCGGAGGTCACTTCGATGGAGAGGCTGTCTCCCTGTAGCGTAGGTACCGACTGCATGCCTTGGCTCAGATCGCCCGACATGGTAGCCCCTTCGACCACGTGGTACAGCAGAATCGACTCCAGTTGCGACTTGTCTTCGGCACCGATCAGATCTTCGAGGGCACCATCAGGCAGCGCTTCAAAGGCTGCATTTGTGGGGGCGAACACCGTGAAGGGGCCATCGCCTTCCAGCGCCGACACAAGATTTGTGGAGTCGAGCGCCGTAACGAGCGTACTGAAGCTCGAATCCGCCACGGCAATGTCAACGATGGTGAGAGAGTCTTGCGTCATGGCGGGCGTGTCGTCCTCCGCACTCATGTCGCTCTCACCTGAGGACTCAGATGTTTCTCCACTTCCACAGGCCGACAACCCAACAACGAGCACAGCGGCCAGAAGTAACATCGAAAGCCCGCGTGCAATGTACGATTGAGATGATATCATGGATGATCCTCCGTAGTTAGTCAACAAAAAGCGTAAAAGCCGAACAGAAAAAAAATGGGTCTTGCAGTGCCGTAGTAGAACACGGCGCGCTGTTTTTCATGCATCGCCAGGTGGTATGCTCACGAGCACATGTGTCATGCGGGTGTGCAACAGCGCCTCCCGGCGTACGTGGGGTGATGAGACAGCGGCAAGACTACAGCCTCTAATATGACACATACGTACTACCAAATACCACTACCCCCATAGGTGTGATTGCAATTATGTTACATTTCAATGATTAAATGGTGTAACGTTCGGCTCATTCAGTCGGGCGTGTTGTTCCGTCATCCCCTTATTTTCTTTTTTTGGATGCGGTTTGTG
>CAZBTM010000278.1:0-3775 GCA_964494425.1 uncultured Rhodothermales bacterium | reverse complement strand
AGTGAACCAAAACGGGTTGCCCGGATGGTCTCCGGAATCAGGTAGACACAGAAGCCGGTCTCGGTGAGCTCGGCGAAGACGTTCGCACCGTTGTCGTCGAATGTCGCGACTTGCTCACCCGCCGCATTCTCGTGATGGATGGTGCGATGGGGACCATGATTCAGCGCCACGATCTCTCCGAGGATGACTTTCGGAACGAACAGGTGGCCGACGTTGATGCCGACCTGAAGGGCAACAACGACCTCTTGTCGCTTACGCGCCCCGACATCATTAAAGACATCCACCGGCAGTATCTGGCGGCGGGCAGCGATATCATTGAAACGAATACGTTTAGCGCAACGACGGTGGCACAGGAGGACTATGCGCTGGAGCACCTGGCTTATGAACTAAACGTAGCCAGCGCTCGGCTCGCCCGCGAGGCAGCCGACGAGGCATCGACCGCCGACAAGCCGCGCTTCGTAGCCGGAGCCATGGGGCCGACCAACAAGACGCTCTCCGTCTCTCCCGATGTAAACGACCCCGGCTACCGCGCTATCACGTTCGATGCGCTGCAGGAAGCCTATCATCAACAAGCGCGCGGACTCGTGGACGGCGGCGCAGACCTCTTGCTCGTAGAAACGGTGTTCGACACGCTGAACTGTAAGGCGGCGCTCTACGCTATCCAGCGGCTGTTCGATGAGCGGGATACGCAGTGGCCCGTCATGATTTCGGGCACGATTACCGATATGAGCGGGCGCACGCTCTCGGGCCAAACGCCCGAAGCCTTCTACACGTCGGTTATGCACCAGCCGCAGCTTCTGAGCGTGGGCCTCAACTGCGCGCTGGGCTCGAAGCAGATGCGTCCGTTTATCGAGGAGCTGGCCAATGCCGCTGAAACGTTCACGAGCCTCTATCCGAATGCGGGCCTGCCCAACGAGTTTGGCGGATACGACGAGACGCCTGCATTCATGGCCGAGCAGCTCGACAGCTACTTGGATGAGGGCTGGCTCAACATCGTAGGCGGCTGTTGTGGCACCACACCCGACCACATCGAGCAGTTTGTGGAGGTGGCTGCCCAGCACAAGCCGCGCAAACGCCCCGAACCGTCTACCACGCTGCGCCTGAGCGGACTCGAACCGCTGGTCTTCCGCGACGACCTAAACTTTGTGAACATCGGCGAGCGCACCAACGTGATGGGCTCGCGCCGCTTCAAACGTCTCATCAAAGACGACGACTATGAAACCGCGCTCAACGTGGCGCGCCAGCAGGTCGAAAACGGCGCGCAGATGGTCGACGTGAACATGGACGAGGGCATGATCGACGGCCCCGCGGCCATGAAACGATTCCTGCAACTGGTGGCGGCCGAGCCCGACATCGCCCGTGTGCCGATCGTCATCGACTCCTCGAAGTGGGAGGTGCTCGAAAATGGGCTGCGCTGCGTGCAGGGCAAGCCGGTTGTGAACTCCATCTCGATGAAGGAGGGCGAGGACGAGTTCCTGGAGCACGCGCGCCTCTGCCGTCGCTACGGCGCTGCGGTCATCGTGATGGCGTTCGACGAAGACGGACAGGCCGACACCTACGAGCGGAAGATCGAGATCTGCGAGCGCGCCTACCATCTGCTGGTGGATGAGGTGGGCTTCCCTCCGGAAGACATCATCTTCGATCCCAACATCTTCGCGATTGCCACCGGCATCGAGGAGCATGCCACCTACGGCATCGACTTTCTGGAAGCCACCAAGTGGATTAAGGAGAACCTTCCCCACGCCAAAGTCAGTGGCGGACTCTCCAACATCAGCTTTTCGTTTCGCGGCAACAACCGCGTGCGCGAGGCCATGCACACCATCTTTCTGTACCACGCCATCAAGCGCGGGATGGACATGGCGATCGTCAACGCGGGGCAGATCGAGGTGTACGACCAGATCGACGACACCCTGCGCGAGCACATCGAAGACGTGCTCTTTAACCGGCGCGACGATGCGACCGAGCGCCTGGTAGATCTCGCAGAAGAGATCGCCGCCCAAGAAGACGACACCGAACAGGAGGAAAAAACCGCCGAGTGGCGCGAGGAGCCGGTTGAGCAGCGCATTGAGCATGCCCTTGTGAAGGGCATTCTTGATCATATCGTGGAGGATGCGGAGGAAGCACGCCAGAAGTACAACGAATCGCTCGATGTGATTGAGGGCCCGCTCATGGACGGCATGGACGTGGTCGGCGATCTGTTTGGCGATGGCAAGATGTTCTTGCCGCAGGTGGTGAAGAGCGCGCGCGTCATGAAGAAAGCCGTGGCGCACCTGCGTCCGTATATCGAGGAAGAACAGGCGGCGGAAGACGCTCGCCGTGAAGCCGCTGGAGAAGCTCCGCGCGAAGACACCGACAATCCGAAGGTGCTCCTGGCTACGGTAAAGGGCGATGTGCATGATATCGGCAAAAACATTGTAGGCGTGGTGCTGCAGTGCAACGGCTACGATGTGGTGGATCTGGGCGTGATGGTTCCGGCCCAGGAAATCCTGCAGCAGGCCCGCGAGCACGATGTGGACATTATTGGACTCAGCGGACTCATCACACCGTCGCTCGACGAGATGGTGCACGTAGCCGAAGAGATGGAGCGAGAGGGATTCGACATTCCGCTCCTCATCGGCGGCGCGACCACCTCCGAAATCCACACCGCCGTAAAGATTGCCGAGCACTACAGCGGTCCGGTCGTGCATGTGCTGGATGCCTCGCGGAGCGTAAACGTGACGGGCAACCTCGTGGCTGAAGACCTGCGCGATGCGTTCTTGCGTGAGGTCGAGGAGCGCTACGACACACTTCGCGAACGCCACCTCTCCGGCGGACGCCGCAAGACGTTCCTTTCGATCGAAGAAGCACGGGCCAACCGCTTTACGAGCAACTGGGATGAGGTGCCCATCACCAAACCGAACAAGCTGGGCACCACCGTTCTTCCGAAGGTGCCCATCGACACGCTCCGCGACTACATCGACTGGACGCCGTTCTTTATTGCGTGGGACCTTAGCGGCAAGTACCCGCGCATCTTCGAGGATGAGGAGAAGGGCGCGGAGGCACGTCAGCTTTACGAGGATGCAAATGCGATGCTCGACCGCCTATCGCAGCGCCGGAGCCTTACATGCAACGGCATCATCGGGCTGTACGCCGCGAACCGCGTGGGCGACGACATTGAAGTGTACACCGACGACACACGCACCGAAGTGGCCACCGTGCTGCACGCGCTGCGCCAACAGACCGAAAAGCGCGGCGACCTGCCCAACCGGGCGCTCTCCGACTACGTAGCCCCGAAAGACAGCGGCATCAACGACTACATTGGGGCATTCGCGGTGACCTCCGGGCTCGGCCTGGAGCATGTCATTGAAGACTTTAAGGCGGCGGACGATGACTACAACGTCATCATGGCGCAGGCGCTGGCCGACCGGCTGGCCGAGGCGTTTGCGGAGTATCTGCACGAGCAGGTGCGCAAAGACTACTGGGGCTACGCGCCCGACGAAGACCTGTCCAACAAAGACCTTGTGCGCGAGCAGTACCGCGGGATTCGTCCAGCCCCCGGCTACCCGGCGTGTCCCGACCACACTGAGAAGCCGCTCATCTGGGATCTGATGGGCGTGGAGAAGCACACCGAGATCTCCCTCACCGAGAACTTGGCCATGCATCCGGGCGCCTCGGTATGCGGGGTCTACTTTGCGCACCCTGAGGCCAGCTACTACAACGTAGGCACGTTCCAGCGCGACCAGATCGAAGACTACGCCGCCCGCAAGAACATGGCCGTGGCCGAGGTTGAGCAGTG
>CAZBTM010000277.1:0-3797 GCA_964494425.1 uncultured Rhodothermales bacterium | reverse complement strand
AGTTGTTACAGCTCGCAGCAGCGAGGCAGAGAATACCCATCAACAGGAAAAGAAGAATCCGTCTACGCATGAAAAATCCCCCCGTGTCTTCGATCTCCTGGAAGCGACTCCACGCGGCCTCGGCCAGGCGGTCGGTGGCCTGCTCCAGGTAGTACGCCCCGGCGGCCGGATCGGCCACGCGGTGCAGGTGCGCTTCGTGCTTCAGGATGAGCTGCGTGTTGCGCGCCAGGCGGTCGGCATTGGCGGCCTCGTCGTGCTCGTCGCGGCGGAAGGGCTGCACGGTGAGCTGCTCCACTCCGCCAAGAACCGCGGCGGCGCTCTGCGTAGCGGCGCGCAGCAGGTTGGCGTGCGGATCGAAGAGGGTGTGCGAGCGCGGCGAGGTCTCGGCGTAGAGCGTGACCTCTGAGGGCGATAGCACAGGCGCGGTGTCGTGCATCTCGGCGTAGGCCTGCGCTACTTGCGGAAGCAGCAGGCGCAGCGCGCGCAGCTTGGCAATCTCCAGAAAGTACGACGTATCTACGGCCACCAGCACGCGGTGGGACAGTCCGTCCGAGAACGCCGCAGCGCCCTGTGTGGCCAGCGCCTGCGACCAGCTGCCCAGCGTCAGCGCCAGCTCGTCGGCCATGGGCAAGCCGGTAGTGTGCGGTAGGCGGGCATCCACGATGATTGGATGCGCGGGGTGGTGCAGCGGAGCGGGGAGCTCAGCTTCAGCAGGCACATGCCGCATGGCGCGCAGCAGGTGCGGATCAGAGTAGATGAGCGGCGTGTCGGCGCCCAGATCGGACTGCGCGATCACCGCCCAGGCATCAGCGCCGCCATCCAGGTGGACATCGGCGTCGTGGTGGGCTGCGGTGTCGAGTGCCGTCCGCAAAGCAGCAGAGAGGTCGGCGGAGGCATCGGTGCCGGCGGCAGTGACGACAATGCGGTCGGCTCCGCCCGTGCAGGCGGCGTTGATGCGATCGGCCAGGTCAGGCGCATCGAGCGGAAGGCGCTGCGCAATGGCCCAGTCGTTGGCTGCGGGGCCGGACTGGCGCATCGCCCGACCCGAAACACTCTTTTGCACGTGCGGAAGCGCTTCGGTATCGGCGCGGCGATAGAACGCACGCAGGTCAATGCCTTCAAGCGGCTGCCAGGTCAGCGTATCCGCAAAATCATCGCCCAGGTCGCGGCGTAGGCGGTCGTGCCAGTCCTCGGTAGGCGTAGGCGGAAAGTCGAGCGCGAGCGAAGGGTCGGTCATGTGGGGGCGGACGTGAGTGAGCGATAACGGCGGACAAGATCGTAGACAGCAATGCCGAATGCAACCGACACGTTCAGCGACTGCTTGGCCCCGTACTGCGGGATCTCCAGCGCCACATCGCACGCCGCAAGCACCTCGCTGTCAATGCCGTGCACCTCATTGCCCAGCACGAGCGCCAGCGGAAAGGCATCCGCTGCAAGCGTGGCAGGCCGCTGCGAGGCATCGGTCAGCTCCAGCGCCGCAATCGTATAGCCCTGGCTGCGCAGATCCTCCAGCAGCGCAAGCACATCGTCTTCATTCGACCACGGCACCAGATCTTGCGCGCCGAGTGCAGTCTTGTGTAGATCCTTGTGGTCCGGCGTGCCCGTGTATCCCGTCAAATACAGATGCTCGATGCGCGCCGCATCGCCCGTACGAAACAGCGCCCCCACGTGATAGACCGGATGTTGTGCGCAACGACCGATACCGGATGACGCGGCAAGTTCGCAAGTTTCTCCGGGTTAGGGCGATCGATTTCATCCCAAGCAAGTTTGCGCATGGACGGGCTATCGTTGACATTAAACAGCGGTTGCTGTACTCCGATTGCAGGCGCCTCCACAGGTTCCAGGGGGATACGCAGCATCGGTGCCTTCGGATGGTCATTGTGTTTTCTTTCTCCACACTCCATCGATTTATGTCTACCTGTTCTCTGCAGGCAAAGGCGCGTGCCTGGATGCCGTATCTATTCCTGGTGCTCGTGTCCCTGACCCTGACCAGCTGCCAGACGCTGCGCGAGGTGGGGCAGCTCCGCAATGTGGACTTCCGCCTCGACCGCGTCACCAACGCGCAACTGGCCGGGGTGAACCTGAGCCAGCTGGAGCGTCCCGAAGATCTGGGACCAGTGGATCTGCTCAACATCGGCAATGCAGTGCGGCGTGGCGAGGTGCCCCTCTCGTTCTCCGTCGTCATCGAGGGCACCAACCCCGCCGACAACAGCATGAACGCACGCATGACCGCGCTGGACTGGACGCTGCTCTTGAACGAGCGCGAAACCATCCGCGGGGCATTCGCTGAAGAAACGGTGCTGGAGCCGGGCGTGCCCACTGATATTCGCTTTCCGGTGGAGCTCAACCTGGTCGAGTTCTTCGATGGCGGCGCCCGCGACCTGGTAAACCTGGCGCTCTCGCTGGCCGGCGATGGGCCGCCGACGAACGTGCAGTTTCAGGCCGAGCCCACCATCAGCACACCGCTGGGGCGCATGCGCTACCCCGAGCCCATCACCATTGTGCACCGCACGGTGGGCGACGACGCGGCCCGATAATTCTTTGAATCCGTTATTGCAATAAAACACACCCCCTGTGATTATCACCATCGATGGCCCTGCCGGGGCCGGAAAAAGCAGTACCGCCCGCGCTGTGGCCGAACGTAACTCGTTTCGATACCTGGATACGGGAGCGCTCTACCGCGCCGTGGCGCTGGCGTTTGTAGAAGCTGAAGCCACACCGACAGATGAAAAAGCCCAAGCGCTCCTCAGCAACTGTGCCATCGATCTGCAGTTCGACGATGCAGGTGCCCTGCACGTGCTGCTTAACGGCACCGAGGTGACCGACGCCATCCGCACCTCTGAGGTGGGCGATATGGCCAGTCAGGTAGCGGCACTGCCTGCGGTGCGTGAGGCGCTGCTTCCCGTCCAGCGCCAGATCGCCATGCGGTGGAGCCAGTCTACCGGTGGGGTCGTTGCCGACGGGCGTGATACCGGGACGGTCGTTTTTCCGCATGCCGATCTGAAATTCTTTATGGAGGCCAGCCTCGACGAGCGGGCGCGGCGGCGCCATGAGGAGTACGAGACCGACCCAGATGGGGACACGCCCTCGTTTGAGTCTGTGCGCGACGAGATCCGCCGCCGCGACGCACACGACCGTGAGCGCGCCCTGGCCCCGCTGCGTCGGCCCGACGATGCGGTTTCTATTGACACTACATCAATGACGTTCGAAGAACAGGTGGAAGCCATCGAAGCACGCATTGAGCGAGCAAAAGCGGGAACGGACCCTTCGTCTTCCCATTAAACAGTGTTCCGGATGCACACGACAGGCTATGCCGACCGTAGGCGTATGCCAGCGACCTGCTCGGGCATCCGGGTTTCCCTGATCGTACTCATTCATCGCGTTGGTTCGCTGGTCCAACCCACACCTGCCCATGGTGCTTCCTTAGCGTAGCGTCTTACAAGAACGGCGTAACGCAGCAGCGCGCCAATGCCTGCTTGTTGAGCACCACGCGGCGTATACCCCTCGTTTTCCAAACATATATGGCCGAACAAGAAAAGCAAGCACCCCCTCAAGATACTCCCGATGCCGACGACGTAGCCACGGCCGAAGAGGCCGAGGCTGCGCCCGTGTCTACGGAAGCCGACGCTGCTGACCCCACGTCAGCCGATGTGCTCCCGGACGAAGACACTGCCGATGCCCCTGACTCCAGTGCGCCAGAGGCAGACGCCTCTGACGTGCAAGAAGCCGACGAAGCCGCAGCCGACGTTGACGACGAAGACGCGGAAGCTGAAGCCGAGGCCGAAGTGGTCGATCGC
>CAZBTM010000276.1:0-3805 GCA_964494425.1 uncultured Rhodothermales bacterium | reverse complement strand
AGTGGGGCGCCGAGCGGCTGGTGGCCGAGGTCAACCAGGGCGGCGATCTGGTGGAACAGGTGATCCGCCAGATCGACCCGCTGGTGCCGTTCAAGGCGGTGCATGCGGGCCGCGCCAAGGGCGCCCGGGCCGAGCCGGTGGCGGCGCTTTACGAACAGGCGCGCGTGCACCACGCGCGCGGTCTGGGCGAGCTGGAGGACCAGATGTGCGCGATGACCGCGCGCGGCTTCGACATTAAGCCGGGCGATCATCCGATTGTGCCCATCATGCTGTACGACGCCAAGCCCAGTGCGGCCATTGCGGACGATCTGCTGGAGCGCGGCATCTACGTGATCAGCTTCAGCTACCCGGTGGTGCCCAAAGGCGAAGCGCGCATCCGCGTGCAGATGTCTGCCGCCCACGACCGCGCCCACCTCGACCGCGCCATTGATGCGTTTACAGAGGTGGCAACCAAGCACGGGGTGTTGTAGCTGGTGTGTGATACCAACTCCGCATGCGTCGTTGGTGTATGGAGGGATGGACGTGTGGACGGTTGGAGGAGTACAACATCCTTCCATCCATTCGTCTGTCCACACCCACGCGAGGCGGACAGATGACGTACATTCGGTGTCGTGCAGAGACCGCCCGGGATATCCGCACCCCGAGAGCACTCGGTCACTGCGTTCCCAGCGCTTCGCTCCTGATCCCGGGCTAAGGATTTGCAGCCCATAGCCGGGGACCGCTTGCGTCCCCGGCGACATTAAGGCAAGTTTCGTCGCTCACCGATTGCAAGCACCTGTATGATGATTCAGCGCAGATGGTATTACTTCGTACGTCACTTCGCTCGGCTCCGGATCAGCGGCGCCAGGGGCGCCTTGCCTGTCCTGAACTCGATTCAGGATCTGGATGACGGGCGTTGGGGGGGCTGTGCGACTTCTGAACCTATAGCACAACCCGTTCTCAGAAGATGAACTCGACGTGGCGGTTTTGGCGGCGGCCCTCGGCGGTGTCGTTCGATGCTGCAGGTTCAGATTCCCCTGCGCCGCGCACCGCGACGTCCATGTCGGCAACGCCCAGCGTATCCACAAGATACGTGCGTACGCTGCGGGCACGCTCCAGAGAAAGCGTCTGATTGTAGGCCGCGTCGCCTTGTGCATCGGTGTGTCCGACGATGGTGACGGACGTGACGCCGCGCTCCTGCAGTGTGGTGGCAATGTCGCGGAGGGCAGTCTGGGCCGCGGGGCGGAGCGCACTGCTGTCGACATCGAACAGGAGGGCTCCGGCCAGTTCTACAACCTCGTTTGCGTTGATCGCCCCCACGGCGTCGATGTCGGCTCCGGGATAGTTGCCGCTGCAGTCTTCACCGTCGTCGGTCAGTTGCACGAACCGGAAGACATCGCCCGAATCCGCAACAGCGGCAATGTCGACCGAAGCGGTACCGCCTTCGATCTGGCCCACGTCTTGCCACGCCTGTCCATCGGTCGATACGGCCACGAAGGTCGGCTCCACGTCGGGGCCCACCTCAAAGATGTGGAGGTCGGGGCCGGGGCCATCCACCAGCACATTGTCGGTGAACTGCACCTGGAGCACGCCGCCGCAACCCAGGGTGATGGCGGTCGAGATGCCCTGCCCCCGCTCGTAGTTGGGCAGTCCGAGGGCCAGCGTACCCTGCGTGGCGTCTTGCGCAGACATCGGATCGCCGGGCGAAAACGAGGTCACCGAATCGGCAAATGCGGCCTCGCCCACCTCAAACGTGATGGTGTTGCCCTGCGCATCCTCAATACGTACCGGCTGGTGCGATTCGGGCGCATCCTGAGCATACAGCATGGCCGCATGGGCAGTGCAGAGCAGGAAGAGGAGCACGCCCACTGTCACCAAATGGACATGGGGTCGCAGTACACAACGAGAGCAAACAGACATAAAGAAGCGTGCGGTGAAAGCAGAAGTAGGACGGCACGCGCACGACAGAACATCTCTCCGTGTTTTACACAGGCGGCCGTGAGCTTCCGCTTTGGGTCATACGCCTGCTCCGCGAGCTACGCGAGAGGTGAGGACGAAACCTCACCCCCGAGGGGAACCATGACCCCAGGTTGACCTTCCCCCGGGTTCACGTCCTTGCTTCGTTAACGCATCAGAGTGCTTTGGCCGATGGTGACGGTTGTGTCCGTTTCTACTGTCAGGTCAATAGGGTCGGTTTCGTCGACGGCCTGGTCATTCTTCCAGAGCAGAAAACGCACCTGTGCAGTACCTATGTTACGCATATATATGCGTACACGGTCGCCGTAAAAAAGCTCAACTTCCTCATTTTCAATCTCGACTCTACCACTGGAATCGAAGTAAATTGCGTTTTGCTGGGAAGGGTTCTCAACGGCATAACGCACTTCAAACTCACTATCTTCTCCAAGAACGATTTCATTCCCCTCCTCGTCGAACATGATTGGAGCGAATTGATAATAGTCTGGATAATAAACTGCAGGTGTAGTGTCGGAGTCAGCCTCAATGTCCCACCCAGTCTCGTTAGTCCATAGAAAGCGGTAGCGATTGCCGGCTACATCAATGAACTGAATCCTCAAGCGATCAATTTCGCGGTACTCTTCGTCACCATCGTCATCGCCCCCGACGACAGAGTTGCAGGCGCTACCTACAACAAGTAGTAGAACCAGTATAAGTAACGACCCATTCCGGGTTGAGGCTTTTACGCTTTCCATAAAGTGTCTAACATGAGTTAAAGTCATAGACATTGTAGTTTTTGGTTTGACTGTCTGGAGAGCCGCGTAGCGGCAAAGCTCTGCCGCGAAGGTGGGCAGTAACCTATCAAGCAGACACCAGAAGCGGCACCCGTTTCGGGTTCATCGGAAACCTCTGCACCCTTCGTCCGCAGCAGCGTAGCGTTACGTGGCTAATCGTCTAACGGAGCGACATGGTCAGCATCGATTCCTTCATCTCCAATTCCGGTTCTGTTCAGCGTAATTCCATATCTCTCGGATATGACCTGTAGTCCCTGAAATAAGGCCGGATTCATTCTGTGCCCGGCTATAATTCGACCAACCGGGTTTTCCAAATCGAACCACTTCGAGTTATGAAGTACTCGGACCTCTTTCTCGTAATGCCAAGCTTGAAATTTTGAGGTCAGCACATAGCTGGCTGCTTCAGCAGGGGAAACTGACTGGTTCAGATTCAGGCCGGCAAAGACACCACCATAATTGACATCTCTGATTTTCAGCGAGTTTTCCGGAAGCTCAACTTCAATTGCAAGACCCTTGAATCCAGAGGCGTAGTGCGACCAGAGGAGGTGGCTATCAAAAGTCTTGGAAAGAGAGCATATACGGATCTGCTTCTTTTCTTGGATTATTTCAGCAACCTGCTCTTTTGGATCAGAAGAATGGCGTGGATTGTGAGAGTAGGCGAATCTTCCCTCCGTGGGATCATTAAGTGTAGATGGCTTAGCGCAGTACAACCTCTGATTGAAAATGATATCGAGGGCATAAGCAACCTGACTAGGTGAGCGAAACTTATATGCTCTCATTTGAAAGTCGGCACGTTTTTCTGGTTTAAGAATAGGTTCTTGAGCCACATAACGGTCGAGGTCATCTGCCAGAACCCTTCTGACATGAATGCTTTTCAATCAGCAAAACGTTTGACGAAGTGGAGACATAGTCAACTGATGGTACGTGAGGAGTCAAGTGTAACGCTGGGTCATGTAGCTCTTTCACTCATTCGACCGTAGGGCGGCATCAAGAGCAAAATCGCTTTTTGAGGGCATGCATCTTCTCGTGCATGGGAGAATATTCAATGAGGCCACGGTTGACGAGTTCTTCCTCCAACG
>CAZBTM010000275.1:0-3811 GCA_964494425.1 uncultured Rhodothermales bacterium | reverse complement strand
TCACCGGCCCGGTAATCTCCACGCGCCGCTGCAAGAGATCCTCGGGCAGCGGATCGACCTGCCAGTCGGTGTGCGACTCGGGATGCTCGTCGTGCGGCAGAAAGCCCGGCACCCCGCCGTTGTCGTATGCATCTTGGCGGGTACGGCGCGCCGCGAGCAGCGTCTGCCGCTCGTGCTCAAAGCGGCGGTGCACCTTGGCCACAAGCGCCACGACCTCGTCGGTGAGAATGGATTGCGTCTGCGGTGAAAGCGCTTCCCGATTGATTTCAACGCCGTCGGCGAGTTTGGTCCACGTCGTTGTGTTCGGTTGGACGTCGAGCGATGCGGTTGTCATAAGCCCTGTACGGTTCTGCCCCTGAGGTTCTCGATTATGAATGCACTGTTATGAATACGAACAGCGAATCTACTTGTCAAGCGAAACTTCGCTACCAGAGGATATTGTCTGTATCACTTTTGGAGTATTCATATCCCGTTAAAGAAACTTCGCTATGAGCGAATAATTGGAGCGCTGTCTACCTGCTGCTCCAAACCTGCTGTATCTGTATGGCCATGCGCCCCGAAAACCTGCGCTTCATCCTCGGTCTCAAACTGCGCACGCTACGGCAAGAGCAGAATGCGTCGCTGAAAGAGGTGTCGGAGCGCTCTGGGCTCTCGATGTCGTATCTGAGCGAGATTGAGAAGGGCAAGAAGTACCCAAGTCCGGATAAGCTGCTTGGGCTGGCCGAGGCGTTTAACGTGACGTACGACGACCTCGTATCGCTAAACGTGGACGACAAGCTCGATCCGCTCAAGGAGATGTTCAGTTCGCCCTTCATCCAGGAGTTTCCGTTCGAGCTGTTCGGGCTGGCGCCGCACGACGTGTTTTCGCTCGTGTCGGATGCGCCCTCCAAGGCCGGCGCGCTCATCCGCACGTTCCTGGAGGTGGGCCGCACCTACGACATGCAGGTGGAGCACTTCCTGTTTGCGGCGCTGCGTTCGTATCAGCAGATGCACGACAACTACTTCCCCGATCTCGAAGACGCCGCTGACGCGTTCCGCCGCCAGCACGATTGGCCGCGCACCGCATCGCTCTCCGACACCACTCTGCGCAGCCTGCTCGAAGACGAGTTCGGCTACACGATTGATGTCGATGTGCTGCCCAATCACGACACGCTGCATCCCTTCCGCTCGGTCTTTGTGGATGGCAACGGCAATCCGCCCACGCTCTACGTGAACGGCGACCTAATGCCCATCCAGCGCGCTTTTATCTATGCGCGCGAAATTGGCTACAACGTGCTCAATGTGGAGGAACGCGCCCGCACGTCGTCGTGGATTCGCGCCGAGTCGTTCGAGCAGGTGCTCAACAACTTCAAGGCCTCGTACGTTGCCGGGGCGCTCATTCTCAACGAGTCGTCGCTCCTTGCGGCCTTACGCTCCTGGTTCGACGAACCGGCGTGGGACGACGGCGCGTTCCTGCGCACGCAGATGGATCGCTTTCAGGCCACGCCCGAGATGCTCTACTACCGCCTCACGCAGCTCGTGCCGCACCACTTCGACCTCACCGCCTTTTTCTTTCTGCGCTTTCACCACGAACAGGGCTCGCCCGACTACCACCTCACCAAGATGCTCAACCTGTCGGGCATTGCCGTACCCCATGGCATCGGGCTGCGCGAGCACTACTGCCAGCGCTGGCCGGCCATTCAACTGCTCAAAGAGCTCTCTGAAGCCCAGGCGCAAGACGATTATACGCACGACCCGTCTAATGCGTCTGCCGCCGTGCGAGCCCAACGGTCGCACTTCATCAACGCCGATGCCGAGTTCTTCACGCTCTCCACCGCCCGTCCGCTTGCGCTCAAAGACACCACCAACTCGTGCGTCTCTATTGGCTTCCTGATGGACGACGCCTTCCGCCGTCAGGTGCAGTTTGCGCACGACCCGGCCATCACACGGCGCGAGGTCAACCTCACCTGCGAGCGCTGTCCCCTTACCCACGCGCAGTGCCAGGAGCGCGTGGCCCCGCGCACGCTCTACGACAAGGAGCAGCGCGAACAGCAGCAGATCGAGGCCCTGCGCGAACTCACCAACACCACACGCAGCGCATAAGAATGAGCCCGTCCACTTATCACGCATGCTCGTCACGGGACACCACGGGCATGACCTACGGCTCCTCCGCCCCGCTAACTTGGTCTACACACCACCCGGGACGTACGCTGCGCTTCCAGTCCCGGGCTACAAGTCGCTCAACACGTCCCGGGGCTTTGCCTTGTGGTTTTTATCATTCAGAACCTGTTTCGTCGCCGACAAACAACGTGTTAGGGGAAGAGGGAAGCCCAACGAGCGCCTTCCGCCCGCTATTGCCGTCCGGTCGTCCGGCCTCGCACTGCCACGCTGGCAGGACGCCTCGTCAGTGCAGGCACAGCGCACGCACACTCAGGATCTGCCAACGCGGCAGGCAGTGCGCCTTGCATCTCCCTTGAAGTGCTTTTTGTGCACTTTCTGGCAAATCGATTCCTCCATTGCAAACAGCGGTACACCGGTTGCTATGCGGCAAAATGGGAGCAGGCCGGTCGCCTGCTTCTCACCCACAGCATCCCTAACCGTATCTGCAATCGTCTACGTTATGTCTACGTTTAAACCCCTGGGCGACCGCATCGCAGTGCGCCCGCTTCCCGCTGACGATAAAACATCGAGCGGACTCTACATTCCCGACACCGCCAAAGAAAAACCGCAGCAAGGCACCGTCGTGGCCGTGGGTCCCGGTCGCACCGAAGACGGTGTGCACGTTGAAATGAGCGTGCGCGAAGGCGACCGCGTGCTCTACGGCAAGTACGCCGGTACCGATCTCGTCCTTGACGACGAAGAGCTGCTCATCATGAAAGAGTCGGACGTACTGGGCCGCCTCGACGACTAACGGGCTGTTGCCCCCTGTTGCATCCCCGCGTATCTCTCAACCCTAACCTTACGATTCCAAGATCTTATGTCAAAGCAAATTATTTTTGACGCCTCGGCCCGCAACGCTCTGAAACGGGGCGTAGACACGCTGGCCAACGCCGTAAAAGTGACGCTGGGCCCCAAAGGCCGCAACGTACTCATTGAAAAATCCTATGGCGCGCCCACCATCACCAAGGACGGGGTCACCGTAGCCAAGGAGATTGAGCTGGACAACCGCCTCGAAAACGTAGGCGCCCAGATGCTGAAGGAGGTCGCCTCGAAGACGTCCGACATTGCAGGCGACGGCACCACCACCGCCACCGTGCTGGCGCAAGCTCTCATGACGACAGGACTGCGCAGCGTAACGGCAGGCTCCAACCCCATGGATCTGAAGCGCGGCATCGACCGGGCTGTCGAAGCGGTCGTTGCCGATCTGGCCACACAGAGCCGCGAGGTTGACGGCAAGAGCGACATCAGCCAGGTGGCCATGATCTCGGCCAACAACGACGCGGCCATCGGCGCACTCATCGCAGATGCGTTTGATCGCGTGGGCAAAGATGGCGTTATCACCGTCGAAGAGGCCAAGGGCCTGGAGACCGAGCTCGATGTGGTCGAGGGTATGCAGTTCGACCGCGGCTACCTCTCGCCCTATTTCGTGACGGATTCGGAGGGCATGACGGTCGAGCTTGAGGATGCCCGCATCCTCATCCACGACAAGAAGATCTCGTCGATGAACGACCTGCTTCCCATTCTGGAGAAGGCCGCACAGACAAGCTCCCCGCTGCTCATCATCGCCGAAAACATTGAGGGCGAAGCGCTCGCCACGCTTGTGGTGAACAAGCTGCGCGGCACGCTCAAGGTGGCTGCGGTGAAGGCCCCCGGCTTTGGCGATCGCCGCAAG
>CAZBTM010000274.1:0-3859 GCA_964494425.1 uncultured Rhodothermales bacterium | reverse complement strand
CCGGGCGATACGGTGGCGGTAGATGGTGAGACGGTGGGGCTGCAAGAAAAAGAGTACCTGGTGCTCAACAAGCCCGCCGGATGCATCACCACGGTACGCGATGACCGCGGACGCAAAACGGTCATGGACGTAATTGGGCGCGGCGCTGCAAATCCGACGGGGCTGGCTCCGGTAGGCCGCCTGGATCGCGACACGACGGGGGTGCTTCTTCTGACCAACGATGGCGATTTAGCCCATCGATTGATGCACCCGCGTTACGAGATCGACAAAATCTACTTTGTGCAGACGAAGCAGCCGGTTAAGCCGCACCAACTCGACCAGTTGCGGCGTGGTGTAGACATTGGCGATGATCGCCCCGCTCGGGCCGCCGATGCCGCGTATGTACAGCCGCCCCAAAAAGACTGGATTGCCCTGAAGCTGCATGAAGGACGCAACCGGCAGATCCGCCGCATGTGCGATGCGCTCGGCCACCGCGTACGCACCCTCGACCGCGTGCAATTTGGAGGGATTACCCTGCAGGGGCTGGAACGCGGCGCCGTGCGATCGCTTACCGAACAAGAAATAGCTGACCTCCGGAACCGTGTATCCCCCTGACCCCGCCATGATGACTTCTGATGCGACGACGGCTTCCTCGCTCAACAACGCGCTCCAGCGTAAGATACGCGCCGAAGGGCTCACTTACGACGATGTGCTGCTGGTGCCGCGCCGATCGAGCGTGATGCCGCGCACGGTATCGACCGCTTCGCGTGTGACGAAAGACATTTCGCTGAACGTGCCGGTGCTCTCGTCGGCTATGGACACGGTCACCGAAGCCGATATGGCGATTGCCCTGGCACGCGAAGGCGGGGTGGGCGTGCTTCACAAAAACATGTCGATTGAGGATCAGGCAGCTGAGGTGCGTCGGGTAAAGCGCTCGGAGAGTGGTATGATTCTGGATCCGATCACGATTTCGCCGCACGACACCGTCGGCGATGCGCGCAGTATGATGGCGCACTACTCCATTGGCGGCATCCCTGTCATCGATGACGAGCGCAGACTGGTGGGGATCGTTACGAACCGCGACGTGCGGTTTGAGCTCGAAAACGACAAGCCCATCCATGAGATGATGACCTCGGAGGGGCTCGTTACCGCATCGGTGGGCACTACACTCGATGAGGCGGTACAGATTCTGCAGGACCACAAAATCGAGAAGCTGCCCGTCATTGACGACGACGGCTACCTGAAGGGGCTGATCACGTTCAAAGACATCCGCAAGCGCCGCAAGCATCCCGATGCCTGTAAGGATGAGCATGGCCGCCTGCGCGTGGGAGCGGCCGTGGGCGTAACCCCCGATGTGCTCGACCGCGTGTCGGCCCTCGTTGAGGTGGGAGTGGACTTCATCACGATCGACACGGCGCATGGGCATTCCGAAGGGGTGCTCGAAACTGTGGCTGAGGTGAGCGATCACTTTGGAGATCAGGTGCAAGTTATGGCCGGGAATGTAGCCACAGCCCAGGGCACCCGCGATCTCATCGAAGCCGGAGCGCACGCCGTTAAGGTGGGTATTGGGCCCGGATCCATCTGCACCACGCGTGTGGTGGCGGGTGTGGGCGTTCCGCAGCTTACCGCTGTGCTCGAATGCGCCGAGGCGGCGTCGGAGTACGACGTGCCGGTTGTTGCCGACGGCGGCATCAAGCAGACCGGCGATATCGCCAAAGCGCTTGCAGCGGGCGCGGGGACGGTTATGATTGGGAGCCTGTTTGCAAGCGTTGAGGAGAGTCCGGGCGAAACCATTATCTACGAAGGGCGCAAGTACAAAAGCTACCGCGGCATGGGCTCGGTTGGGGCGATGCAGGCCGGAAGCAAAGATCGCTACTTTCAGGATGCCGAAGACAACCTCAAAAAGCTTGTGCCGGAAGGCATTGAAGGGCGCGTGCCGTACAGCGGAACGCTTGCTGAAGTGATTCACCAGATGGTAGGCGGGCTCCGCGCTGCGATGGGCTATTGTGGATGCGCCACCGTTCCCGATCTCTACGAAAACGCTCAGTTCACCCGCATCACCGCTGCGGGCATGCGCGAAAGCCACCCGCACGACGTGGAGATCACGCAAGAATCGCCAAACTACTACTCGGGCCGCCACAAATCCGCGTAATGGAGCCGGCGCTCCACCGTAATCGCATCCTGCTGTATCAACGATCCGCGCTTCCTCTATGCCAACAACTACCGCCGACGCCACGCACGATCTGCTTCGTGGCATTGCTCGCGATCATCACACCGATGCGCTGGTCCTTACGGCGCTGCCCGACATCCGCTGGGCTTGCGGCTTTACGGGCTCGAACGGACTGCTCATTGCGCATCCGGACCGGCTCCTCTTTCTCTCGGATGGCCGCTACACCGAGCAAGCGGAGCGCGAAGTGCAAAATGCAGAGGTCCATACGCCGGGATACAGTCTGTGGGAGTATGTCGAAGAAGAGGCACTGCTCGACGACGTGGATTCGATACTTGTGCAGGCCGACAAAGTGACGGTTAAGACGCTGCACGGATGGCGCGAGCGCTTCCCGCATATCACGTGGGAAGAGGGCAGTGGGCTGCTCACTGAGTATCGCGGATCGAAGTCGGAGGCCGAGGTTGAGAAGCTGCGCGCCGCTCAGAAAATCACCGACACGGTATTTGCCGAACTCTGCGACTGGATTGAGCCCGGCGTGACCGAGCGCGAGGTGGGCGCTGAAATCGTGTATCGTCACCTGCGCCACGGTGCCGACACCATGTCCTTTGATCCGATCGTAGCTTCTGGACCGAACGGGGCACTTCCGCATGCGCGCCCCTCGAATCGTACCCTGCGCGAAGGCGAGCTCATCGTCATTGACATGGGCTGCTTCCTGAACGGCTACGCCTCAGACATGACGCGTACCATTGCGCTGGGCGAACCCTCGGAGGAAGCACGGCGCGTCTACAACATCGTACTGGAAGCACAAGAAGCCGCGCTTCAGTCCGCTCGTAGCGGCATCACCGGCACCGATATTGACGCTGTAGCACGCGGGGTCATCGAGGAGGCAGGCTACGACGACTACTTTGGGCATGGCCTGGGCCACGGTGTGGGACTCGAAATCCACGAATGGCCACGCCTCTCGTATCACGTAACGCACGACCTGCCCGACGGCGCTGCGGTTACCGTGGAGCCGGGCATCTATCTGCCCGAAAAGTTTGGCGTGCGCATTGAGGATCTGATCATCTTGCACCCCGACGGCCACGAGAACCTGACGCAGAGCCCGAAGACGCTGCAGGTTATTACGTAGCAGGTAGGGGGATGCGGAGGCGATCTGCACGATGAAGAAGAAACGCATCTTCAACAGATAGCGTAACGACTGTGCATTTATTGCCAACCAACCGCGCTGTCTTATGCCTGATCTGACGCTGCAAGACATCCCTGAATCTGTCTACAAACGGCTCGAAGCGCGCGCCAAGGACAACCATTGCCCGCTCGAACAGGAGGCCACGCAGATTTTAGAGGCGGCCCTCATGTCCCGCAGTGCCGAAGATGCCATAGCCCGCGCCGAAGCACTCAACCGGCGGCTGGGGCGTACCTTTCCGGACATCGTCAACGAAGCCAAGCGAAAGGGGCGCGCATGATCGTAGTCGATAACGACGTCTTAAGCTACTTCTGGATTGCGATCAGCGACCGGTCGGAGTCGGCCCGACGTGTTCGAGCGCGCGACGAAACCTGGATTGCCCCACGCATCTGGCGTTCTGAGTTTCGGAACGTGTTGCGTAGCTATATTCTGGGTGACTACATGACGCTGTCCGAGGCCCAATCCATTGCGCGTGAAGCGGAGGCCGATATGGCGCGCTCTACCTTCGGCGTGAACACGGACCTTGTGCT
>CAZBTM010000273.1:0-3861 GCA_964494425.1 uncultured Rhodothermales bacterium | reverse complement strand
GGCCGTCTACCGGTCCGCGCCGAGGGACGCAGCGGCGCCCTGCCCCGGATCAGCGCCCGGCGAGTGCATCGGCGCGCGTGGGGTGGAGCGCGAAGAGCGTGTCGAGCCGCGTGAGCTCGAAGAGCGTGCGCAGGTCGTGGCGTTTATCCGCTCTATTGAGGGCACCGACCCGCCCGATGCCAAGGCGCCCGAAGGCGACCCCTACGAAGGGGGATGACACGTAACCTTTGATTTCCATTAGTTTCAGCGCGTGTATTCGCCGCGCTATGCAGTACCCCCTAAGATCATGGCCCGTAACGACCAATTTATCGACGCCGACGACGTTGGCATTCTCGACTCGCCCGAAGCGGTGCTCTCGACCATGAATCAGGAGGGCGACCGTCGCTGGCTCTACCCAACGCCCAGCAAGGGCTTCTACTACTGGTGGCGCCTGGCCATTGGCTGGGCACTCATTGCGTTCTTTGTAAGCTTGCCGTGGATCCAAATCAACGGCAAGCCCGCCGTGCTTCTGGATCTGATGGAGCGTGAGTTCACGCTCTTTGGCACCACCTTCTACCCGACGGATACACTGCTCTTGCTTGGCTTCTTGCTGGGCACGCTCGTAAGCATCATTCTCATCTCTGCAGTGCTGGGGCGCATCTGGTGCGGCTGGGGGTGCCCGCAGACGGTCTACCTGGAGTTCGTGTATCGCCCTATTGAGCGGTGGATTGAGGGCGCTGAGCATGTGCGCAAGCGTCGCGACGAAGGCCCGCTCACATTCGACAAGGCCTGGCGCAAGACCGCGAAGTGGGGCGTCTATGCTGTCATCTCATTGGTGCTGGCCCACACGTTCGTATCGTACTTCGTTGGGTGGGAGCGCCTGCTGACCTGGATGCAGGGCGATCCGCGCGACAACTGGGGCTACTTTGTCATGATGATGGGGACGACCGGGCTCATCTTGTACGACTTTGGGTTCTTCCGCGAGCAGATGTGCACCATTGCGTGCCCGTATGCGCGCTTCCAGTCGGTCTTGCTTGATCCGGATTCGCTCATCGTGTCGTACGACGAAGACCGGGGCGAGCCGCGCGGGCGTGGCAAGGACCGCTCGGAGCTTGGCGACTGCATTGATTGCGGGGCGTGCGTGCGCACCTGCCCGACCGGCATCGACATCCGCGACGGCCTGCAGATGGAATGCGTGGCCTGCACGCAGTGCATCGATGCGTGCGACGACATTATGGATAAGATGGGCTGGGAGCCAGGGCTCATCAAGTACACCTCCGAGAAAGCGCTCAACGACGAACCGACCAAGATCGCCCGTCCCCGCACGCTGCTTTACAGCGGTGTGCTGCTGGCGCTTACGGTGTTCTTCGTGGGCTTGCTGTGGACGCGCCCGGCCTACGACATCAATGTAACGCGAGCGGGCGGCCAGCCCTTCATGGAACTGCCTGACGACCGCATTGCCAATCGTGTGCGTGTGCGGGTGCGCAACCAGACCGCCACCGAGGCGCGCTTCAGCATCGGAGCCACGGGCCTCCCCAACATACAGGTGAATCCGGTGGGCACGGGCGAGACAGTGCTGGCTCCACAAGAAATGAAGCGCGCCGAAGCCTGGATCATCGTCCCGCCCGACGCGCTCCGCGACGAACGCGAAGTCACCATCGTGCTCCAGTTCGATGACGGAACGGAACAGCGCATCCCGTTTCCGCTCTTGAGCCCGAGCAGCCAAGCGGCTCCGGCAGAGTCGGCTCCGGCTCCGTAAGAAATGTGCGCCTGTGTCTCCCCCTGTACGTCCTTTTGCTGTACTTACCTGGTGTACCCCATGCAACGCTTTACGCTGCCCCCGCACATCGCCTGGCCGGCCTTTATCATTTTCATTCTGGGCATTGGCGTAAGCTCCGCCTCCTACACGTTTTACCAGGCCAACAAAAACGGCGGGGTGGCTCGCGTGGCCAGCGAAACCACAGCACAGTGGGAAGCCCGATCGGCGGCCCGCCACACAACCGACGACTGGAACAGCACGGTGCGCTGGAGCACCGATACGCCGCCGCGCCTGCAGCTTACGCTGAAAGATGCGCAGAACGCGCCCGTCTCCGTAAACGAGGGCACGCTCACGCTGCGGCAGCCGCATCACGAAGACCCGTTCTTTGAGGCCCCGCTTACCGAAGCGGACGCGGGCACCTACGAACAAGTCGTGCCCACCCTGAACGACGGGCTGTGGGATGCAACCGTGCGTGGCACGGTGGCAGGAACGCGCATTGAACATACGCTTCGCTTCGAACGCGGCCAATAAGGGCGGATATGACGGCTCCAGTTTCTCCTACATCGGTCCCAGATACACAGGCTGCGCCCCCAGCGCCCGACACCGCCTGTGCGCATTGCGGACTGCCTGTGGGCACGGCGCCGGTGTACGACCCCGAAGCGGCCTCCGATGCGCCCGCCTTCTGCTGCACCGGCTGCCAGGCCGTGTATCACACCCTGCACAGCGCCGGTATGGACGACACCTACTACCGCCTTGCGGGCATCGGCCAGGAGCGGCAGCCGCAGCCCGCGCAGCAGCCCGCCGATGACCTCGTCTACGCCGAACTGGGCACCGACGACTTCTTGGAAGAGCACGCGCCCGTCCGCGACGACGGCACGCGCCGCCTTACGCTCTTTGTGGAGGGCGTGCACTGCGCCGCCTGCGTGTGGCTTGTGGAGCGCCTCACCGAAGCGTTCGAGGGCATCACCGACGCCCGCCTCGACCTGCCCAGGGCCCGCCTGCATCTTGCGTGGCGCGATGGCACCGTGGCCCTGCCCGACGTGGCCGACTGGCTTGCGCAGTTCGGGTACCGCGTGCATCCGCTGCGGGGCGATCAGCAGAACGACCGCACGAGCGAGGAGCGGCGCCTGCTGCTCAAAGTAGGCATCTGCTGGGCGCTTGCAGGCAATGTGATGCTCCTGGCCTTTGCCCTCTACGCCGGACTCGACGCGGTCGATTCCACGATGAACACCGCCGCCCACTGGGTCAGCATGGCGCTGGCCGTGCCCTCAGTGCTGTACGGCGGCAGCGAGTTCGTACGGCGCGCCTGGTCGAGCATCCGGTGGGCGTGGCAGCAAGGCACCGCCCGCCACCTGCACATGGACGTGCCCATCGCGCTCGGCATCTGGGTCGGCTTTCTGGATAGCGTCTGGGGCACTGTGAGCGGACGCGGCGAGGTGTGGTTCGACTCCATTACCGTGCTCATTGCCGCGGTGCTCACCGCCCGATGGCTCCAGCTGCGCAGCCGCCGCCTCGCGGGCGATGCCAGCGACCGCCTGCTCTCGCTCCTGCCCACCATGGCGCATCAGGTGCGCGATGACGGCACAGTCGAAGCCGTACGCGTAGATACGCTCGACCCCGGCGACCACGTGCGCGTGCGGCCCGGCGATGCGTTTCCCGTGGATGGCGTGGTGGTGGAGGGGCGCTCCTCCGTCAACAACGCCGTGCTCACCGGCGAGCACGAACCGACGCCCGTATCCCCCGGCAATGAGGTGACGGGCGGGGCCACCAACCTGAGCACGCCGCTCACCGTGCGGGTAACCGCCACGGGCGAGGCATCGTCCATGGGGCAACTCCTGGCGTGGGTGCGCGAAGAGGCCCCGACCACCGCTCGCGTAGCTCACATCGCCGACCGCCTCACGGGCTACTTTGTGGCGGGCGTGGCTACGCTGGCCGTCATTACCGCGGCGCTCTGGCTGGTGTGGGCGCCGGAAGAGGCCTCGCGCCACGTCGTGGCACTGCTGGTCATCACCTGCCCGTGCGCACTCGGCATGGCCACACCTCTGGCGCTGGCCGTAGCCACCGGACAAGCCGCCCAGCGCGGCATCTTCATCAAGAGCGAGCACACGCTGGAGCAGTGCACC
>CAZBTM010000272.1:750-3862 GCA_964494425.1 uncultured Rhodothermales bacterium | reverse complement strand
ACGGCCCTCGGCACGGGCCTCACCACGACCGAAGAAGAGTTCGACCTGTCGCGGCTGCGCTATCACCGCCTGGTTATTATGACGGATGCCGATGTCGACGGAGCCCACATCCGTACGCTCTTGCTCACGTTCTTCTACCGGCAGCTGCGCCCGCTCATCGAGCAGGGATATGTGTACATTGCCATGCCGCCGCTCTACCGCATCCAACAGAGCAACGACGAATATTACCTGTGGACGGACGATCAGATGCGCGAGAAGATGGCGGAGCTGCGCGCCAATGGCAAGGCCAAGCCCAGCCTGCAGCGCTACAAGGGCCTCGGCGAAATGAACCCCGAGCAGTTGTGGGACACCACGATGGATCCGGACACGCGTAAGCTGCAGCAGGTGTCGATCGACGACGCGGCCAGTGCCGATCATACCTTCAGCACGCTCATGGGCGACTCCGTCGAACCGCGCCGTAAGTTTATCGAACGCAACGCCAAGTACGCTACCATCGACGTGTAGCAGTCCGCTCCCAGTCCGCTGTTTACCGTGTTGCTGGCTTCCGCCGTATCCATGCCGACCCCCGAGCTATCTATTGTCGTTCCGGTGTACAACGAAGCCGACTCGCTTCCCGAGTTGGCCGAGCGGCTGCGCGTGGCCTGTGCCGACTATGCCCTCGAAGTGTGGCTCGTCGACGACGGCTCGACCGATGACTCGTGGTCCGTCATCACGGCGCTGCATGAAGACGACGAGCGGTTTCGGGGGATTCGATTGCAGCGCAACTACGGGAAATCCGCTGCACTCGCTGTGGGATTCGAACACGTGCAGGCGCCGTACGTCGTCACGCTGGATGCGGATCTGCAAGACGACCCGGATGAGATTCCGGCGCTCATCGCCCTCCTTGATGACGGGCACGACCTCGTGAGCGGATGGAAACGCACGCGCCACGACCCGCTCTCAAAGACCATCCCCAGCCGCTTCTTTAACGGCGTCACGCGGCTGGTGTCGGGCATCGGCATCCACGACTTTAACTGCGGACTCAAAGCGTACCGCCGCGAGGTCGTGCAGTCCATTAACCTGTATGGCGAACTGCATCGCTACATCCCCTTGCTGGCAAAGTGGGAAGGGTTCGACCGCATCACTGAAAAGCCGGTGCAGCACCACCCGCGCAAGCATGGCACCACCAAGTTCGGACTGGAGCGATTCATCCGTGGCTTTTTGGACTTTGTCTCGGTGCTGTTTCTCACGCGGTTTGCTGCGCGCCCCATGCACTTCTTTGGCGGACTCGGCACGCTCAGCTTTATCACCGGGTTCGTCGTGAGCCTGTGGCTCTCCATTGAAAAGCTGGTGTTTGGCCACGCCCTCGGCGATCGGCCCCTGCTTCTGCTGGGCTTGCTGCTCATTCTGTTTGGCGCGCAGATGTTCACGACGGGGCTGCTCGGCGAAATGATCGTGCGCCCCCGCATGGAAACGACCGATGCCTACCGCATCGCCGAACAGCACGAGGTGTCGTCTACGCAAGCGGGGTCGCCCTCGGTGCCGCCGTCGGTGTCCGCTGCCAGTGGCTAACACCAAACGATTAACAAATCGTAATACGTTTGGGATGGATGTGCAGGGCACACATTCATAAGTTATACCTTCATTGTCAGCCATTCGCTCTGAATGTCTCGCTCTGCCATGCCCGAACTGCTACACCTGCCTCTCCTTCGCCGCGCCGGTTGGCCTCACGTGTTACTGCTTATCGGATTGCTGCTCTTCCTGGCGCGTCCGGCCACTGCCCAGCAAGACCTGCTTGGATACTGGAATTTCAACAGTCCAGAACCAAGCGGAACCCCATGGACCGCGCCAATCGAGACCACGTTCGGCAACGGAGCGATTACGTACACCGTTGGCACGGGCAATCTGAATGACTTTGTGGGCGACACCAGCAACGCGCAGGGCAACGACGCATCTGGTGCGAGCTTTACCGTACAGGATAATACAGAGAACGGCACCCACATCGACATTGCCGTCTCGACCGAAAACGCCGAGAACATCGAGCTTGCGTTCTGGGCCCGCCGAAGCGGCACCGGGTTCGACAACAACAGCGTGCGCTATTCGACGGATGGCGGCGCAACGTTCACACAAGCGTCTAACTTCAACCCCGACGACACGTCCAGTGGCACAGTCGAAACCTTCGACTTCGCAGGCATCACAGCGCTCAACAACAATCCCGATGTCGTCTTCCGCATCACACTCGACGGGGCAACCTCCGCCTCCGGCAACAACCGCTACGACAACATCACCGTGCGAGGCGATCTGCAGCCCGCCAGCGGACCGCTTGCGCTCACGGCAATCGATGAACCAACCCGGCTCAATTTTCAGAGCTTTCGGGCCGGGGGATTCGATGCGTCTCCCTCCCTCGGCCAGCTGGATTCGGATGCGATCGCAATTTTTGGGCTGAGCGATGGTGCCCTCAACTTCGGGGACTCCGCTCCCACCGGCGACGTTGCGCGCGGCGCAAGCACAGGCAGTGAGACGACAGGCGGCGTGTACGCGTTTGACGTGAGCACGCCTACCGATCTTAGCAGCGGCTATGGCGATTACGTGCTTGGCCTTAAACCGGGTGGGAGCGACGTTACGCCCGGCGCGGTGTATCTCTGCTACCGGAACGACACGGGCACGCTCATCAACAGCGGGTTCGATGTCGCCTACGACCTGTGGGTGCTCAATGATGAAGATCGAAGCCAGCGCATCGACCTCAAGTACGCAACCGGTGCCACCTGCCAGACCGACGGCGATGATGCCAGCAGCTTTACCGATAGCGGGCAGTCGTTCACAATTCCACAGACGGCACAGACCACCCCCGAGTGGACACGCACCGCGCAAGCAACCGTTCTCGAAGCCGGGGTGCCCGCCGGCGAATTCCTTACGCTCGCCCTCGTTACCGATGATGCAGACGTTACCGGTGGGCGTCCGCAGTTCGGCGTCAACGACATCAACGTGACGCCCCGCCGAGTACGCGGCACACCGCTCGTCATCAATAACCTGGATGACACGGTGCGCGAGGACTTCGATGCGCGCGCGGTCTCCGATGCCGAGACCCTGGCCGAGATTCGGCGCGTCTATCAGGCCAGCGGCTATGTGCTCT
>CAZBTM010000272.1:0-740 GCA_964494425.1 uncultured Rhodothermales bacterium | reverse complement strand
ACGATGTCAATGTGACGCCCCGCCGAGTACGCGGCACACCGCTCGTCATTGACAACCTGGAAGACACCATACGCGAAGACTTCGATGCGTTTCAGGGGAATGGATTCGGGGCATTTCCTGCTCCCGGGCAGCTGACCTCCGAGGCGTTTATCGTTCGTGCTGATGCGGCAAACACCTTCGACTTCGGCGACACGAGCGCCGATGAGCGCCTGGCTGAGGGCACCGCTTCAGGCAGTGTAACCCCGGCAGGCGTGTACAGCTTCGACGTAGGAGGCGGTGACCAGGCGCTGGGCGTGCAACCTGGGGCCGACTTCATGACCGACACGCCCGGCGCGCTCGTAGCACGCTACCAGAACGACACCGGACTGCTGATCGACGCCATCAACATTGCGTACGACATCGAGGTGTTTAACGACGAAGCCCGCTCCAGCAGCTTCAATCTGTCGTATGCCGTAACCGACGCCGCAACCTACCCGGGCGATGGAGCCTTCACATCCGTCAGCGCAGCCGACTACACCTCCCCCCAGGCCGCGGATGGAAGTCCTGCATGGCAGACGGTGAACCGCAGTGAGACGCTCACCAACCTGAACCTCGACGACCGGGAGTATCTGCTTCTGCGCTTTACCATAGAGGATGCAGGAGGCAGCGGCAGTCGCGATGAGCTTGCCCTCAACAACCTGGAGGCTTCGTTCAACACCGCCACCGCGCGCCGCGGCAAAAATTTGTAACAACACGGTGTA
>CAZBTM010000271.1:3177-3895 GCA_964494425.1 uncultured Rhodothermales bacterium | reverse complement strand
GACCATCATTCCACATCCAGCCAGACACAGCCCCACGAGGAGGAACGGCCTCATGATGAACGCAGTGGGCCGATATGCAAAGATGCGTGGCATGTCGGGTACAGAGAAAGACCGTGACGGAAAACAGCAGCGTGTAGGATCTATCGTATTGATGCTCTATGTATCGTCGCTCTCGTCGTCGAGGTCTACCTCTGCATCAAACCGGCCGATCTGGTACGACGAAAGGTCTTCGTCAGCTACGAGCCCTTGGCCGTTCAAGGTTTCCGTGGGTGTTACGATGCGCACAAACCGGCTGGAGCGCACCTTACGGTCGCTCTGACGCCACACGACGTGTTCGCTATACAGCTGGCGCCCCTCGGGCGTACGCACAACTACGTTGCCGTACGCATCGGCGCGGCCCTCATCACTGAAGTAGAGCAAGCTGTCGGCCGTAATGGTGGCCGAGGAGTCGCCTTCTGGGGTAAAGAGTTGTACATGCACCCGCACTGTGTCGCCACGCGGGGGGCGCAGCACCGCATAGCTACTATCGGGCGTTTCGTACTGAGCCATGCGCTGGGCCTGCAGCACCGCACGCTGACGGCGGCCTTCGTGCAACACGACATGCGGGTCGTAGGTTACCTGTGTAGGTCGGAGTTCATTCGTCTGGGCAGCAGAAGGAGAAGTGCCTTCGCGCCGTTCACATCCCACGGTAAGCAGGACAAGCAGCACAGCGACTCCT
>CAZBTM010000271.1:914-3149 GCA_964494425.1 uncultured Rhodothermales bacterium | reverse complement strand
GCAGCACGTTTTGGCCTGCTCGTTTTACGATTCTGTACTGCGTACTGCGTGAAACGACGTTGCCTTGCACTCTATGAACGAACACTGTACCTTATGAAAGCCTCCACTGCCCATTTGGGTCGTTTATACGATCTGTAATTGCAGGGTTGCGTGAAGTTTACAGCAGCCTATGCCTACGTTAGCCTTGTCCCCGGCCCCCTTTTCTTCCCCCTTTGTACGAATTATTCCCGTTTTATGAGCTTTTCGACCCAGTCGGTTTCCAATGACACGCTGGTTGTTCACATCGGTGAAACGCTCGACTTTCGCAACGCCGATGCGTTCAAGGAGACCGTACACGCGCCCGTTGATGCTGGCAAGCATCAATTTATTCTCGACTTTTCGGATACGGACGTACTCGACTCGTCGGGGCTGGGAGCCATCTTTTCGCTGTACCGGCGCGTGGCGGCTCATGACGGCACGGTCGTGTTTGCCAACACCTCTGAACCCGTACGCGTTGTGGTTGAACTCACTCGTACGTACAAGGTCTTTCCACAGTACGACTCTGTGGAAGCCGCTCAAGCGGAGTTGACTTAACCTGCTTTCTCCGTCATGAATCTGATTTTTGACCAGACCTACACCGATCTCGAAGGCGCGCTCCCGGCGATCCGCGCAGCGCTTCGCGCAGCTTGGCCGTCCACGCATTCCTCTGAGGGAAACTCCTCTGATGCGGCCTCCTCGCTGCCCGAAGCGGATGCGTCGCCGGAGCAGCCGCCACGCCGCACACGGCACTACGTGCAGCTGGTTGTACATGAGTGGGTGGCCAACCTCACACGCCATGCTACCTTTGCCGATCCGCCTCGCATTTCAGTTCGGGTGTTGCTCAACCAAGACGCGGCCCAGTGCGAGATTACCGACAACTCACGCGGGTTTGACCTCAACTCTGTCCTCTCTACGATGGGAGCCCACGCGGCTCCATTCCCTGAGTCTGGCATGGGGCTGCGCATTATCGACGCCTGTACCAACGACGTTTCGTATCGTCGTGCGTCGGCACTGCATCACCGCTTCACTGCCTCAGTTCCTTATGACCACAACCCATGGATGAACGTCTTATTTTAGTTGTTGAGGACGACGCAACGCTCCGCGAACTGCTTTCGTACCGACTCGAATCCCATTGTACCGTCATCACTGCTGTTGACGGCTTGGATGCGCTTGCGAAGATTGAATCCCGACGTCCCGACCTTATCGTGTCCGATGTCATGATGCCGCGCATGGACGGCTTTACGTTGCTGAAGGAGCTGCAAAAACAGAAGGAAACACGTGCCATTCCGTTTATCTTCCTTACGGCTCGCACCGACGAAGATGCCCGCCTCACAGGCATGCGCCTGGGCGTAGACGACTTCATCACAAAGCCGTTCGATATGAAGCAGCTGGTGTCGCGCACCAAACGGCTTTTGGAGCGCGTGGAGGTCTTCAGTAACCGGCTTGACACCCAACTCGGCCACGACTTCTCACAGCGTCTCATGCCTACGAGCCTCCCCAAGGTGCCGTCGTACGAGCTATTTGTACGCTACGAGCCCAACCAGCAGGGCGGCGGCGACTTGCTCGACTGGCACCAGCTCAACGACGGGCGCTATTTCGTTGCGATCGGCGATGTGATGGGCAAAGGCCTACAAGCAAAGTTTTACGCCTACAGCTTCTTGAGCTATGTGCGCGCCAGCCTGCGTGCTCGACTGACCGACACGCCCCGCCCGGCCGATATGATGGCGCACATCAACACGCTCTTGCTCAGCGACCAGGTGCTCACTGATACGTTTGCCTCGTTCTTGCTGCTCGTGTGGGATCCTGTGGCACACACCATCACATTCGCTAATGCTGGACATTGCCGCCCGCTTCTGGTGGATGCCAATGCGGCACACCTCGTCACAGATAGCGACCTGATCCTTGGCCTAACGCCCGAGGCAACGTTCGAGCAGCATACGCTTGAACTGGAGCCCAATACGGCGTTCGTTGCCTACACCGATGGGCTTCTGGAACAGCCTACCATCGGAGGCGACACGCTTGGTGAGGACGGCATCTGCCGACTCGCCCAAGACGCATTCTGCGCGGATCTGCCCGTCGATGCACTCTGGAAAGCCGCCCTCGACGCCTCCCCTGCAAGCACGTACAACGACGACACGCTTATCTTCTGGCTCACCCGCACCCCTTCTACCGCACGCACCCACGTCTCAGCCCCAACCGATGCCAACACTGAGGCCT
>CAZBTM010000271.1:0-904 GCA_964494425.1 uncultured Rhodothermales bacterium | reverse complement strand
TTCGCATCCGCAAGCTGACCCTGCGCCTCATCGAGCAGGGCATATTCGCGTTCGAGCAGCGCATAGTGCTCTTTGTCCCAAAACTGGCCGTCGCGGTACAGGTAGTCGGCCGCGGTGCCTTCATACGAAAACCCTGCCCCCTTTACCAGGCGTGTCCAGGCGTCGTTGAACTCGAACGTCTCGGCCGCCACGCGGTGCAGCCCTATGTCGTCGAAACAGAGCGAGAGGAGCAGGTTCATGGCCCGCCGCCCATAGCCACGCCCCCAGTACGCCCGGTCGCCAATGGTGAGGCTGATGCAGCCATGCTGGTGTGCTGGACTTACGCGGTAAAGCGCCGCTACACCAATAAGCATATTGTCGAGAATGCTGTGGATCTCAAACGCGTAGTGCGTTTCAGTTGGATGATCGCACAGCCGCTCAAACCGCTGCTTAAACGCCCCAAACGATTCTTTCTCGAACGGTACCTCGCTGTCAAGGCGGTTGAGCTCGGGGTCGTTGTTCCACCGAAAGTGCGTGTGAATGTGATCGCGCTGCAGCGCGGTAAGGCGTACGTCGGGGCCGCTGCGCGGCACGAGGCGCTGCATAGAAGGAACGTCGGTCATCATATCGGAAGCGCTTCCATTTGTAGAGAAAAAATAAGCAGCACTGCACGGATGTGCAGACGCCACAGGCACACACATGGTAGCATGTAACACAAGTATCTGCAAGCCGAATGCCACCAAGCGCGCATGAGGTTTGGACGCTACACGACTCGCTTCTGGCGCATGGTGTGTCGGGGGATGCGGTAGGATCTGCCACTATGCGCATCTTTTTCAGAATCCGCCTGTTTTCGACAGCTGCAGAGGGCCCCAACGCAAAACGCGCTCCGTCGGCGCAGTGCCGGGGAGCGCGTGGCGGTCCGGAC
>CAZBTM010000270.1:0-3933 GCA_964494425.1 uncultured Rhodothermales bacterium | reverse complement strand
CTCAACCGCGACATGGGCTCGTTCTTCTTCATCGGCGAGATCATCGTGGATGTGCCACTGCCGGCTGACCATCCGGTCGAAGATTTCTGCGGCTCCTGCACCCGCTGCGTGGATGCCTGCCCGACCGATGCCATCTACCAGCCGTATGCGGTCGACGCCACGCGCTGCATCTCGTACCTGACGATTGAGCACGGCGGCGACGATGTCCCGGAGGCGATCTCAAGCGATATGCAGAACTGGATCTTTGGCTGCGACATCTGCCAGGATGTGTGCCCCTGGAATAAGTTCAAGCAGCCTACCACTGAGCCCCGCTACCAGCCGCGCGACGGTATGTCGGATACCGATCTGCGCGACTGGGTGGAGCTCGAACTTGAAGCGTTTCGCGAGCGCTTCTCCGGCAGTCCCGTCACCCGCGCCACGTACGAGGGCTTCCAGCGCAACGTGCGCACTGCCCTCGAAAATGTGACGGACAATGCCTGAGGCAAAAAGCTCTGCATCCGCCCGTAACGCAAAGCTATTGCATCACGAGGCCGCCGTCCACGATCAGGTTCTGCCCGGTGACGGCACGCGCCCACGGCGAGGCAAAGAAGAGCACCGCATCGGCCATTTCTCTGGGCGTGGTCACCGAGCGTAGCGGCGTGGAATTGCGGATGAGGTCGAACACCTCGTCAGAGGTGGCGTCGCTGGCGTCGGTGCGGTCGAGGAGTCCGCCCGACACCATGTTTACGGTGATGCCGTCGGGCCCGAGTTCCTGCGCCATGTTGCGCACAAAGCCGAGTAGCGCGGCTTTGCTCGTGGTGTAGTCGTGATACGGCACGACCGGGTTCTGCACCAGATTAGAGCCAATTGCTACGAAGCGCCCGAATCCGGTCTCTTTCATGGCCGGACGGCACGCCTGTACCAGATGCAGTGCGGCTTGCACGCTGCCTTCGAGCTGGGTCTGGTAGTCGCTCCACGACACCGTATCGGCGGTCGCGCGTGCCTCGGCATCAAACTGAAAGTCGATGAGCGCATTGCTAATGACGGTGGTTACGGGCGCGCCAAAGTGATCGGCGGCGGCGTCGACCATGGACTGCACGGCCTTACGATTTCGCACGTCGGCCTGGTACGGAAGCGCGCGGTCGCCAATCGAGGTGGCCACCTCGTGGGCAGCGTCTTTGCTCTGGTAGTAATTCACGACCACGCGGGCGCCTTCGCCTCCGAACGCACGGGCCAGGGCCGCGCCGAGTCCGCGACTGGCACCGGTAATGAGCACAACTTGGTCAGAAAGAGCAGGAGCAGACATAAGCATTGGGGCATGGCTGGAAGAAATGCGAAGCCAGCAGCGCCCAAACGCAGGGAACAGCGGGAAGCTTTCCTTCGCCGGTGTGAGCCGGATCAGGTTCGAAGGGTGTATCTCTCAGCCCCAGGCGCATTCCTGCGCGGGGGCACCCCCAGCCTCGCGATTGAAAAGTGGGTGTGGAGGGATGCGACGGTCCATCCGTTGCACGACAGACCGATGCATCCCCTAAGCAATACCTAACGTACCATAGCACACACGCAACCGCAACGATTCTACGTGTCTTCGTAGGGCGTTGCCATCTTACTGGCTTGCTGCTCTTCAGCATCAGACCGCCACTCCTTGGGCACGACGACAAGGAGCCAGATGAGTCCGAAGGCAACTTGAGCGCCCGCGAAGACCTGCACCGCGCCTGCCAGGTCGAGCCAGCCCCATTCCAGGAGCACGCTGGCCGCGCCAATAGAGAGGCTTTCGGCGATCATCACCAGGAGCCACTCGGTGGCAAAGACGCGTCCGCGATAGGCATCGTCGGTGCGTTTCTGCAAGAGCACCGTAGCCAGCACCCAGTTGCCGCCACTGGAGGCGTGCGCCATAATCACCAGTGCAATCACTGTAAACAGGGCGAGTCCTTCGGGCGCCCACGGCACCAGCCCCACTGCAAAATAGGCCACGCCGCTCACCGCAATTGCGCTGCCCAGCACGACGGGCCAGTTCGATTGGTTGGTGAAGAGGCTGCGCGCAATAATCGGCCCGATGCCGGTGCCAATGCCGCGCGCCATAAACAGCACGCCAATACCCGCAGCAATAGCCCCCGGCGACACCTGCTCGCCAATCAGCGTGAGCATGTAGACGAGTCCGCCCCCGGCCAGTGCCCAGGTGGCTTTGGCCGTAGCAATGCGCGCCACCCGTGGATGCGATTGCAGGTGCGCCCAGCCGTCCCAGATCTTGCGGGCGGCAGTATGCAGCAGCGGATCGTTGGCGTCTTCGGTGTTCTGGGGAATGACAGTGCGGTAGACAAACCAGGCCGACCACAGATAGGTCAGGCAGTCGAGGATGAACACCGCCTCGATGCCGGCGAACTCCACCACGAATCCCCCCAGCGCAGCGCCCACTGCCAGCATGGTGGACCAGGTGGCCGAGGAAAGGGCATTCGCCGTCAGCAGCTCACGCGGTGATGTAATGTTGGGGATGGAGGCGCTTTTCGCTGGCACATAGACCGATCCCACGACGACCTGCGCTGCAATGAGCACGTAGATAAGCGGCACGTGCGCGGCCTCCTGAATCAGCAGAAAGCCCAGCACAACCACCGAACGAATGAGATCGGCCCCGATCATGAGGCGGCGGCGGTTGTAGCGGTCTACGATGAGCCCAGCAACCGGGGCGGCCAGGGCCCAGGGCAGCATCTTCGCCAGGAAGATGACGCCAATGGCGAGCGGCGAGCCGGTGAGCGTAGAAACGAGCGTATAGAGCGCAATCAAGTTGAACCAATCGCCCAGAAGCGAGAGGCTGCTCCCAAACCAGAGCCGCCGGTAATTGGCGTTGGTGCGCAGCAGTTCGAGGTACCCGGCACGGTCCTCAACGTCGATGTCGTGCTTGTAAGATCTATGAGCCATAGCACCTTTGACATGACCCACTGCGCGCCAGGTTTCTGAGGCGGCGACCGCCTGCAATTCCTTGCAGCAACGTCACCCGGTGGCAAAAAAGAGGTCCAACGGCGAACCGTTGGACCTCAGGTGCAGGGTCGATTTGCATCGTCGGCAGGAATGAGAAAGTTGACAACGCCGGCGTGAATCGTCTTCTACCGCCGGTGGTCGGTATCAGGGCGCACCCCAAGAGCACTTCTTCACTGGCGTTCAGGGCGCATTAGCGGGAAGAGGATGACGTCGCGGATGGAGTCCTGATCGGTCATCATCATGGTGAGGCGGTCGATGCCGATGCCGAGTCCGGCAGCAGGCGGCATGCCGTATTCAAGGGCGCGCAGGTAATCTTCATCGACGGGCGTGGCCTCATCATCGCCCGCATCAAGAAGGCGCACTTGCTCTTCGAAGCGTTCGCGCTGGTCTTCGGGGTCGTTCAGTTCGCTGAACGCATTGCAGATCTCGTTTCCGGCTACGAACCCCTCGAAGCGCTCGACCAGACCCTCGGTTTCGCGATGCTTCTTCGCGAGCGGACTCAGCTCAATGGGATGGTCAATGACAAAAGTCGGCTCGATGAGCGTAGGCTCGACCGTGGCGCCAAAGATTTTATCATAGAGCTTGCCCGCGCCCAGGTCCGGGTCCACGTCGATGTCGAGCGCCTCCGTGACCTCCAGCAGCTCCTCGCGGGTGGCGCCGTGCAGGTCGTATCCGGTTTCATCTTCGATGGCATCGAGAAAGGTGACGCGGTTCCATGGGCGTTCGAACGAGACGGTATGCTCGCCGATGGTAACGTCGGTGCTGTCGTGCAGCGCCAGCGCCACGGCCTCCACCAACTGCTCGGTGAAGTCCATCATCCAGCGGTAGTCTTTGTACGCCACGTAGAGCTCCATCATGCTGAACTCGGGGTTGTGGAAGCGACTCAGCCCCTCGTTCCGGAAGTCCTTACTGATCTCGTAGACGCCTTCGAATCCACCAACCAAGAGCCGCTTCAGATAGAGCTCATCTGCGATGCGGAGG
>CAZBTM010000269.1:0-3942 GCA_964494425.1 uncultured Rhodothermales bacterium | reverse complement strand
TTACTGGTTTCGCAAGCGGCAAACAGCACCGCGCGCCGTGCATAGCGGTCCAGCTGGGACGCGTCCATTAGCGCGACGGCCATCGCCGCGCCGCCGTACATGCGCGCCAGCACCTGCCCGTGTAGCGCCACGGCCCCAAGCGCAACCCCACCGATGGGGTTGATTGCGCCGGCGGATACGGCGCCGCCAACATAGAGGTTGAGGAGCGCGAACGTCTGCGAGAGGGCGTCGATGGATTCTTCGATACGCTCGCGCCGACTCCCACCGCCGCTGCCGTCGGCGAGCAGGCCCAGGAGCGCGCCGGTGTCTTGCGTCACGCTCCAGAAGGCCGGTGGGCCTTCACCGTCTTCAGGACCAAGGAAATACTGATCCTGCTGCGTCCAGGCATTGCGTGCGGCGTGTTGCCAGGGCCCCTTCTGCTCGTCGGGCATATTGGGCGCATTGTAATAGTAAGGGGTGTACGTGTTGAGCGTGCGGAGCGGGCGGCCTGCCAGGCGCGAGCGGGTGGTCTCGGAAAAGAGTGCCTGTTCGGCAACGGCAAGGCGGGCCGTTTGGCGTAGCGTGCGGCGGAACGCGACGCGGCGGTCTGGAGCGGCAGTAGCAAAGCCAGCGGTGGGGAGGACATCGGCGCGGCTGCTCACGTAGTCCTCGTCAATGGTGAAGTGCGTGCTGAAGAGGACGGCCCGCAGGCCGGTCTCGTAGGTGCGCGCGCTGCCGTTGGCCGGGGTGGGCAGCGGAGCGTGCAAGAGCAGCGGCTCGCTGGGAAGGAAGCGCGTGCCCTGGCGCAGCTTCGTCTTGATGCGTTGCAGCCCGGCTCCGTCGCGCACCGCCAGGTCGACGGGCTTGTGCGTAATCTTAGCAGACAGGAAATCGTCGACGACGATTGCTGTGGAGGGCGCGGCAGCCTCGAACGAGAGCAGGTGCGTGCCGAAGAGCGCCCCGCGCACGGCGCGCAGGTCGGCGTCGGTGGGACCGCTCTCGCCCTGTTCGTCCCACCCGGCCAGGGTGCGTGTTACCTCGGTGTCTCCAACCTTTACCGTTAGGTGCAGGCTGCTGAGCTGCACTGGTGGTTCGACAGCCTCGGCGGTATAAGAGGCCGTGCTTTCGGTGGTGCCGCCCTCGTTGAGGCGAAGCCGCACAGTGCGATCCCCTGTCGACTCTGTGGGGGCATGGTAGTCCAGCCGGTATGGGTCCGTTACCTCGAAGTCGTCCAGGTAGTCCAGGATGACCTCGCGCGCCGCCTCGCGTGCGCCGCCGCGGACAGGAAACGCTGCTCCGCCAGTGGCGTCGGCCATTTCGTCGAAGGGGTTCTCCGCTCCGTCGGCACGCAGTGTGTCCAGGCGGTCGGTCACATCCAGGATGACAGCTGGTGGCCCGCTGTCGAGCATGCTGCGGATCTCGCTATTGAGGCCGTCAGTGGGTTCTCCGTCGTGGACGTAAACGATGAGGTTGGCGTCGCCGCGGGCTGCGTCCTTGAGCGCAGTCCATTGATCGGAGTTGGTCTCTTTGAAACGGACATCCGCGTCAGGGTTTTGTGCGAGCACTTGTTCGCGCACGGTGTCTACGAGCTGTTCCATGCTCGCGCCCCGGAACGGCTCCGGCATGCTCGTCGACTGGTCGGCGAGGATACGTACGATCGGCGCGTCGCGGTTGGCGCTGAGTGTGAAGCCGACCGCCTCGCCCTCGTCTTCCACCGCAAACGCATAGGCCGGCAGTCCGCTGACGACCTCGCCGTCGGCGTTGAGCGGGCGCACCTGAAGCGTTACCTGTGGAAAGCGCTCCGCGGTGGCGTGCAATTCAATGGTGTCGACGCTCGTGGGATCGGCGCCGTCGCCAGGGCCTTGCACCGTGCGTCCGTTGTAGGTGAGGGTGCCGTCGTCCTCGGCGTCGAGGCGGTCGCCGTTAATCGTGACCGCGTCGCCGCGTTTGGAAAGCTCGGCGGCTTCTTCCTTCGAGAGGTCGGGGGCCTGCATCGCCAGAAGCGGGGCAAACATGCGCACGTCGTTGAGGCGCGCCTCGAGCAGCTCGCCCAGTTCCAACGTCGGGGCCATGCGAACGAGGAGTTGCCGCCCAGCCACCTCATCGGCCGTCCACTGCCCGCTGACGAGCTCAAAGCGCTCCTTGGGGGCTGATGAGACAGCGGCTTCCAGGGTGACTTCCACGGCGAGTGGGTCGTTGGCCGCATCGGCGGGCGTAAGTTGGTCGTTTTCCACCGGCGGGGCGCCAAGGGAGGCGTTCGGGCGCGAGGGGTTGGCGTAGCGTGCCGGACCGTTTTCGTCGTTCAAGCGCACGCCCACAGCCTGCTGCCAGCGCGCGTTGAATGCATCGGCGGCTTGAGCGTCCTCGGGAAGCACATCGAGAAGGCGTTCTGCCAGTGCGGCGCTTTCTTCGCCGTCTTCGTCGATGCGCGGGACGGCGTCTTGCGCGGCGGTTTCGGGAAGGCCCAGTTCTGTGCGCCAGTACGTTACCGTTTCCGGATCGATCTCGGGCGCGAAGGGATTGTCGACGGGATGGTAGAAGGCATTTTCGCGCTCGCTTGCGGCGCCTGTCTCCGGCGATGTGACGACCTCAGCCTCCAGGCCAGCGCGCTGGTACAGCGTGGCCAGTAAGTCCGCCTTTTCGCGAGGCGTGCCGGCCCCGCCACGTAGCGTGGCGCGCGTCCCCCAGCGAACACCGTTCACGAGGTCGTTCGTCCCCCAATACGACGTGGGGGGCGGATAGGTGGCGATGCGGTCACGAACGAACCGGAAGATCGCTTCGGGGTCGCCTGCCTCAACGAGGCGGTTGGCCTGGGCGGGCAGATGGTCGGGCGAGGTGCGGAGGGCCTGCTGCATGTGCTCCCAGACGGCGTAGGGCAGCACGCCTTCAATGGTCGGAGATTCCTGTGCGGATTCCCCTTCACAGCCGGGGATGCATCCCGGCAGCGTGGCAGCCAGTGCGGCGCTTCCGGCAAGGCCAGCGCTGCGCTTCAGAAAAGCGCGGCGGTCGATGGTGCCGTCGAGGAGCGCGAGGAGCGCCTCGGCGAGCGATTTGTCAGGCGTCGGTTCGTCAGGCGTCGGTTCGTCGGGCATAGCAGCGGGCCAAGGGCAGAAGGAGAGCGAAAAAGAGAGGCGAGCACGCGCGTTAGCCGTAGTTATGGACGCCGACATCGTTCATGCCTTCCAGCGTGGGATGATCGACTGGACCCTGGCGACTGGTTGCAACCTTGCCGGGGAGTCCCTCAAACGCAAGCGTAGCTACAATCTCGTTCTACTGATCCTGGTGCGTCTGGGGGAGAGACCGCGACATGCGTGCCATGATATGGCCATGCACAGCGAAGAAAGCAGCAGGATACGTACTGTAATTCCTCTACGTAATAGTTCACGCTGTGTTCACGTCGATATCTCGTCCGTATATTTCTACTTCTGCCCGTTTCCGCCTATGCCGTATCCGCAGGCGGCCAGCAGCCCAGCAGGCGGCGCACGGTGACGAGTTGCCCAATGTGGTAGGCATTGTGGGCACCGGCTCGAACGGGTCCGACTCGTCGAGCAGGGCCAGGAGCGTTTCGCGGTCGGCAACGACGGTTTCGCAGCTGGTGTGCCAGGCGTTGCGCGAAGGAGGCTCAGGCGCATCCGGCCAGTAGGCATCGGGCCAGGTGTCGGGGGCGTAGTCGTCGTTCTGGCTGTAGCGCAGCAGGTCGGCCTGGGCCAGACGAATGTGCTCGACGAGCTCCCATCCGGAGTAGGGCAGGCCCTCCGGGCGCACGCCGCGCCGGTCGTGGGGCCAGTCAGCCACCGCATCCTGAAAGGAGGCATGCGCGGGGAAGTCGCCGGTAAGGCTTTTGCGGATGTGTTGGCGTAGGGCATCGTGCATGGCAATAGGTCGGCTTGCGGAAAAGAAACGGTTGCGTATCAGACGAGGCGGGCCGGTGCTGTGTTTGGTAGTAGGTCAACGCTACGTGAT
>CAZBTM010000268.1:3609-3994 GCA_964494425.1 uncultured Rhodothermales bacterium | reverse complement strand
CTTACTGCGTGATGCCGCCCCGCGCCTTGATGCCGCTGCTGCGCATCCCCAGCTCTCCGATTACCTGGCTCCCGGCGCCGTGGCTGCTGCTCGCGCCCGGGGCGATGCCACCACTTGCTGGCGCGTACTGGGCGTAGCTGCCTGGTTCGATGCCTGGTTCCCCCTTGCCGCTTCATCTGTTGCATCGTCAAGCCCCTTGCGGCAAGACGTGTCCCCGCTTGTCGATGCCTCGTATTCTTCATCCCTACCCGCTACCGTATCATGACCAAGACACCCGTTTCCTACGAAGCACCCACGCTCACGACCTTTGGGTCCGTCGAACAGCTCACGCGCGACCGTGCCCATATCTGCAAGGCCACCAGAGGCCCGAAAGACGGCTTGTTTA
>CAZBTM010000268.1:0-3599 GCA_964494425.1 uncultured Rhodothermales bacterium | reverse complement strand
CGTTGCCTCGGCACCGTCACGACCTGTCTCGGCAGCCCCCTCGCATCCTGTTCTGAATTCATGCCTCACGCCATGCATCATTACCGCGCATACGGACTGCGCATTCGGTCGGCCATCCGGTTCCCAGAACTGATGCCAGCCCCCAATGCGCAGGCTGCCGATCTGACGATTCTGCGTGATACCTTGACCGACGCTCCGGCTTTTGCGCCGGAGCGCTCGGTACAAGTGCGTACCACCGATTCAACGATTTATGCGCACTGGGCCAACTTAGGCACGTATGCTGCTGACAACGGCTCATGCATCCGATTTCGCCCCGCCCCCCTGGCCACCCCGGCCATGCAGCGCTTGCCGCTGTTGGGTGTGATGATGGGCCTAATTCTGCACCAGCGGGGCACATGCACGCTACACGGAAGCGCGGTTGCGCTACCGAATGGGGCCGCTGCTTTTATCGGCCCCAAAGGCGCGGGCAAGTCCACCACCGCCGCCGCGCTGCAAGAGGCCGGCTCCCCGCTGCTCTCCGACGACGTGTTGGCGCTTGTGCGTCCAGCCCCCGATGCGCCCATTGGCATCGAGCCCGCTTTTCCGCAGATCAAGCTCTGGCCCGACGCCGCCCAGGCCGTGGGGCAGACGCCCGACATGATGGACACCATCGCACCCCGCCTCCCAAAACGCGCCTGGCGTGCCCGAAATTGCTTTGCCACCCACGCCCATCCGCTGCGCGCTGTCTACGTGCTGAGCTTTGGCGACGCGCTCGCGTGCACCCCGATGGATCCGCGCGAGGCGTTTGTGGCCGTGCTATCCGAAACCTACGCGCCGCGCTTTGTAGGCCGCCATGGTACCGGAGCGGATCACTTCCACCAGCTGTCTGAGATGGTGCGCCACGTACCCGTGTACCAACTCACGCGCCCCCGCGATCTGGCACAACTGCCCGACCTGGTGGCCCTGCTCACCGATGCCCCTACATCTTATGCCCCTACATCTTCTCGTGGCACGAGGCCCAATTCGCCACTGGCGCATGTGTCCACCCCTGCGATGGCGCCTCCACCTTGAGCAATTTCCAGATGGCACCGCTGCTCGGCCCCATGTACACTTTCAACAAGGTGCTTCTGCTGTTCAGCACACGCTCGACATCCTACATGCTAACCGATTTCTATCTTATGCCTGATACCACTCCTTACACGCCCCCACGCCTTACCACGTACGGCTCAGTCACCACGCTCACCGCACGCGGCTGCGCCTTTGGCAAACAGATCGGCGCGCCCAGCGACTTCAGCTTTTCCATTGGTGGGCGCGAGTTTGCGCTGCCTATCACGGATTGCTCATAACAGCCATCCGAGTCGTACTATATCGGCATCTACGTCGTCTTTTTCGTTAGTCCACGTATCACAATGTTTTTCTCTAATATGGAACGCTCTACATACACGCCGCCCACGCTCACTACCTACGGCTCCGTTGAAGATATCACCGCCATGCCCGGTCGGGGCGAGGGCCCGCGCTTCGATTGCCCTCCCGGTCAGGGTCGCCCAGATAACCCGGTCTTCGACTGCTCGTAAGGCTGGCCAGTTCAACGCTGAATCACAAAAGAAGCGCCCTTAGCCAGTACGGCCAAGGGCGCTTCTTCGTTGGTACAAAAAACCTGGCCTTGCGGATGCATTAGGCCGCTACGTCGACCACCGTGAGCAGCTCGGCTTCGTGCAGCTCTACCAGCAGCGTACGTACATCTCGAGCCAGCACATCGGGATCCACCTCCGGGTATGTATCACGCAGCGTCGCACACAGATCGGCGACCAGCTGCGGCGTCTGGATGAGCGTCCAAATCTGGCTGCCCACGGGGTTCAGTCCGTAGTACACGCCGTTGCTCAGGTTCAAGATGACCTCCTCGCCAGCCAGGTCGGAGGACACGTGGGTGTCGGTGGCCTGCACGAGCGTATCATCGGGCAGGGCGTCGGGGGTTAGGGATGTATCAGTCATGGGGATGCAAAGGGGTTAGATTGTAGAGGATGGAACGAAGTCATCGGAGCAGGCAGTGCAGTCTACATCGCCACGTTACAGCGCAGAGGGTGCCTGCAATGGAGCAAAAGAGGTCGCCCCGTCGGGGTCGGTGATCGGCACGCCGTCGCGCTCCAGCCAGGCGTGCGCAGCGAGCCCTGCGCCCCGGCGCTGCACGCCAATGCGCAGCGCGGTTGGGCAGCCCGCCCGTGCCAGCAGGTAGCGCGTGGCCAGCGACTGCGGCAGGCACGGACGCGCAGGAAAGAGCGCATGGCTCACCACCGCTCCCGCCCACACGAGCCGCCCAAACTCACGATCATCGGCCATCCGGCGGGGCTGCGGCGCGCTGGCCTGTACCACCCGCTGAAACGGAACCAAACGCAGCGCTGCCCAGGCCAGGGGCACGGCAACCAGGGCCTGCGCCAATGCGCGGCGGCGGCGCCACGGGGCATGCCACGCCACACGCGCCAGACGATACACTCGCTTGAATAAAGCCATCAGAGCCAGCACACGTTAGGCGGATACGGGGTCAGATTGCGTAGGTGCAGGGGCAGTCTCGGCGGAGTTAGCCACCGGCCCACGGCGCCAATCGCGCCATATGCGCACCGGGCGCACCAGCGCGTACAGTGGCGTAAGCGGACGCGGAAGGTCGACGAAGGCGCGGTCTTGTCCGCTGGGCTCCAGACTACGGCGCAGGTACTCGATCCACATGGGCCAAGCATCGCGCCAGCGGCGCCGTGTGCGCGCAAAAAAGCGCACCTGCTGCCACCGGATGGTGCGGTCGAGCCCGGCCTCGGTCCAGAGCCAGTTCGTTTCGATGAAGCGCGCCAGCTCGTCCACCACCGGATCTGCTGCAATGGCCGATTGAAATGCTGGAGCAAGCGGGGCCTCCAGCCATCGCTCTGCTCCATGCAACCCCAGAAGCAGCACCCGCTCGCAGTGGAGCGCACGCGCATGCTGGCAGAGCGCTTCTGCATCCAGCTCGGGATGCCCCTGCAGCACATGCGCCACATCGGCGACCCACTTCAGGCGCGCCCAGTGATGCTTGGTGCCATGCGCGCAGAGGTAGAGCAGCAGGTCGTGGGGCGCCATCGTGTAGAGGGGCTGCCCGCCGACCGCTGTCAACGTAGCGCGCTGAAGGACATCAGCGGCCTCCAGGTGGTAGGCCAGCGTCTTGTTGAGGAGCTCCGTGTGCAGCTCAACCATCACCTGATCGGCGGCGCGGTGCATCTCTACGCCGATGTGCGCCTGCAGCGCCTGGTCTTCGGCTTTGCCCGTGCGCAGCGGGGCAAAGTGCATGGTCTGCAGTATCTCTTTCACTGCTGGCAGATCGGCAGGCGCCACGAGCACGTCCAGGTCGGCAAAGCGGCGGAACGCGAGGTTGCCGTAGTAGCGCTGCGCCAGCACCGCGCCCTTGAACGGCACCACGCGGCAGCCCGCATGGGCACATCGTCGAAGCAGGTCGAGCAAGACGTGCAGGCGGTGCATATTAAAGTGAGCAGTGGCCCGACTCGATGCCGCCAGCGCCTCGCGAACGGCAGCGGGCACCCGCGCATCTCCACGCATACGGTTGTGCACCATGGCCTCCACGCCATGCCGCCGCGCATGCA
>CAZBTM010000267.1:0-4023 GCA_964494425.1 uncultured Rhodothermales bacterium | reverse complement strand
GAGGGTCAGGTCGAGCAGGGTGTAGCCGGGGGCGTACTCGGCATCGGTATCGACAATGCCGTTGCCGTTCACATCCGAGAAGCCGTAGCGGCTGCGGTAGCGTGCGCGTACCGAGGCCGTGAAGCCTGCGGATTCAGCCCGCGCCGTAAAACGAACGGTGGCCCGATGCGGCGAGCGGCCTCGCAATCCGGCATAGTCGCTGACCGGCACCGCCACATCGCGCCCGGCATCCGTCCGCCGAAAGATGCGCCCGTCCTTCAGTTGGTCGAGCACGTCGCGGTCTTTGGCGTTTAGGTAGGTGTAGCTCACGGCGGCATCGAACGCGGGGCGGGGGCGCCACGTCAGTTCGGCTTCAAGGCCCTGCGTAAAGACGCGTCCGCGGTTGAAGTAGGTAAAGATCTGCTGCCCGTTGGTCTTACGCGCCACCGGCTGCGTGTCGATGAGGTCGCGCACTTCGTTGTGATAGAGATTGGCGTCGAGCGTAAGCGCAGCCGGGAGATCCACTCGCACCCCGACGTTGTAGGCAACCGAGCGCTCCGCATCCATTGCCCCGCCCAGCGTAGATGAATCCTGCAGGAGGGCGGCGATCTCGTTGTTGGCATCCAGACTGTCGAGTCCGGCGCGCACCTCCTTGGCGCCGAACACGCTGTACCCGACCTCCGCATTGGTGAAGTTGAGGTAGAGCTGCCGGAAGGCGGGCGCTTTGTATCCGCTGCCCACCGACGCCCGCACGCGAATGCCGTCTACCGGACGCACCAGCGCGGCCAGCTTCGGACTGATGCGCGTGGCATAGTCGCTGTGGGCATCCAGGCGCGCACTCGGCACCAGATCAATCCAGTCCGTGGGCGTCCATTCGTCTTGCACAAAGACAAACCCGCCGGTGCGGCGGCCCGTCACGCGGTCGGCATCCACCGATTCGCGGATGTAGCCCGCCCCCACGGTGGCCAGATGCGCATCCCCCAACGCGCTCTGAAGCTGCGCCTCGCCCTTGCGGTGTTGCTGATTGAAGCGCGATCCGCTGCGGCGCGTGCCGTCGCTCTCTCCCACGAGACGCGTCTCCGTCCGATAGCCCGATGCCACCGCGCTAAGCTCCAGCGTGGTGCCCGGACGCAGCGTGTGGGTGAGGGTCGGCGCAAGACTCCAGTCGGTCTGCTCTCCAATGCTATCGAAGCGCTGCGTGTCGTTGCCTCGCACCTGGGTGATGCGCGACTGATCTTCGCGGGCCAAGCGACCGCGCACCTCCAGGTCGGTGTCGGTGCTGAGCGCGTATCCGAGCGTGCTGCGCGCCACGTAGTTCGTAAACGACGGCGTTGTGGGCGCGGCACTGGATGTCAGGGTGTAGCCGTCCGAGGCATAGCGGCTCATGAACGCCTTGCCGCGCCAGTCGCCGCGTGTGCCCGCCACGCGAATCGAGGCGTCGGACGTGTTGTGCGTGCCGTACTGCGCCTGCACCGTGCCCTCCAGCGGCGCACTCGGCTCCTTCGTAATGACGTTCACCACACCCGCCAGCGCCTCGCTCCCGTAGAGCGACGACGACGGCCCGCGCACCACCTCCACCTGCTCCACATCGGCCACGGTGATGCGATCCAGGTTCAGCGTGCCCGCCGTGCGCCCAATTACCGGTTCGCCATCAATCAGGATGAGCGTGTAGTCGGCGTCGAAGCCCTGCACCTGCACGCCCGCACCGTGGTCGTAATTTAGCTGGATGCCGGGCTGCTCGGCCAGAAGATCAGACAGGCGGCGCACCCCACGGGCTTCAATCTCGCCCGCGTCAATCACGCTCGTCGGCACAGGCACCTGCCCCAGCCGCTTCTGACTACGCGTGGCCGTCACCACCACGCGCTCCAGTTCGACCGGCGTGCCCCAGGCCGTGGTGTCGGCGCGTGATGTATCGGGCGGTACGTCGGAAACCGACTGCGCATACGCGCCGCTTGCACACAGCGCAGCGATTGCCCATCCCAAGATTACCAGCGTCCAGCAGACGTTTCGCATCTCACTATTCTTATTTAGACCGTTTCTAAATAACAATAGCTATGGTAGCGGATGCACAGCTTTGATGCAAGGAGCAAGGTGCGACTCATCTTGCAAGATTGCGTGAATGACGCTGTTTGCCAGAGCCCTTGGAGAGAGCAATGTCGTTGTACACCGCTTGGTGGTGCTGCCTCGGCTGAGACTGAAAATAGAGGCCGCGGTCCAATGCTAAGTGATAGAAGGAATGGATCTGTAGCCGGAGACTGGAAGCGTCTTCGGCGCGGACGTCTCCGGCGGAGGCGAACGGGGGACCGTTCGCCTCAGGGGAAGTTGTATCACGAGAGCTATGACTTAACGTCTATCTACTACCAAACTAAAACGTCCAGGAAACCCGTGCAAAGGCTCACCTGGACGTTATTCGTCACATCCTATCCGCATGTCGATTTTGAATCCTCAAGCTTACACTACCGCCGCGTAGCCGCTGCGATCTCTTCAAAGTCGAGGCCCTCGTACGTGAACGACTGCGCTTCAAACAGCGGCGTGCCGTGCGCATCGCGCCAGCTTTTGTGGAAGGCGAGTTCCGTTTCCTCGGGCGGACGCACGTCGAACGTTACGGTGTACGAGTCGGTCGGCTCGCCCGGCAGCGACACGTTACGGGCGTAGTGCATGGCATCGCCGAGCGTGACGTGCGGAATGAGCGTCACGGTTTCGGTGTCGCCCGTCGCGTCGTTAGTGATGGTCGCAAAGAAATGGAGATAGGCCACGAATCCGCCCCGCGTTGTGCCCTCGGGGATGTCTATGCTCTCGTCGGTTGCCCAGGTGGTGAGGACTTCGAGGTGCACATCGGTTTTGTCTTCGGCCAGGTTCTGGTCGTGCGGCGTTACGTCGTCTTTCGGTGCGCCCTCAAGCACAAGCTGAATACCAGGCCCGATGACCTCTTCGCCGATGATCATCTCCTGCGCCTGCGCAGGAACGCTCATGAGCATGATAAGCACGAGGGATGCGCAGAGTGTTCGTACAGCAGTGGGCAGATGTCTCATAGGTCAGGTACGGATCGAGTGATAGCAGACAGATTCAGGAGCGACTACAGTTGTTTAGACAAGGTATAAATAGACAGGATGCACCGATCGATGCAAGCGCATGCGTACAGCTTCCGCAGGTCTTCACTGCGAGGAGGTCTGCACAGTCACTGCTTCCATCTGGTCGAGCACGCGCTGGGTGAAGAGCGCCACGAGCCGACGCCGCACCTCGCGCTGATGGTCGAGGTAGAACGCGTACTCGTCTTCGGTGAAGTGCCCGGCCACAAGTCCCACAAGCGAACGCTTCAGGCGGCGGTCTTCTTTTAGGAGATTCCGCACCTTCGCCTCCTGGTCGGCGGGGTCCATCTTCGCAAAGCCCGTATTGTATTTCTGGAGATAGCGGGCCACCGTTGTCAGGATAAGCGGATTCTGCAGCTTGCAAATGGGACGCAGCGTGCGGCTCTGGAACTGCTCCATCGGGCGCTGCTCCTCGGTATCGACCGGCACATACGGGCGGATGCGGAGCATGGCATCGTCCCGGGCATCAGCATCCAGGCCCCACAGCTCGGACGTGGCCAGTTCGATGCTATTTCCTGCCGGATCGCGCACATACAGCGACACGGCGCGCTCGTGATGCGGCCAGGTAGCCGTGTCTTCGATGGGAATATCGTGCGCGGCAAAGCGCTCCCGCCACGCCTCTACCTGACGAAAAGGGATCGCCAACGCAACGTGTCCGGCTCCATTGGCCCCGTGGGCAGGCAGCGATTCGGTTTCGCGCGTCACCTCAGCGATGAACACGTGCAGAATGCCGCGTCCGCACCGAAACGAGAGGTGGCGCTCCGGCTCGTCGAACACCACGGGCAGATTTAGCACCGTGCCGTAGAAGTGGCGGGCCGCCTCCAAGTCGGAAGCGTACAGGCTGGTTTCGAGAACGTGGGTGGGGCGCATAGGGGTACGGCGTAAATCAGGAGGAGATCGGTGTGAAAGAGACGACCTACGCATCCCCCAGAGCCGATGAAGACGCACTGATACG
>CAZBTM010000266.1:0-4038 GCA_964494425.1 uncultured Rhodothermales bacterium | reverse complement strand
CCCACCGCGCAGGTTCTCGCTCACGAGCAAGCGCATGGCGTGGGTATGGCTCTGGCAGAACGCTACGTATCCATCAATGAACCGGCGGAGGAGCTCCGCGAACGTGTTGGCTTCGTGTAGCGCCTCGTGGTCGAATGATGCCATGAAGCGCTCCATGGTGTGGGCAAACACCGCCTCGTACAAGTCGGCTTTCGTACGAAAGTAGTAGTGCAGCATCGACTTGTTGATGCCTGCCGCATCGGCGATCTGCTGCATGCGGGCTCCAGTGCGCCCGTGCTGCGCAAAGGCCACCAGGGCAGCCTCGAAGATCTCTTGTTCGGTTGATGACGGCTCGGCAGCGGGCACGCGCTATGGAGTACGGGGCAGGGAGAGTGACAATGCATTTCGCAATGTAGGGCGCACCTTCCTCCTGTTCAACCATATGGTGTAACCAAGCGGTTAACCCACTGGGACGCGTGTAACGGATCTGTACATAAGGCGCAGTATAATCTCGTAACCAGTTGCCCCCCGATTGCACGACGCCTGGGTAAGCCCCACACAAAAAGCTCCTGGGCCTACCAAATTGGAGGCACAGGAGCCTGGTTGTCAGGCACACTCGCGTACATCAACGGAGCGTGGTGTTAAGCGTGATGGAATCAGTCTTTGTGCGCTGCCGCCTTTTCCTCCAGAATAGCATTGAGCGTCACCTCAAACGTGAGCGTCTGACCCGCCAGCGGGTGATTTGCGTCGATGGTAATCGTCTCTTCCGTCATTTTCGAGACAAACGCCTTCACGCGGCGTCCGTTATCCAACCGCAGCCGCAGTGCAACACCGACCTCTGGGTCCATGTCATCGGGCAGGTGCGCTCGCTCAATTTCCTTCACCATGTCCGAGCGTCGGTGCCCATAAGCCTGCTCAGGCGGCACCTCGCCCACTTTTGTTTCGCCCGGTTCCATGCCCTTAACGATGTTCTGCAGGCCTTCAATGACGGCCTCCTCCCCAATGGTGAAGGTAATCGGACCGCGCTCCTCCGAGGAGTCGAACACCTCGCCGTCCTCGAACCGTCCAACAAAATCAATTTCTACCGTATCTCCTTGTTGTGCCGTAGCCACAGTGGTCGAGGGAGTTTGTGAGCAAGACTGTCGAAGTATTATCAACGCCACATAGGAGCGTCTGTTCAGCAGCCCCGCGGGCGCGAAGGCTGCGCTTTTCCCGAATCGTCAAACGCCCCGCTACGTGCTGCTGCCCCACGTTTTGTATGATACATGTGCTCGATACTCTATTGTAATGGATACGCCGGTATGTCCGAGGTCCCGCTTTCCCTTCGCAGTCCCCGCGTGTACGGTGTCGTAGTGGGGGCTACGCTTCTTACCGCTGGGCTCTCGCTCACGGGCGTCTTGAGTCTGGGCTCGGTGGCCTTTATCGTGCTCATGGGAGGCGTAGCACTGACCGGCATTCCCCACGGCGCGGTGGACCATGTGGTCGCTGCCGATCTATATGGCCTCTCGTCGTCGTGGAGCGATCAGGCCAAGTTTTACGGCGTGTACCTGGCGCTGATGGCCGCGTACGGCGTGCTCTGGTGGATCAGTCCGGTGGTGAGCCTGACCCTCTTTCTGGGACTCACCGTGTATCACTTCGGCCAAGCCGACCTGGCGTACTGGGACGTACCAGCCCCCGGCCATCTGGTGCTCTATGCCTCCCGCGGCATCATGCTCATGGGACTGCCGATTGTCGCCTTCCCTGAGCTGGTTGACCCCATCTTCGTAGCCATTGCGGATGTTCAGGTGAGCGCCTGGCCCGGCGTTACCAGCGCTCCGACGGCAGTGCTAACAGCACTGGTAGCGCAGCACGCCGCAGTGCTCCTGCTCATGCAGCGCTGGGGCACGTCGCAGGGGCGCGATGTAGGGCGCGAGCTCTTCAACACGGCGGTGTTGGCGGCGCTGCTCATCACCGCGCACCCGCTGGTCGGCTTTGCCGTCTACTTTGGGCTGTGGCACTCACTCGGGCATATCCTGGAGATCCTGCGCTTCTTTCAACGGCACGGCCGCCAGGCTACGCTGGGCCACTTCTACCGCAAAGCGGCCCTCTTTACGCTGATCTCGTTTGTGGGCTTGGGCGGGCTCTACGTACTCAACGAGGCCGTAGGCGCACAAACCGAGATGATTGCGCTGCTTTTCATTCTGATTAGTGTGCTTACGTTGCCGCACATGCTTATTGTGGAAGCGATGTATCAACGCCAGCGCCCGGCCGCGGCGTAGCACGGCCCAGCTTCCCTGACGCGAGTTGCCTGGCTCCGCACGTGTAACCGCTTCCGGCCCGGCATCGGCCCGCCTGCTTCGCTATCTTTCTGTTGACCCTCCACCCTCTGCTTATGTCCGATTCTGATTCGCGCTTTTCCGACCTCGACCAGCGCCGCGAGGAGGCCCAGCAAGGCGGCGGCCCCGAGCGCATTCAGCGCCAGCACGACAAAGACAAGCTCACCGCCCGCGAACGCATCGACATCCTGCTCGACGATGACTCGTTCGAGGAGATGGGCACCTTCGTGCGACATCAGTCCACCGCTTTCGGGCTCGATGAAAAGCGCCCCTACGGCGACGGCGTCGTAACCGGCTATGGCACGATTGAAGGGCGGCTCGTCTACGTGTTCAGTCAGGACTTTACGGTGTACGGGGGCTCGCTTGGGCGCGCTCATGCCGACAAGATTGTGCGCATCATGGAGCTGGCGCTGGAGAACGGCGCTCCGCTCATCGGGCTCAACGACTCGGGCGGCGCGCGTATTCAGGAGGGCGTGGTGTCGCTGGGGGGATACGCCGATATCTTCAAGCTAAACACCGACCTGTCGGGCGTCGTCCCGCAGATCTCGGCGGTGATGGGGCCATGCGCGGGCGGTGCGGTCTACAGTCCGGCCATCACCGACTTCACGTTCATGGTCGAGGGCACGAGCTACATGTTCGTGACCGGCCCCAACGTGGTCAAGACCGTAACGCAAGAGGAGGTGACCAGCGAAGAACTGGGCGGCGCACGCACGCATGCCACCAAGAGCGGCGTGTCGCACGTGACGTGCAGCAACGATGTGGACTGCCTGCTCCGCATCCGCGAACTGATGAGCTACCTGCCGCAGAACTGCGAGGAGGATCCGCCCAAGCGCGCCGATGCCACCAACAGCAAGGACCCCGAGTCGCTCGACACGATTGTGCCCGATGCGCCCAACAAGCCGTACGACATGCACGACGTGATCGCCCACATTGCCGACGGCGGCGACTTCTTTGAGGTGCAGCCCGACTATGCCGAGAACCTGATCGTCGGCTTTGCCCGCGTGGGCGGACGCTCAGTGGGCATCGTCGCGAACCAGCCGGCGGTCTTGGCAGGCGTACTCGACATTGACGCCTCGCTGAAGGGCGCGCGGTTTGTGCGCTTCTGTGACGCATTCAACATCCCGCTGCTGGTGTTTGAGGATGTACCGGGCTTCCTCCCGGGCACCGATCAGGAGTGGAACGGCATCATCAAGCACGGGGCCAAGCTGCTCTACGCGCTGTGCGAAGCCTCCGTGCCCAAGGTCACCGTCATTACGCGCAAAGCCTATGGCGGCGCCTACGACGTCATGAACTCGAAGCACATCGGGGGCGACCTCAACTTTGCGTGGCCCACCGCCGAAATCGCCGTGATGGGTCCGAAGGGCGCGGTCGAGATCATCTACCGCCGCCAGATCGCTGCCGCTGACGATCCCGAAGCGGCCAAGGATGCGTTCATCGAGAAGTACCGCGAGCGGTTTGCGCATCCGTACATCGCCGCGGAGCACGGCTACATCGACGACATCATCAAGCCGCACGAGACGCGCGCGCGACTCATCCGCGGGTTTGATATGCTTGAGAACAAGGTCGCGAATCCCCCAAGCAAGAAGCACGGCAACATTCCATTGTAGATGTTGGATTGGGGATGTTGGATTGAGTGCGTGCCCCCCATCCCGGCGGTCATCCCGAGCGCAGCCAAGGGATCTCCTGTGTGACAGGCCGTTCCCTCACGAGAATAGGCTTCTTTACGCGAGACAGCAACAGCGTA
>CAZBTM010000265.1:0-4093 GCA_964494425.1 uncultured Rhodothermales bacterium | reverse complement strand
TTGGCTGCAGCAGCAATCATTGTGCTAATGGCCTTCCTGCTACTGATGAACCTGTCAGCCATCTTGCTCCGCAATTACTTTGAAGATCAACTGACCGGATAGCACAGGCGGCAGTCCTCTTCTGGATCCTTTTGTACAGTGTTTTTAACTTTATGGCTTCTGTAGACCCATCAAATGTCGGCCCCTCGTCCACACAGACCGACACTGCTCCGTCCACCAATTCTACAGCAGAAGATGCGCAGCAGGAGGGCACAACCACGGCTTCCACAAGCCGGGATGGCAACGTCGCATCGGAAAGCAACGCTGAAACAAAGATCGCGGTGTCGAACCTCAACTTCTGGTATGGCGACGACACCCACGCGCTGCAGGATATTACGATGGATGTGAAGGCCAACCGGGTTACAGCGCTCATCGGTCCTTCGGGATGCGGGAAGAGCACGCTCATCCGCTGCTTTAACCGGATGAATGAACTGATCCCGAACACCACACTCGAAGGCAGCGTCCGTGTAAACGGGCAAGACATCTACCAAGCCGATCCGGTTGCGGTGCGGCGGCACATTGGCATGGTATTTCAGAAGCCCAACCCATTCCCCAAGACGATCTACAAAAATGTAATATGGGGCGCGCGTATCAACGGATACACCGGCAACGAAGACGCGCTTGTAGAGCGGTGCCTGCGCCAAGCGGCGCTCTGGGATGAGGTGAAGGACAACCTGCACGGCAGCGCCTACAACCTGAGTGGCGGCCAGCAGCAACGCCTGTGTATTGCCCGTGCGCTGGCGGTGGAGCCTGACATCCTGCTGATGGATGAGCCTACCAGTGCGCTCGATCCCGTGGCTACAGGCAAGTTCGAGGATACCATTAGCGAGTTGCGCTCTGAGTACACCATTGTCGTCGTAACGCACAGCATGCAGCAAGCCTCGCGCGTGAGCGACGAAACCGTCTTCCTGTATATGGGACGCCTGATCGAAATGGGCGCCACCGAGCAAGTCTTTACCCGTCCGCAACAAGAGCGCACCGAGGCCTACGTTACTGGCCGATTTGGATGATGCCTCGTGCGCGGCGGGCTTCGCAGCCTTCTGATGCGCTTACGCTCCTATGTCTTCTTCTGCAAACGAACCCCGGTCGCAGCTCGATAGCGAGCTCCACACGCTGCGCCGCTATCTCGTCTCCATGGCCACCCTGGTCGATGAGCAGCTGGCCCACGCCATGAATGCACTCATTCAGGGCGATGTCGAAGCAGGCGAGGCCGTGGCTGCCCGCGACAGCGAGGTCGATGCCTTGGAGCTAACCATCGACCGCCACTGCGAGCGTATCCTGGCGCTGCACACGCCGGTAGCCGCGGACCTGCGTATGCTCATCATGGCGGTGAAGATTAACGCCGACTTTGAGCGCATTGGTGATCACTGTCGCAACCTGGCCCGCTATACGGCGCCGCTGGCCGACTTTCCGGATATGCTGGCCGCCACGTCCGTTCCCCGCATGGCCGACATTGCTCGTGATATGCTGCGCGGGGCCGAGGAGGCCTTCATCAACCGCGACCGCGTGAAGGCGCGCACGGTCATTGCCCGCGATCAGCAGGTGAACCGCCTGCATGCTGAAAACCTGTCCGCGCTCATTGCACAGATGCAGCAGAAGCCCGAAGCAACCGAAGCGCTATCGTATCTCATTACCGCCAGCAAAGCCATCGAGCGCATCTCTGACCACGCCAAAAACATTGCACAGGGCATCGTTTTTCTGGTGGAAGGCACCGACATACGCCACCAGCGCCTGTCTGACGCTGATCGTCCATCGTAGCCGATACGCGCCGCCGGCAAGGGCCGCCGGTACGGGCCCGCCGCGGTCAGTCATTGTCGTGCAGGCGCATCAGCCCCTCCTGCGCCACTGAGGCCACCAGCGCCCCCTCCTGGGTAAAGAGCTGTCCGCGTACAAATCCCCGTGCGCCATGGGCTGCAGGACTCTCAGCGGTGTACAGCAGCCACTCGTTCACCGAAAACGGACGATGAAACCACATCGCATGGTCGAGGGAGGCCAGCTGTAGATCCGGGTCCAGAAACGACCGCCCGTGCGGACGCAGCGCGGTGCCCAGCAGGCCGTAGTCGGACATGTAGGCAAAGACGGCCTGGTGCAGCAGGGGCTCGTGGGGCAACGTGCCACGTGCTCGGAGCCACATCGGGTTGGTCGGGGCCGCCGGTTCGGGCCCAAACGGATTGACCGGATCCACGCGCCGCACTTCTACCGGACGCTCTTCGGTGTAGAGCGCACGCAATCGTGGCGGGATGCGCCCCTTGATCTGGCGCAACAGCTCCATATCCGATTGCAAGGTATCGGGCGGGGGCACATCGGGCATTGCAGTTTGATGCGAAAGACCGGTTTCCTGTTTCTGAAACGATGCCGCCATATTGAAAATGGCGCGCCCGTGCTGAATCGCAATGATGCGCCGCGTGGTAAACGAGGACCCGTCGCGCAGGCGATCGACTTCGTACACAATCGGTGCTTCTACATCCCCCGGAAGAATGAAGTAGCCATGCATGGAGTGCGCTACCCGGTCGGGGTCGTCGAGCGTGCGCTGCGCCGCCACGAGCGACTGCGCCAGCGCCTGTCCGCCAAACACGCTGCCGGACCCAATGTCGTAATTGGTACCTCGAAAAATTGTATCTTCAATGCGCTCCAGATCAAGCAGCGTGCGCAAGTCGTTGAGTGTGTAAGCCATCTACAATCCGAAGAAAAACCAAGAAGAAAGGAGGCACCAGCGCATTGGTGCTATATCAGAATCAGGGTTCGGACTCATGAGGCAGGCGGTAGATGCAGCGCCCCCAGGCGGGCTGCACGGGTTGCGCCGGTTACCGAAGGAAGCGCCGTAGCCGTGCCATGTGTCCACTCATGAGCAAGCACCGCCATCCCAATGGCCTCTTTCATATCCGGGTCGATGCCTACGTCAGCCGTTGAGACTACAGAAATCGGCGCAAACGCGTTGCGTAGTGCCTGCATGAGCGTGCTGTTGTGCACACCGCCCCCGCTTACAAGCACGCGGTCGGCAGACGCATTGGGGCGGATGAATTGGGCATACGCCTGATACACCGATGATGCCGTAAGCAGTACCGCCGTGGCCAGTGCATCGTGGCGGCTGCCGTCGTGTCTACGGACCTGTGCCCACACGCGTTGCGCATAGTCGGTTCCGAACTGCCCCCGCCCCGTAGAGCGCGGCGGAGGCTGCTGAAAGAAGTCTTCGCGGATGAGTGTAGCCACCACATCGGCGTAGGGCGTACCGGCCTTAGCGTAGGCCCCGTCGGCGTCGTAGGGTTCATCGAAAAGCAGTTCAGTGAGGGCGTCGAGCACCATGTTGGCCGGGCCGGTATCGAAAGCGCGCACATCGGCGCGAGAAGCACCTGCGGGTACAACGGTCACGTTGGCAATGCCACCCAGGTTCAGCATGAGGCGTGTTTCCTGCGCATCCCCCAGAACGGCATAGTCAAAGTACGGAATAATAGGCGCGCCCTGGCCATGAAGCGCCATGTCGGCGGGCCGAAAGTCGCCCACCACGGGGCAATTCAACGCGGAAGCCAGCGCGCCCGGGGCGCCCAACTGCAGCGTACCGCGTCCGGGCGGCCCATCGGCAAGCGGGGCCGGGACGTGCGCGATCGTCTGCCCATGCACGCCTACAAGGTCTATGCTCGAAAGCGGGCGAGCAGCTTGGTCCATCAGTGCAGTGACGGCATCGGCGTAGCAGTCGGCCAAATGCCCATGCAGCGCTGCCAGATGGTCAAGCGGCGCGTGCCCGCTACGGCTTAGGGCATGCAGCCTGCGGTGCAGGTCGTCGCTGTACGAAGTATGGTAAGCGGCTTGTACGTCGAGTTGAATCGTATCGTACGTGCCCGAGAGCTCAACAAGAACGGCATCCACGCCGTCGAACGAAGTACCACTCATGAGCCCCACCACCTGGCGGGATGCAGATGGGTCTGTGGGAAACGCCGTAGCCGGAAACGTGTCCATACAAGCGAGGAGCCAAGATCAGATGAAAGCGAAATATTAGTAGGATGTACCGGTACGGACGACCGCGTTGTATCCGTTCCCTACCAGAGACGCAATCAGG
>CAZBTM010000264.1:1724-4099 GCA_964494425.1 uncultured Rhodothermales bacterium | reverse complement strand
GTCGTCGCCGCGGCGCAGGAGCCAGAGCAGCAGCCCCACGCCCGTAATGAGCAACAGCGCCGTAGCCACAGGATTGCGGGCGGCACTCTCGCGCGCGGGCACCGACGGATGCACCTCGACATCGCCCAGGTTCAGCAGGCGCGACACCGCATTCGGACGTGCATCTGCCCCCAGGCGCACAACGCGCTTGTGATTAAGCATTACATCAAGGGTCAGATCTACTTCCGCCAGAAGATCGTTCACGTAGGCGGCTGTAGCTCGCGGCGTGTCGCCGTACGGCGTCTTCGTGATGAGACGGCGCGCGGTGGCCAGCGATGGCACATCCACCACAACGCGGCGTCCGTCGCCCCGCACCGCCACGTGTTCGCCGTCAACGGTGAGATCTAAATCGCCGAGTACATCAAGCGGAGTTGCCATGTCGAGTCACACCGGATAGGGAAAAGCAATAGCGAGACGCCCGCTTTGCATCGGGCGGTGGTTAGGCATCGTCGCGGGTGCGGATGCGGAGCGTGCCATTCATCTTCCACTTGGCGTACTCCGCTCCAGATCCTACTTTGCTGGGCACTTCGAGCTCGAAGTTGTCAAACTCGTACGAGATTTCAGCACCGCGTCCGGTCAGCTTATCATACAGTCCGATTGCGAGTTCGGGCCACGTCTGGGTGTCTTCTTTATTAGCCATAACAAGAGGGTAAGGTTTAGGAGAGCGTGTCGAAAGGAAATCGTATGTTACAATAGCATAGATGAACGATGTATGATGCGGGTCCCTGCGAGATGGAATGTTGTTGTAATGCAGATGTGGCGGTAGGGCTGTGCGTCGTTACAGAAGAAGGGCGAACAGCATCGTTGCATCTGGCCGTCGTTCATTCCGCTTGTCCTGCAAACCGTACCCGACACCGAGCATTCCATACATCCATTGGTTTGCTTCTCAACTGGCCGCGCTTCTCATGGCTTCTGCTCCTCAAACAGTGCTCGTTACGGGTGCTACCGGATACGTAGGCGGACGCCTCGTGCCGTGCTTGCTGCGCGAGGGCTACCGCGTGCGCTGCTTCGTACGCGACGCCGACCGCCTGCACGCGCAGCCCTGGCACGACCGCGTCGACGTCGTAACGGGCGATGCCCTCAAGCCCGACACGCTCACCGGCGTATTCGACGGCGTCGACGCTGCGTACTACCTGATCCATTCGCTGGGTAGCGGCGACGAGTTTGCCGAGCGCGACCGCCGCGCGGCCACCAACATCCGCGAGGCCGCCGCGTCTGCAGGCGTGAAGCGTCTCATCTACCTGGGCGGCATTCGTCCGAAGGGCGAGCGCCTCTCGGATCACCTGAAGAGCCGCATGGAAACCGGCGACGTGCTCCGCGACGGCTCCATTCCCGTCACCGAGTTTCGGGCGGCGGTCATTGTGGGCTCGGGCAGCCTGTCGTTCGAGTTGATTCGATATCTCACCGAGCGCGTGCCCATTCTCATCTGCCCAAAGTGGGTCCAAACGCCGACACAGCCTATTGCCATCCGCAACGTGCTTCAGTACCTGGTGGCTGCGCTGGAGCAGCCTGAAAGTGCCGGACGCGTCATCGAGATTGGCGGCTCGGATGTGCTAACCTATGGCGACATGTTTCAGCGCTACGCGAAGGCGCGCGGCCTGAACCGCCCTATTGTGAACGTACCTTTTCTTACGCCCGGGCTGTCCTCGCACTGGGTGGGACTGGTTACGCCCATCTCCAACCAGATTGCGCGTCCGCTCATCGAGGGGCTCGACAACGAAGTCACGGTCGACAATCCCGAGGCGGCGCGGCAACTGTTTCCGGAGATAGAGCCCATCTCGTACGAGGCGGCAGTGCGGCTGGCCCTGCGGCGCTACGCCTCGAACGACATCCCCACCGTGTGGAACAGCGCCGTCTCCTCGCATCCCCGTGGACGCCTGGTGGACGTGTCGCTCGAAACCACGCAAGGCCTCATCAAAGAGACGCGACAGGTACAGGTCCAGGCGGAGGCGGAGCAGGCTTTCGCGGTGATTGAAAGCCTCGGCGGAAAAACGGGCTGGCTCTACGGCAATGCCCTCTGGCAGTTGCGCGGCTATCTGGATCAGCTCATGGGCGGGATTGGGTACCGCAAGGGACGCCGCCACCCCACCACGCTGCGCGCCGGCGACACGGTCGACTTCTGGCGCGTGGAAGACATCGACCGTCCGCACCTGCTGCGCCTTCGCGCCGAAATGACGATGCCGGGCCGCGCCTGGATGCAGTACGAGGTGGAGCCGGCTGGCACTGGCACCTCCATCGTGACGCAGGCCAACTTCTTTGAGCCGCGCGGCCTCTGGGGCACACTCTACTGGTATCTGCTTGCCCTGCCGCACAGCCTGCTGTTCTCGGGGATGCTC
>CAZBTM010000264.1:0-1714 GCA_964494425.1 uncultured Rhodothermales bacterium | reverse complement strand
CTCAACGCCCTGCGCGATCGCATTGAGCAGAACGCTCAGCACGAGCACGCCGAGCGCACGGCGGTGTCGGCGTGAGCATTCGTACAGCCAATGCGGGACGTGTCCAGTCCCGCGCTGGCACTTTTGGGGGATACGTGGCGGACAACGCATGCCGATAGCCGGGGCCTGGCACGTCCCCGGCGCGTCTTGTGTGCTTTCGGTATCGCTCGCATCTCTGGCGATCTTCGTACGCAGGATCTACCGGCTTCCGTACGGGGCAGAGCCCCTAAATGAGGACGTCACAAGGCGGAGCCTTGCGACGAGTGGCGCCTTCTGCCCAACGCTTTCTCCTGCTGTCAACGCTCCTGCGTTGACGAAAGACATGAGGACGCTCCCGCGTCCGCTGAGTCAGCGCATCCGCAGCGGTGTTTATTTCATCCACCCCTCAGCCGCATTCGCGACAGCTCTCCTCTCCAGGGGAGCGGGTTGGGGTTTGCGCCATCCTTCTTACACTTCCCCCACCATGATGTCATCCTGAGCGCCGCAGATGCGCCAAGCATCTGCAAAGTCCGGCCGCTCTGTCGCCCCGACTACTGTCGGTGGAAGGATCTCCTGCACGTCGGGCACGATGCCTGCGTCGTCAACGCCGCTCCCGCATCCGCACCCTCTTGTACGACCGCTCAGTTCATCATCCAGAGCGTACCGTTGAGCAGCGTGGCGTACATGACCCAGAACAGATACGGGATCAGCAGCCAGAAGGCGGTTGCGCTAAGCGGGTAGAACCGCCTTAGCGTCCACCGGATTGCCAGAAGTAGCGCGATGATGACGACGAGGCCGCCTGCAAGAGATTGCATCCCAAAGAAGACGAACGACCATGTGCCGTTGAGCACGAGCTGCACAAGAAATGCAGTGCTGGCTCCTTTCACACCCGGGGCAGCCCATCCCCGACGCAGCACCAGATACCACGCACCAGCCATCATGGCGTAGAGCGTGATCCATACCGGCGCGAAAAGCCAGTCAGGCGGCGTAAAGAACGGCTTATTGAGGGTGGGATACCACGTCTGTACCGGCCCCTGCGTTACGTATCCCGCCAGCGCGCCTACGCCTTCGCACAGCACCAGCGCCCCCACAAACAGCGCAAGGTGCCAGGCAGTGCTCCGTTCGTTTGTGTCGGCAGCCATGTCGGTACGAAGAGTAATTGTAGGGGATGCGAAAGGTGCGTGCCTACACGCCGTAGACCTCATCAGGATCGAACACTTTGGTGCCGTCATGCACGAGCGAGCCGTCGCGTTCCACCCGGCGATAGAAGCACGACCGGTGGCCGGTGTGGCACGCCGCATCGCCAACCTGCTCGACCTGAAAGAGCAGCACATCGCCGTCGCAGTCGAGGTGCGCGGCGTGCACGTGTTGCACGTTGCCACTGGTTTCGCCCTTGCGCCACACCGCCTGCCGCGAGCGGCTCCAGTACACCATGCGTCCGGTTTGCAGCGTTTCCTTGAGCGTTTCGGCGGTCATGTACGCCATCATGAGTACGTCGCCGGTGTCGTGATCCTGGGCAATGGCGGCCACCAGGCCGTCGTCATCGAACTGAACCGCGTCGAGGAGGTCGTTGGGCACGGGTATGGGCCGGTTTGTTTGCAGAATACAAGGGACAATCCGTACGCACCGCCGATTGGTTCGTTGCGGACATGATGATTGGGGAGCGGCTCAATGTTAAGTGATGGAAGGCATGGGT
>CAZBTM010000263.1:1512-4109 GCA_964494425.1 uncultured Rhodothermales bacterium | reverse complement strand
CAGCACCCTCGAAACCCTGCACGACACGTTCGACGACGACACCATCGTGATTCACGGCCACGGCGCGCCCGATGCCGGAATCACGGGCGGACGCGCAGACCTGCTCGTGATGCGCGACTTCCTGGCAGGACTCAACGAGTTCGTGGCGCAGGCGCTCGAAGAAGGGCAGTCTGTCGACGAGATTGCGGACCAGGAACAGCTGTCTGGCTTTGAGGAATATGCCCGCGAAGATTGGCCGCTCCCGCTGGAGGCGTGCCTGCGCGCGGTGCATCGCGAACAGACTGGCGGGGGGAAAGCCTAAACTCGGCCTCCCTCTTTGCCCTCTTTTGTACTTATCTGCTACCTGTGCCTATGCGTTCTCACGTTTCGTTTTCTACCACGCTGGTTCTTCTCGCTGCGTTCTTCATTGCAGGGGGTGGACCGTCTGCGGTTCAGTGGGGACGCGTCGGGCACTCCATCACGGGCGCGGTGGCGCAGCAGCACCTGACCGACACCGCCCGGGCCGAGGTCGAGCGCATCCTTGGCGACATGTCGATGGTCGATGCTACCACCTGGATGGACCGCGTGCGCTCCACTGAGGCATACGCGCATACCGCAGACTGGCACTGGGTTACGGTGCCGTCGGATACGACCTACGCCGAAGCTACGAAAAACCCGAACGGCGACCTTATTGCGCAACTGGAGCGCATGATTGCGGCTCTGCACGAAGGCGATCTCTCGCCCGAGGTGGAGCGCGAGCATCTGATGATGGTCATCCACATGATTGGCGATGTTCACCAGCCGCTGCACGTGGGCACCGGCACCGACCGGGGTGGCAACGACGCGCTGGTCGAGTGGATGGGGGAATCCTCGAACTTGCACCGCGTGTGGGACACCGGTATGATTGTGTCATGGCACGAGGACTACGCGGTCTGGACCGATGCCATTAATCATCCCACCGACGCCCAAGTAGACGACTGGCAGCGCGCAACCGTGCGGCGCTGGGCCGAGGAATCGATGGATTACCGCGAGGTCGTCTACGACCTGCCCGCCGATCGCCGCATCGGATGGACGTACCGCAATGAGCGCCTGCCTATGGTCGAGAAGCGACTGCTGCAAGCAGGCGTGCGCATTGCGGGCGTGCTGAATGCGATCTACGATGCAGACGATGCGTAACGTGGGGACCTGCAAATCCCTAAAACGGAAGCGCGACGCCCAGCCAAGGAAAGGCGATGAACGAATCAAGATCATCAGTCAGAGGACGCACCAGCCCAAAGTCTACCGCAAATTTTTCGGGGGCGTACCGCAAACCGAACGACACGAGCCCGTTGACCTCGTCGCCCGAGAAAAAGTAGTTTTCGGAGACCAGGTAGAACCGCTTGCTCACCCGGGTCATGCCGCTCACGTTGAAGAACGGCGTGTCGGCCAGCGATCCGTTCTGATAGCCATATCCGATTCCCGCTGTCAGATTGCGGTCTGCGCCGCCGAGTGTGCCCGAGGTGTAGAGCAGCCCCACCGAGGCGGATTCCCCTTCGCCGACTACGCCTCCAAGTACGCCGCCCACGGCAAGGTGCCGGCTCGCGCTGGCATTGGAGAATGACACTTTAGGCAGCACCCAGATCGGAAACACGCTTTCGCCAAACAAAAACACGGGGACGGTGCCTGCACCAATCGAAAACCGGTCGGATACGCCGTAATTGACGTTGTTGAAGAGGACCCATGTGTTCTGGTAGTATCCGTTCCCCTCGCGCAGCCCGATGGCGCTGGGAGCAAAGAAGTAGCGAGTCGGCTGCGGATTGTCGAACCAGTAGTCACCGTTGCGGATGCGACTTGGGTTGATCTGCGAAAAGTCGCGGATGTTCTCTCGCAAGACGCGCACTTCGGTCCCGTCGCTCATGGCGAGCACAACGGCTTCATCACTTTCGCGCACCAGCGTGCCCACGTACACCGTGCCTTCGTTTGTCTCAACACGATACGTGACCGCCTCCTCTGCCATCCGTGTGCTGTCTGGGGTGGTGTCTTGTCCATGCACCGGGACCGCCACCAGGCTCGCTGATGCCAACAAGACGAGGACCGTGCCCAAGAGAAATGAATGGACAGACGTCAGGAGACGAGTGCAGAGCGCGTACATATATGGTAAGCCATTGCAAGAAAGAGAGGAACGTCGGCCAATTGGCCAGTTGTTAAGGCCATGTGCGCCTGTCTGCGGAGTTAGCGAGATGCCGATGTTGTCGGTAAGTCTTGAACACTTTCACAGAGCGCCGTACGGCTACGAGCGGTGTTCAGTTTGGGTTTGAGCTGATTCATGATGCCGAAGAGCCCGACTAACACCTTATTTATAAAAATGAAGTGGTGTGATCCAGATGTTTCGCGCAGCTTCGAGCCCTCTCGGAAGCACGCTTTGAGCTCTTCGTAGAACGCATCATCGCCGAAGTCAAACGTGTCGCTGCGGTAGGGCTGCACAATGAGCCGCCCGAAGCGCTGAAAGAAGGACGCGACGCGCTCGCGGGTGGCCGCGTTCATGTCGCTGTGCAGGATTTGCAGCGTAATACCTTCAATATCGTCACTAGTACCGAACAAGATGAATCACCCAGTGTTGCGCCGAATGGAAGTATGAT
>CAZBTM010000263.1:0-1502 GCA_964494425.1 uncultured Rhodothermales bacterium | reverse complement strand
GACAAGGCATTTGCCGGCAAATTGTTTGACAGCCTTGAAACCTTTCGAACCAGCCATCTTGAAAGCGCCGTCGGAGGAATCGGGGTATGCCAGCACGGCGGGGCCGCCGTGGCAGTGCAGCTCGGCGACGTCTTCGCCCGTCTTGTCGACGTTCACCCGCAGGTCGTCGAGCGTGTGCAGCAGATCGTGGATTGCATCTTCGTCGTCTTGGATGCGCGCGTTCCACAGCCGCAGCATATTGTCGCGGAAGTCCTGCGGGAACCGCTTCACACAGCCAAAGTCGATCACGCCCAGGCGTCCGTCGTCGCGAAACAAGAAGTTGCCGGGATGCGCATCAGCGTGCAGCGTGCAATAGTTGCTCGCAATCTGATCGTGCACGAAGTCCCACAGCAGCTGTCCAAAGTGGTTGCGGCGTTCTTGCCCCGGTTCGCGGGCCAGAAACTCATTCATGTGTTCGCCCGCCACGTGCGTCATGGTGAGCACGGTTTCGGAGGTGTACTCATAGACCGCGCGCGGCGTGACCACGTCGTCGTAGTCGTACTGGTCGGCGAAGAATTCGATGTTATCCGCCTCGTTCTCGTAATCCGTCTCCTGCATGAGCATGGAGCGGATCTCCTCGAAGTATGCATCGAGATACGGGCCCTTTACGAGGCGTCCGATGAGGGGACGCGCCACCTTCAGATCCGACTCAATGGTGTTGCGGATGTTGGGGTACTGCACCTTCACAGCCACATCGCGTCCATCCGATAAGGTAGCGCGGTGCACCTGTCCAATGGAAGCCGCGGCCATGGCCTCCCCCTGAAACGTGTCGAATAGCTGCTCCGGGAAGCGCCCCAGGCCATCGCGGATGCGCTTGCGGACCAGGGCCTGGTTCATGGGCGGCACCTTGTACTGCGCCTGCGCCATCACATCCATAAACTCATCGGGCAGCATGCCCGTGTCCATGCTCATGGACTGCGCCAGCTTCAGCGCGGTGCCACGCAGCTTGGTAAGCTCCTGGTAGATGTCCTCAGCGTTTTTGGTGTTCAGCGCCTGTTTCTGGGCCGTTTTATCGCCCGAACGGTTCGTGACGCGGTCTTTGAGGTAGCGCGCATAGTTGGCCCCCACCTTCAGCCCCGTCTTGGCAAAGATCTTCCCTCGGTCGAGCTTGGACGACGGAAAGCGGTCGTCTGAATCCGAATCAGGCATAAGCGTACAGGAGGATGCGAAGGCAGGAGCACAGCGAAGAGGAATGATTATCTGTCAAGCGTCACGGGCAGGCGCAAAGATCCGTTCCCGCACAGATGTAAGATTGTCGGTGGATTCGGGATGCAACCCCGCCGAGCGCAGGTGGTGGTTACCGAATTCCAGCTTTCAACATATCTCAAGATTCGTTAGCGGATGTATGTGAAGGGTCGTGGACAGAAGATTAGTGATCGCTGAAGGCCTCAACCGCCGGTCATCCTGACCTCCGACCACTGTCGGGGGGACGGATCTCAACGCTGACCTCGCACGCTTGAAAT
>CAZBTM010000262.1:0-4151 GCA_964494425.1 uncultured Rhodothermales bacterium | reverse complement strand
GCCGGCTGTCGCCGCGGCGGCGGCGCGCATCGCCCGTTCCTTGGGCCGGTCGCCCGCCGGGTCGTAGGGCGGCGACCACTCGCCGGGCGGATCGAGCCGGTCGGCGCTCGCCAGCGCGACAGGCAGCGATGTCGTCGTGATTGCCGCCGGTACGTATCAGCCCAGCGAGCGGTTGGAAGCGGGTGATCCGCGTACAGCCACATTTGAGGTTACCGGTGCCCAAGACGGGGTGAAAATCTATGGTGGATGGAGCGGCACCGAGTCGTTCAGCGGCATTGCGGATGTGGAAGCCCAACTCACCAGCCGCGACCTGCAGGCCCACGAGACGGTGCTCTCCGGCGACCTGGGCCAGAACGACGATCCAGATAGCGACGGCGACGGCTTCCCCGACTCCGGCCGCGCCGACAACGCATATCATGTCCTTGTTTTCAATGGAGGGACCGCTCTCGGATCCAACAGCAGCGCCAATATTACACCAGCGACCGTGCTGAACGGGGTAACGGTCAAAGCCGGGTATGCCGATGCTTTGGAGCCCACCGACCCCAAGGCGAAGGGCGCGGGTCTCTTCTGTGATGGCATGGGTACCGGCAACGCATGCAGCGTGCAGATAAGCAGAGTAATCGTGGAAGCGAACGAAGCGGATGCCCTGGGAGGCGGGATATACGTCACTGCCAGCAGTGGAGGCACCAGTCGCCTTACGGTTACACAAAGTACGCTTACTAATAACATTGCGGAGCAAGGAGGAGCACTGTACTACCGTGGGGTGGACGCAGATGGCAGTGCCGGTGGAGAGCTGACGGTCAGCGAGAGTGCCTTTACCAACAATGTAGGGCGTGATTACGGGGGAGCAATCCACATGATTAGTTCCGGCAGTGAGACCGCAAGTCAGCTGAACGTGCGCCGGGGCACGTTCAGCGGCAACGTAGGGTCTTCAGGCGGAGGCGCATTGTATCATGACGTGCGAATCGACGCAACGAGCGCCACAGAAATCATCAACAGCGTCTTTACCGATAACCGCTCGGGACTTGGTGGCGGGGCTGTTTTCAATGATGCGCGCTCTGGCGGCACAAGCGAACTGCGGATTCTAAACAGCACGCTGGTACGCAACCGGGGGCTGACCTTTAGCCGTACGCTGCAAAACGAGAGCTCAAATGGAGGAGTCAATCGCACGCAGGTCACCAACAGCATCCTGTACAGCGACTTAACAAGCGGAGCTCCGGAAGTTTACGGCCGAGGCGATGGCGTTGAACTCACTCTTACCAACACGCTGGTCGAAGGCGGATTGAGCAGCGGGGTCGAAGAGGAGAGCGGTGCAGAAACCGTTGACAATGGAACGACCCTAACAGGCAATCCGCAGCTTGCTGACATAGATACGCCGCCAGGGCCAGATGGCGTTTTAGGGACAGAGGATGATGGACTGCGCCTTCGGTTGGGCAGCGTAGCCCTTGATGCCGGATCAAACAATGCCATCCCGGCCACCACGACAACCGACGTACTGGGCAATCCGCGTGTGCAAGAGAGCGGGACAGGTGCGCGCGTGGTTGACCTTGGTGCCTATGAGCGCAGTGCAGTGCCTGCAGTGCCTGATGAGGCCCTTCTCTTAAACGGCACCAGCGACTACGTCAGTGCCAACAGCGTCTCCGACGCACTGGCAGATACCGATGCCTTCACAGTGGAAGCCTGGGTTTATCCGACCGAGGCGTCGGGCACACACAGCATCACGACGTTTGCTACGCGCTTTTTGCGCAGCCGCAACATGCTTGTGTATCGAGATGAGCGGTTTGGATATGGAGACAGTCAACTCAGATATGCGACCAGCCGCAACGTCTTTCCGGCGGGCCAGTGGTACCATGTGGCGCTTACGATCGACGCCTCAGACGTCGTAACGCTTTACGTCAACGGGCGCGAGGAGGTAACGCGTACTACGTCGGACCGCCCTGCTGCAGACGGCCTGTTCTCGGTTGGGCGAGAGCGCAATAGCTTTCGCTCAACCGCGTTGTTTACCGGGCGCATCGACGAGGTGCGCGTGTGGAATGAGGCGCGTACGCAGCGGGCAATCCAGAAGGGCATGACTGTGTCGCTTGGCGAAGACAACACGCTTGGAGATACGTTCGACCTGTCCGATCTGGTCGCTCACTATCGGTTTGAAGGGCGCCTGGTCGACGAAACAGGCTTTCATCCAGGGACGCCCGCGCGCCCTCCGTCGTACACCAACGACGTAGCACAGCCCACCGCCGAAGACGCGCTGGTGGTGCGCGTAAACGCAGATGCATCGGGCGGCGTGGGCAACGGCACCTCGTGGAGCGATGCCCACACCGCGCTGCAAGACGGTCTCACAGGCACCGGTCCAGAGAACGAGGTCTGGATCGCGGAAGGCACCTACATGCCCACGAGGCCGCTTGATGACGCGGAGGCCCGCACCGCCACATTCGAGATCACCGGCGACCAAGACGGGCTGCAGATCTATGGCGGATTCGACGGCACGGAGCCGACGCGAACCGAGCGCGACCCGGCTGCGAACGAAACCATCCTTTCCGGCGACATCGGCACGACGGGCGATACCGCTGACAATGCCTACCATGTGGTTGTTTTCAATGGCGGAAACTTCACTGGCGACAATAGCGCTGCCAACATTACGAACGACACGGTGCTGGATGGAGTCACCATCACCGGGGGGAACGCAGCTGGTGACTTTGGGCGAGGCGGAGGCCTGCTCTGTGATGGGGCAGGGACCGAGAGTCAGAGCAGTGAGGATATGTGCAGTCCCACGCTCACGGGGCTTATCTTCGCGGACAACTCTGCAGGTAAAAGCGGCGGAGCCATCCACAATGCCGGCATCTTCGGGGAAAGCAGCCCGGTCATCACGAACACGGTTTTCACCGGTAACTCCGCAGGAGATTCCGGTGGGGCCATCACCAGCGATGGGTCCGGGGGCGGGGCGAGTAGCCCGCAGATCACAAACACGGTCTTCACGGGCAACTCTGCGGGGAGAGGCGGCGGCGCCCTCTACTTTTATGGCGATGGCGGCTCGATTGCCGCCCGCATCGCCAACAGCATCTTTGTGAACAATGGGACCGATCACATCGCCTTCGACGACGGCAATGCCGGCACATCCCCAACTATCGTCAATTCCACCTTCACCGGCGCAACGGACGTCGCGTTCGATATCCGGTATTACGACAGCGGGCGGACGCCCCTACAGGTCGTCAACTCGATCCTTTGGGACAATGGAGGCATGGCCGGGACCACGGGGTCGGCGGGTGATCCAGACGCCGCGGTAGACGTGACCTACTCTGTTGTGGACGAAGCCGCGTATGCGGAAGGCAGCGGCGACGCGAATGCAGGCCCAGGCAACCTCAACATCGACCCGCTCTTTGTGGATGCCGGGCAGCCCGCAGGCCCCGATGCTCTCTTTGCGACCGCTGATGACGGGCTGCGCATCGCGGGGAACTCGCCCGCCGTCGACGTCGGCGACAACAGCGCGGTGCCGGGCGATATTACGACCGACCTGATCGGCGACCCGCGCACCCAAGACGGCAACGAGAACGGCACCGACACCGCGGATCTGGGCGCGTACGAAACGCCCGGTCTGCCCATTGCCTCCAGCGTCACCATCACCGGCACCGACGGCACGGGCAACGATGCGGGCTGGCGCGTGCTAAGTGTGCCCTACGACGGCGCGGTGGCGGGCGATGTGCGCATGGCCTCCCCTGCCGGGACCAACGCCCCGCGCTTTGATCGCGACGTTATGGCCGTATGGGATGACAGCGATTCCGACGAAAGCACCGGCGGCACCGGCGCCTACACGACCGCGGGTGCCAGCACGCCGCTCGGCCTGGGCGATGGCCTCTTGCTCTACCTCGAAGACGATGCCCGCGACCCGGTTGCGCCGGGCGGCCTCACCGTCTCGTTGGATAAAAGCACGGCAGCTACGCGGCACGGCACCGCTCCGGTCGTGCGCGACGATCTGACGCAGAGCGCGCGCTGGCACCTTATGGGCAACCCGTACCCGACGGACTACGAGCTGTCAGCGCTTACCACCGGCAGCAGCCCGACCGGTGGCAGTCCGCTGGCGGGCAACGGCTTCAAGGCCGACGCCCAGGTCTATGATGCGACTCGCGGCACATGGGCGATCATAAACACAGAAACCG
>CAZBTM010000261.1:3463-4173 GCA_964494425.1 uncultured Rhodothermales bacterium | reverse complement strand
CATCGACCAGCGGCCGATCGGGCGCACGCCGCGTTCGAATCCGGCCACTTATACCGGCGCGTTCGATGGCATCCGCAAACTCTTTTCAGAGACGCGGCAGGCGCAGATTCATGGCTACGACCAGGGCTTCTTCAGCTTCAACGTTTCGGGCGGACGCTGCGAGTCGTGCAAAGGCGAGGGCGTGGTGAAGGTTGAGATGCAGTTTCTGGCCGACATCTACCTGGAGTGCGAGGCGTGCAACGGGCAGCGCTACAAGCAGGAAGTGCTGAACGTGACGTACAACGGCAAAAACATCGCCGACGTGCTGAACATGACGGTAGATGAAGCCGCTGACTTCTTCGAGGGCGAGCGGGCCGTCACGAACAAGCTGGAGGTGCTGCAAGACATCGGGCTGGGCTACCTGTCGCTGGGACAGCCCTCCACCACCCTCAGCGGCGGCGAGGCCCAACGCATCAAGCTGGCCTCGCACCTGGGCGGGCGCCACTCCGATCGCATGCTGTACATCTTCGATGAGCCGACCACCGGACTGCACTTCGACGACATTCGCAAGCTGCTGAACGCGTTCGACCAGCTCGTAGAACACGGGCACTCGGTGCTCATCGTGGAGCACAACCTGGATGTGATCAAGTATGCCGACCACGTCATCGATCTGGGTCCCGACGGCGGCGCAGAGGGCGGCGAAGTCGTTGTTACCGGCACGCCCGAGGAGG
>CAZBTM010000261.1:0-3440 GCA_964494425.1 uncultured Rhodothermales bacterium | reverse complement strand
CCGGCTGCTGGCCTATTTCTTCCACCACGGAGCGTTGAATCGCTACCTCTGCTGGAGGCCGCGTTCCGTACAACTGGTTTCAGTTGTAAAGCGCAAATACAACCCGCATGGGTTGTGGCCAGCAGCAGGAGTCCAAATGACCACGTTCCGTTGCACAACGCGCCCACTCACCACATCGCCGTTGCGGCTTCCGCACCGTCTTTGTAGGTTGGATGCGACGTTTGCTCCCCCCACTGAACCTGGTGCTGTTGATGCGCACTGTTTGGACCCGTACGTGCTGGACCCTCGCCCTCGGATTGCTGCTGGCCGTGTGCAGCGGACCGCTCGCCACTGCCCAGCAGGCGCTCGACCACGACGACTACGCCATCTGGAACCAAATCCACACCCAGGCGCTGTCGCCCGACGGCGAATCGGTGCTCTACGTGCTGGGGCCCGAGCACGGCGACGATACCCTGCGCGTGGCCCGCGCCAACGGCACGCCTGTGCTGGATGTGCCCCGCAGCGCCCACGACGCCCAGTTCACAGCCAGCAGTCAGCATGTCATCACGCGCATCGTGCCGCCGCACGATCACGAAGCCGACGATGAAGACAACGCGCCTCATGATTCCCTTGCAATCGCATCGCTCAGCAGCGGCGATGTGGAGCGCATTGCCGATGTGCAGTCGTTTCGCATCCCCCAAGAAAACGGCCAATGGCTCGCTTATCACCACGCCGATACCACACAGGCCGATGGCGCAGCCCCCGACACCACCCGCGACGACGCCGGGCAGACGCTCACGCTCCGCAATCTGGAACGCGGCACCGAGCGCACCTACGAGCACGTGACCAACGAATACGCCTTCTCGCCCAGTGGCGACTGGCTCGTCTTTGCCCGCGCTACGCCCGACAGCACCGGCGACGGCGTCTTTGCCGTGCCCACCCAAACCGGCGATGTGCGTCCGCTGCTCACCGGACCCGGCAGCTACACCAATCTCACCATCGACGACGAGGGGGAGCAGGTCGCTGTTCTCACCAATCGCGACGATCTCGAATCCGAGGCGATCGCAGCCGATGCACCGGCCCACACGCTCTACCGCGCCGCCCTTGCTGAAGATGCGGAACGCATTGCCGGGTGGCAAGCCGACGGCCTCCCCGATAACTGGTGGGTGAGCCCGCACGGATCGCTCTCGTTCTCGGACGACGGCACGCGCCTGTTCTTCGGCACGGCTCCACAGCCTGCTCCCGATACTACCGCCACGCTCGTAGGCGAGCCCGTGCAGGTCGACATCTGGCACTGGCAAGACGAGCGTCCGCAGAGCGTGCAGCTCAACGACCGCGAGGAGGAGTTGCAGCGCAGCTACCAGGCGGTTGCGCATCTCGACGACGGCAATCGCATCGTACAACTGGCGACGGAAGACCGTCCCGAGGTCGAAGTGGGCAGCAACGGAAACGCGGATCTTGCGGTGGCGAACACCAGTCGTCCGTATCAACAGGAAATGTCGTGGGACTTCCCGTCGTATTACGACGTCTACCTCGTCGATGTGAACACCGGCGCAGCGCGGCAGGTGCAGGAGCAGGTGCAGTACCCGGCCTCGCTCTCGCCCGAAGCGGAGTACCTGACCTGGTGGGACGGCACCGCCAAAACGTGGTGGGCGCAGTCGGTGGAGTCCGGCAGCCCAGCTGTGGATCTTGGCGCTGCCATCGACGCGCCGCTCTACAATGAAGACCACGACCGTCCGTATCCCCCGTTTCCGTATGGATCCGCAGGCTGGCTCGCCGATGACGAGGCCGTTCTCATCTATGATCGCTTTGATGCCTGGGCGGTCGATCCGTCTTCGCCTGACACCCCCACCAACCTCACAGGCGGTCTCGGGCGCGCCGAATCGATCCAGTTTCGCATCCGCCAGCTTGATGACGAGGCCGACGCCCTGGCCCCCAACGAACCGCTGATGCTGCACGCCTTTCACACCGAAACCAAAGCCTCGGGCTACTACGAAGGCACCGTGGATGGCGATGCCCCCACCGAGCGCATCATGATGGACCGCCACTTCTCGGGGCTCACACAAGCCGCCGACAGCGACCGCCTGCTCTACCAGCGCGAAGATGTGAGCGAGTTTCCTGATCTATGGACCGCCACGCCCGACTTCGACGCCCCGGTGCAGGTTAGCACCGCCAACCCGCAGCAGTCCGATTACCGGTGGAGCACCGCCGAACTCACGTCGTGGACCGCGCTCACTGGCGAAGAGCTCGACGGCATCATCTACAAACCCGACGACTTCGACGCGAGCGCGACGTATCCGCTCATGGTCTACTTCTATGAGCGAAACAGCGACAACCTGCACAATCATTGGGCCCCTGCGCCGCATCGCTCCATCATCAACCCCACCTTCTATGCCAGCCGCGGCTATGTCGTATTCGTGCCCGACATTGTGTACGAAGAGGGATACCCCGGCGAAAGCGCCTACAACAGCATCATGCCAGGCGTTACCGAGCTGGCCGATGCGCCGTACATCGACCGCGAGCGCATTGGCGTGCAGGGCCATAGTTGGGGCGGCTACCAGATTGCGTACATGATTACGCGTACCGACCTGTTCGCTGCTGCCGAAGCTGGCGCGCCTGTATCCAACATGACGAGCGCGTACGGCGGCATCCGGCAGCGCACCGGACGCAGCCGCATGTTTCAGTATGAACAGACACAGAGCCGCATTGGCGGATCGCTGTGGCAATATCCTGAGCGCTACTGGGAGAACTCGCCGCTCTTCTATGCCGACCGCATCAGCACGCCACTCATGATGATGCACAACGACGAGGATGGCGCGGTGCCGTTTGAGCAGGGCGTAGAACTGTTCATGGCGATGCGTCGGCTGGGCACGCCGGCCTGGCTCATCAACTACAACGGGCAGCCGCACTGGCCCACCGAGTATCACCTGAAGGTGGACTGGCAGCGCCGCATGCAACAGTTCTTTGACCACTACCTGATGAATGCCGATGCGCCCCCCTGGCTCGATGAAGGCATCCCGGCCACCGAGAAAGGCCGCACCCTGGGCTATGAGGTGGAGTGAGTCCGTGCCGGGCGACGTGCCCCGACACAACCCAACATAATCAATACAAGATGAAGCTATTACTTTCTCACAGATAAGCGTTCGGGTCAAACCGAGATCGCTACGCGTGCCGTGCCGTCCCAAACAGTTCCCGCCAAACGCCGAGGAGATGGTTCGACTGCGCTCACCATGACACGCTTCGTTGGGGGAATGATGCCAGGGTAACCATCAAAATGAGGGTTGGCACAGCACTATGCGTTATGCGCCGTCTCCAGTTGATCTTTCAGGTTGGCAAGTAGCGTGCGCACCTCGCGCTCGTTGTAGCGCCGCGCCACGGCTTCCGCGGCTTTCTGCAGCACCGGCACTGGGATTTCGTACACCGCTTCGTAAATGAGACGAGAGCGCTCTTTGGCAAGCGAC
>CAZBTM010000260.1:1115-4178 GCA_964494425.1 uncultured Rhodothermales bacterium | reverse complement strand
CAACGCATCGGCTGCAGCACGGACGTGGGCGAGGCGGGTGTCAGGCGCAAGAACAGAATCTGCCATACGTAGGGAGCCGTGGGTGAAAAGCCGTGGGTAAACAACCATGCAAAAAAAGAGGGCAGCGCAATGGAGCGCGCCGCCCTCTCTATGCTTGCAAATACCGGCGAGACATGCAACTCGTGCCGGGCGCAACGCCTGCCGAATCAGTCCATGTCTTCAAGAATGCTCCAGATCTTTTCGATCTCTTCGGTCGAGGCCTCGTCTTCGTCGTCGACTGGCTTCGATTTTTTCTCTTTCGTGCTGCTTTTCTGTTTTGATTCGCGCTGCTGCACATCGCGCTTAATCGCCTCAAACTGCGACTCGCTGGGAGCCGCCTGGGATGATGTGCTGGTGTCGAGCGAGGTCGTGTCCGCGGGCTCTTGCGTACTCTGTGACGTCGTTGATGACTTCTTGCCCCCGGTTTTTTCTTCGAGGACCGGGAAGAGCGAACGCATGGCGCGCTCCAGGTCGTCATCTTCGTCGTCGTCATCCTGGTCAACATCGACCGGAGCCGGAGCTTCAAACTCTTCGGTGGCGTCGTCGGGCTCCTCTTCGCCGCCCTCAAACATCGAGGCAAAGTCTGTGGTGGCCGGCTCGTCGGGTTCGCTCTGCGCTGCTTCGCTTTCTTCTGCCTCGCCAAGCAGGTCTGAGAAGTCGAACTCGTCGGTTGCTTCTGGATCGTCAGCCGACTTGCCCGCGCTGGTAGATGCTGCTTGGTTAGCCGATGTGTCGGCAGCATCATCGGGCGCGTCGCTTTTCGTACTGGCCTGGCCGCCGAGCATCTGGCCCACCTCTGCCATTACATCCTTAGCTGTTGACCCGCTCTTGGGCGCGTCGTCTTGCTCGCTGGCATCCGCCGCAGCCTTACTGGGCTCGGTTTCGCTCGGGGGCGTGTCCTCTCCGACCCCGAGATCGGACGGAGTAGGCGTGTCTGTCGATTTGGAGCCCGACGCCGGAGCACTGGATGCGGACTTCGATGCGTCGTCTTCCGTGGCCATGTCGCTGTCGACCAAGGTGTCGAGCGTCCCGATCTCGGGCGGGGCCTCCTCCGGTGCGGCCTCTTCGGATGCGGCCTCCTTGGGTGGGGCCTCCTTGGGTGAGGGCGTTGCTTGCGAGCGGGCCGGCACCTCCTCGAAGCGGTCGCCCTCTTTGTATGCCGAAAGCATTTCGAGCTCCGACTTCAGGAAGGCGCTCAGCCGAGAGGCAATGCGCTGCTGCCGCTGTTCCAGCGTGTGCACCTCTTGCTGGATGGCATTGCGCTCTTTTTCAGCCTTGGTGGTTATGCGTTCGGCTTTCGCCTCGGCCTTTGCCACAATGTTTTCGGCTTTATCGCGTGCGTTACTCAGGTGCTGTTCGGCGTTCTCGCGCGTAGCCGAGAGCGCTTCTTGCAGCGCATCTTCGACCTTTTCAACGTGCGACATCTGCTGCTCCAGCTCTTCCGCGCGGCTCTTGGCGCGGCGCGCTTCGCTCTCCAGCTCTTCCCACTGGTCGGCGACCATTTCCAGGAAGCTTTCCACCTCCTCTACGCTGTATCCGCGCAGACTACGGTCGAAGTCTTGTTTTCGGATGTCAAGGGGTGTGAGCTTCATATGCTGAACTGTGGGTGTGGAAAAGACCGTGAGTACCGAAACGTCCGATCTTGCGGCCGTACCTGCTTCTGAGGGTGCATAGTTGTAGATGCAAAAGGCATGCGACGCATGCAGCAGCACGCTGGACGAAAGCACTCGTTGAATCAGAGGGGGCGCGTGATGCATGTTACACCGGTTTCACGATGGAGGGCCGCCTCTGTTTCGCTCATTCTACATACATGGTGCGCTCCATATGAATCTTGCCACCTCCCTGATACCGTACGGGCGCCCTTCGCATCCAAACGCCTTTTTGGTGGCATTCGTTGCTATGACCGCGGCCCAAAGATCGCGCTCCCAATGCGTACCATTGTGCTTCCCTCTTCAATTGCGACTTCAAAGTCGTTGCTCATGCCCATCGAAAGTTCTTCAAGCGCCACGTTTGGGGCGCTGCTGGTGTAGGTGCGGGCCAATGTACGCAGGTGGGCAAATTCGGAACGCACCGTTTCAGAATCGTCCACGAACGAGGCCATCCCCATCAGTCCGTCGATGTGGAGATGGTCGTACTGCGCGCACGTATCCAGAAAATCGTGGAGGTCGTCGGGCGGCAGGCCGTACTTCTGGTCGGCCCCGCTGATGTTCACCTGCACAAAGCATGGCAGCACGCGGTCGTTCTTCCCAGCCCGCTTGTTCAGCTCTTTGGCCAGGCGCGGGCTATCGAGCGCTTCGAACCGGTCAGCATGGCGGGCCACGAACTTGGCCTTGTTCGTCTGCAGATGCCCGATCATGTGCCAGCACACATCACCGCCTTTCCACTGGCCCGGACGCTTCTCTGCACGGTCGCGCAGCGCGCGGGCCCGGTTTTCGCCGAAGTGCGTGAGCCCTGCCGCCACGCCGGATTCGATTGCTTGCATGGGGAACGTCTTCGACACGGCCACAAGCGTAATCTCGTCGATCGACCGTCCGGCACGCTCGCAGGCTTGCGCCATGCGCTCACGCACGTCATCGACACGGCGCTGCACCGCTTCAGGAGCCAGTTGGGTTTGGGTATCGGGCATAAGAGGAACAGAGGGGAATCAGTGCAAAAAAACGCGACGGCTTCAGGGGGATGCGTGGGTGCACACCCAGGGTGCACGGCGGTTTCGGTATCAACAGAACCTGCCTGCGGGCTCATCGGTGACCACTCGCGGGCTGGGCGTTAAACGCTACAATCTGTCCGTTCTGCACCGTCGCCCGAATCTGGATGGGCCGACAGCACACCCAGCAGTCAACAACGTACTCGTGCGTGCCATGTACCGGATCGACCTGCTCGGTTAGTGTTTCCCAGCAATACGGACACGTAAAGGTGTGTTCGAGCATAGCAGCACGTTGCTATTGAAAGCGCTTTTGAATTGGGGAGCCCTGGCAAGGGAGCACTACGCTTGGCATCTCCAACATATGAATGCCTGATCATGTG
>CAZBTM010000260.1:0-1105 GCA_964494425.1 uncultured Rhodothermales bacterium | reverse complement strand
TCCGCGTTCAACACGGCGCGCGGCGACTGGTCGTACAGGCTGCGGCTGTTGAAGAGCCCCAGGCCAAGCACCAGCGCTACGATTACAACGAAGGTAAGCGCCAGGTCGCTCCACGCCACGGCTATCGCACTGTCGAAGACAAAATACGCAAGCAGTCCACCGGCGCCGACGGCCAGCCCAATGCCCGCGGCAGTGGCCAGCGCGCCCAGGAGCAGATATTCCACCGCCAGAATCTTGAGCACCGTAGCCCGCGATGCGCCCAGCGTTTTGAGGAGCACGCTTTCCTCCGCCCGCTGATACCGGTTTACCAGCAGCGTGCCCATGAGCACCAGGAGCCCGGTAAGTACGCTGAAGAGCGCCATTACGCGGATGACGTAGCCGAGCTTCGAAAACAGGTCTTGCGCGGTACGCAACACCAGGGTTAGGTCGATAATGGATACGTTGGGAAACGCGCTTACGACGGCATTCTGGACGCTGGCGGCCTGGTCGCTGCTTTCGGTGCGGCTGAGCATGGCGTAGATCTGCGGAGCGTCTTCGAGCACGCCGGGCGGAAACACCACAAAGAAGTTGGTGCCAATGCGCTGCCAGTCCACGCGGCGCAGGCTGCGCACCTCGGTGGCCATGGGCACGCCCTGCACGTTGAAGGTGAGTTCATCGCCCAGGGTTACGTTAAGCTCCTCGGCAATGTCGGTTTCGAGCGAGATGGGCACCGGCCCGTCGCCGTCGAAGCGCTCGCGCACGAAGGTCCCTTCCACGATCGTTTCGCTTTCGGTGAGGTGATCGCGGTAGGTGGAGCGGTACTCGCGCCGATGGGCCCACGTGGTGCGCACGTCGGGATCTTCGCGGAGGGCGTCGACCGAGCGCCCGTTTACTGCCGAGAGCCGCATGGTTACGATGGGCTCTTCATCGAGCACCGGCGCCCCGGCCTCCTCAATCGTGTTTGCTACGCCGCGCACCTGGTCGGGCTGCACGTCGAAAAGCACCATGTTGGGACGGTCTTCCGCATCGCCGGTCAGGCGGATCTGCGAGAGGATGGTCTCCTGCGACACGAGCAGCGTCGCGATCAGAAACGAGCCCAGCCCCAGCGCTACGAGCAGCACGGTGG
>CAZBTM010000259.1:0-4238 GCA_964494425.1 uncultured Rhodothermales bacterium | reverse complement strand
TGACGAGGGCGCGATTCACCCTGCGCGGTACGAGAGCTACCTGAGCATCCTGTACTCACTGCAAGACGGTATGGAGGGCGTAGGGCGGTAGATTGTACTTCCAGCGTTGACGGCGAATAGCGCCACCGAATACATGGGGCGGCGATCCGTTATAAAGCGTGTGGAAACATACACTCACTGAGGCTGCGCCATCGAAAAGAGGCCCGCCTGTAACAAAGCTCTCCCTCGATACGTGAATGCGGGTGAACACGGGAGATGCTCCCACTTTTGTCGGCTTGTGCCTCCATCACCCACTCCCTTGTTTTGTGGACGCTTTTACTGAACGTGTACACCAGTACCAAGATCGCATCTACGGGTTTGCCTGCGCTTACCTGAAAGATGATGCGGCGGCGAAGGATGTAACGCAAGACGTGTTCATCCGCTACTGGAACCACTATGACGATGTTGACGATGAGCGTGCGATTGCCTGGCTGATGCGCGTGACACGTAACGCCTGCATCGACCTGCTGCGCAAGCGGCAAACGCGCCGGAAGTCGGTTACGGTTGATTCCGAAAACCTGCACCGGGCGCCCGATGCCGAGGCCGATCCGTACGCTGATACCGAGAGCGCCGACTTCGAGACCCGCCTGGATGCGGCCCTTGCCGAGATTGATGAGCCGTACCGCAGCGTGGTTACGATGCGAGAGCTCCACAACATGAAGTACAAGGAAATCAGCGATGCGCTGGATATGCCAATCAACACAGTAAAGGTGTACATCCACCGCGGTCGCAAGAAACTACGTCACGAACTGGCTGAAGTACTCGACTATGAACCCACGTAATTCGACGCGCGCCCCCGACGACTGGATGGATGAGCGGGTTGAGGCTTATGTAGACGGCACGCTGCCGGACGACGAAGCCGAGCGGTTTGAAGCGGTCCTCGAAACGGCGCCTCATTGGAAGATGCAGGTGCGCCATGCCAAGCGGATTCGTACCGAACTGCACAAGCATACCGTGCCTGCCTGCCCACCAGAATGTACTGAGGCGATCCTTAACCAGACGGTGCGCGCCAGCGCCTCGGCGGCTGATACCGCTCCTGCGTCTGCGCCCGGCCCCTCGTGGCTCGATCGCGTAGCGGCAGCCTTCGAGATGCTGATGCGTCCCGCATACAGCACGGCGCTGGCCGCCGTGCTTGTGGCCGCACTGGCCTGGCTCATTGCCGACCCGGTATTGCCTCAGTTTGCCTCGGATACCGCCCCGCCTACTGAATCCCACATTGAAGCGCCCTACACCGACGAGGACGTGGCGCAAGCGCACGCCGAAGCGGAGCTGGTACTGGCTTACATATCAGATGCAAGCCAGGATGCCAGCACAACCGCCGAACGCGAAATGGAACGTGCGCTAAGTCCGTTCTTCGACACGCGCAATGACGCTTCCTCGTCTGCTACCCCCTAACCTTTGCCTCCTCCTATGCGTACCTTGCGTTCTCTTGCCACCGCGTTTGCTCTTTTATGCATAACCAGTATTGCAGGCCCCCCTGTGAGCCTGGCACAGTCGGATAGCGTCACCAGTGACCCCGGATACGTGGACCTGGGCCGCTTCGCTGATGCCCTTGACATGCGCCCGAACATCGAAGTCACGATTCAGGGTGCCCTGCTCGACATGGTGCGCAGCCGTGCCGCCCGCGAAGAGGACAGCGCCGCTGCGGGGTTGATGCGAAACCTGCGCTCAATTCAGATGCGTGGCTTCCCCACTGAAAACATGGCGACGGCTGACTACACGGATCTGCTCGACCGCTTCGCCAACGACTTGCTCGACAACGGATGGGAGCGCGTGATGCATGTCCGCGATGAGGGCGAAGACGTGTCGCTCTTCACGCGCTACGACGATGAGGAGGTGTCGGGGCTCACCATGATGATGAGTGACCCTTCTGACGAGCGGCTGCTGTTTATCAACATCGTAGGACGTATTCAGCCGGATGATCTGGGCACGCTCATGGGCGGAGCTGGCGTCGAGTTTGATGGGGTGCCATCCTCCGATAGCAGCAACGCACAGGAGTAGGCCTGTACGGGCACGCTGTCGTTCGGGGGGTGGAGGAGCGTCCTGCATGTGCGGCCCAATCTGGTTCATAACCAAGTGCGAGCTTATACCATTGCACTGCACACAACATCAGAAGGCCCGATGCACAGCGCATCGGGCCTTGTTGTTTGGGTTGTTCGGGCGATGGGCGTCTGTTTGGATCGTCAAACCCGAAGATCAACAGGCTCTTAGGCTTTGCCGCGGAAGCCGCCGAAATTCATAGGCGGAGGGTTGTTGCCTCCGTCATCGCCATCGGGCTCGGCGATGGCGCCGTGTGCTTCCTCGTAGCGCGAAATGTTGTCTTGCAGCGCGTTGAGCAGGCGCTTGGCGTGCTGCGGCGTTACGATGATGCGGCTCTTGACACGGGCTTTCTGTACGCCCGGTACCACGCGAATGAAGTCGAGGATAAACTCCTCGGGCGAGTGTGCAATCATAACGAGGTTCGCGTACGTACCTTCGGCTTTCTCGGGGGTGAGCTCAATGTTCAGCTCAGAGTCGCCGTCGGTGTTGGGGTCGAATGTGGCCATATGAACAGGGAGGAAGTAAGAAGAAGGAGGATTGGACAATCAGGGGGTGGCGTTTCCGTTCGACTGGGCGAGGGCACCAATGAGGTCGCTTTTGGTGATTACGGCGTAAGTGCCCTCAGCAGCATCATGCTCTACAAGCACAGCCCCGGCGCCGCTTTCAAGGTAGCTTGACAGATGCTCCAGATGTAATGACGGGGGAACGACCGGCAGCGGATCGCCCATGACGGTGTTAACGGCTTCGTTGCGGGCTTCAGGGGAAGCAATCAGTGCGTTCAGGATCTGCGTTTCGGTGATGCTTCCTACGACTTCATTGTCAGCATCGATCACAGGCATCTGCGAAATGCCTTTGTCGGTCATCCGCTCAATGATGGAGCCGAGCGTGTCGTTGGGAGAGGCGGCAATGACAGGCGCATCCGTTGAGCGCCGCTTGAGCACATGCTCTACGGTGACGTTGGTGCGGCTCTCCGAGAAGCCGTGGCTTCGCATCCACTCGTCGTTGTACGTTTTAGAGAGGTAGCGAAAGCCCGAGTCGGGGAGTAGGACCACGACGACGTCGTCTTCGTCGAGTGTAGCCTTGTGGTCATGCAGCCACTGCAGCGCGCCGGCCATTGCCATGCCGCACGACTGCCCAATGAAGAGCCCCTCTTCGCGGGCCAGGCGGCGCGTCATCTGCATGGTGGTTTTGTCGTCGACCTGTACGAAGTCGTCGACCACATCGAAGTCCATGTTCTCGGGCAGAATATCCTCGCCCACGCCCTCCGTTACGTACGGGTAGATCTCGTCGTGGTCGAACACGCCTTCGTGGAAGTACTTGTGGAAGACCGAGCCGTGCGGGTCAACGCCGACGACTGTGATCTCTTCGTTTTGCTCCTTGAGGTAGCGCCCGGTGCCCGAAATGGTGCCGCCGGTGCCTGCGCCCGCAATGAAGTGTGTGATGCGCCCTTCCGTCTGCTCCCACAGTTCGGGGCCGGTGGTCTCGACGTGGGCGGCCACATTCGACGGGTTGTCGTACTGATTCAGGTAGACCGAATTCGGAATCTCTTCGGCCAGGCGACGCGCGGTGGAGTAGTAGGAGCGCGGGTCGTCGGGCTCAACGTTGGTGGGGCACACAAGCACCTCAGCGCCCAGTGCACGCAGCACATCCACCTTCTCCTGACTCTGCTTGTCGGTTGTCGTGAAGATGCACCGGTATCCCTTTGCAATGGCCGTGATGGCAAGTCCTGCGCCGGTGTTGCCGCTTGTGCCTTCAATGATGGTACCGCCGGGTTCAATCAGCCCCTTTTCTTCGGCATCCTCGATGAGCGAGATTCCAATGCGATCTTTCACCGAACCGCCGGGGTTGAAAAACTCGACTTTGCCCAAAACGGTACATGGCACCGCGTCGGCCAGTTTATTGATACGCACCAGAGGCGTGTTGCCCACGGTTCCCAAAACGCTATCGTGCCACATAATTGTGTAGACGGTCGGTGAAACAAAACGAAGGAGGTGCTGCAGTATGCTGTTCGTACCTGCAGGCTGGCGTCAAGTTACATAAAAAGGCATAGCAGGAGTTGTATTGGATGCCTACTCTTCCGTTTCTTACATACACTGTGCGTTGCCACTGTGCGTTGCCACTGTGCGTTGCCACTGTGCGTTGCCACTGTGCGTTGCCAC
>CAZBTM010000258.1:1868-4269 GCA_964494425.1 uncultured Rhodothermales bacterium | reverse complement strand
AGCGTGAGGGAATGGGGGATGTCAGGACCGCGCATTCTGCCACAAGGCGGCGATCAACAAAGGAGGAAGGAAACCTGCACATGCCGTAAGCTACGCCATTACAAACTGAAGTACGGCGGCGTAGTGGATGGCGCTGCCGCTAAGCACAAAGAGATGCCACACGCCGTGGTTGAATGGAATGCGGTGCCAGCCAAAGAAGACGACGCCCCCGGTGTAGGATACCCCACCTGCCACGAGCCAGGAGAACCCCTCCCACGACAGCATCTCGATGAGCGGCTCCGCACAGAAGATGCCCACCCAGCCCAGCACAACGTATGGCACCACGGCGCCCCAATGGAAGCGGTGCTGCGAGTACACCTTAAAGAGGAGTCCGGCAATGGTGCAGCTCCATACCACGGCCAGTACGCCCCAGCCAAGCGGATCGCGCAGACCCAGCATTACCAGAAACGGCGTGTACGTGCCCGCAATGAGCAGGTAGATCCCGATGTGATCGGCCACCCGTGCGAGGTACTTCAGGCGCGGATGGCGCACGCTGTGGTAGAACGTAGACGCCCCGTACAGAAAGACCAGCGTGGTCCCGTAGAGCGCCCCACTGGCCCACAACCAGGGGTTGTCGAGCACTGCACCACGCATCAACAGCACAAGCCAACCGATAAGGCTAAGGACCAGCCCTATGCCGTGGGTGAGGCTGTTGATGCGCTCCTCGCGAACGGATTGATGCGGGGCGGTGGCAGCGTGGCGTACGGGACTCATAGGCAGTCGGGGGGCGTGCAGACGGCACTCCGTCCGATCCGTCAGCAGATGGCTGCCGAGCAATCAGGTCTGGATGACGCCGGGGTTGAACGTCTGCAGGTTCGGGTTCAGGTCGGCCATGTTGATGCCGCGCGAGAGCCAGGCTCGCGTATCTACTGGATCGATGATCTCGTCGACCCAGAGCCGGGCGGCGGCGTAGTAGGGCGTCGTTTGCTCTTCGTATCGATCTTCAATGCGCGCGAGCATCTCTTGCTCCTCGTCTTCGGAAAGCTCTTTGCCCTGCTTTTCGAGCTTGCGTACCTGAATCTGATGCAGCACCTTCGCCGCCTGGGTGCCGCCCATCACCGCAATCTTGGCCGTGGGCCACGCGCAGATGAGGCGCGGATCGTAGGCGCGTCCGCACATAGCGTAGTTGCCTGCGCCGTAGGAGTTGCCCGTAACCACGGTAAACTTGGGCACGGTGCTGTTCGACATGGCGTTCACCATCTTGGCGCCATCCTTGATGATGCCGCCGTGCTCGGCGCGCTTACCCACCATAAAACCAGTCACGTCCTGAAAGAACACCAGCGGAATCTGCTTCTGGTTGCAGTTCATGATGAAGCGCGCGGCCTTGTCGGCTGCATCGGCGTAGATGACGCCGCCGACCTGAATTTCGCCCTTCGTTTCGTGATTCGTCTTGTTGCGCACCACCGACCGCTGATTGGCAACGATGCCCACGTTCCAGCCGTCAATGCGGGCATAGCCGGTGAGCAGCGTGCGTCCGTAGCCTTTCTTGTACTCGGTCCACGACTCCGCATCCACAATGCGCGCCAGCACCTCGCGCATGTCGTAGGGCTGCTGGCCGCTGTCGGGCACGAGCCCGTAGATCTCTTCGGTGTCAAAGGCGGGCGCTTCGGGTTCGTCGCGGGTGAAGCCAAAGCGGTGCTCCGGTCCCATGTGACTCATGATGTCGCGAATGGTGTCGAGCGCCTCCTCGTCCGATTCGCACTTGTAGTCGGCGACGCCCGAGATTTCGGTGTGCGTGGTAGCGCCGCCCAGCTCGTCGGCTTCGACCTCTTCGCCGATGGCGGCCTTCACGAGGAACGGCCCGGCCAAGAAGACCGAACCGGTGCCGTCTACGATGAGCGCTTCGTCGCTCATGATGGGCAGATACGCGCCTCCCGCCACACAGCTGCCCATGATGGCTGCAATCTGTGGAATGCCCTTGCTGGAGAGAATCGCGTTGTTGCGAAAGATGCGCCCGAAGTGCTCCTTGTCGGGGAAGATTTCGTCTTGCATGGGCAGGTAGACACCCGCCGAGTCCACCAGATAGATGATGGGCACGTGGTTTTCGAGCGCGATCTCCTGCGCACGCAGGTTCTTCTTGGCGGTGATCGGAAACCAGGCGCCGGCCTTTACGGTGGCATCGTTGGCTACCACCAGGCTGAGGCGTCCGCTTACGTGGCCCAGCCCCATGACCGTGCCGCCCGAAGGACAGCCGCCTTCGTCTTCGTACATCTCGTATCCGGCAAACTGCCCCACCTCGGTGAAGTCGTCGGGGTCGTCGAGCAGGCGGGCGATGCGCTCGCGGGCAGTGAGCTTGCCGCGCTTGTGCTGCGCCGCGACGCGCTTTTCGCCACCACCGGCGCGCGCCTGTTCACGCCGCTCC
>CAZBTM010000258.1:0-1858 GCA_964494425.1 uncultured Rhodothermales bacterium | reverse complement strand
CATTCTCGGTCAGCGTCACCGGCGAGAAGCTCATGTCCATGTCGTAGCGCACCATGGCCTCGGCGTACTCGCTGTCGATGGCTTGGCAGACGGCGACCAGCGCGTCGATCGTCTCGTTGTGCGCGCGGTCGGCGATGCTGCCGGGTCGTTCCAGCTCCGCCAGCTCGCTGCCGTAGCCGGCCCAGTCGCCCTTGGCCACCTTGGCCTGGCGTGTGGTTAAGGTGTCGAGCAGATCGCGGTAGTGCGCATCGCGGCGCTGAAACGAAGACGAATCGGGGTTGGCAGGGGTGCCCAGGTCGGCAGGAGCAGAAACGTCGGCCATGCAAATACGAAACGATGAGTGAGGAGACTGAAAGCGGTTCCAGCCCTTAAAAACAAATCACCTGCCGTGGAAGATCCAGGGCAGGCGATTCAGTTTGTGCAGAGATGACCGGGCGTGCAATGCGGCGCCCTATGCTACAGAATAGCGCCCATCTTGCGGCGAATTTCTTCGGGATCGTCGCCCGTTTTGTCGTGGATGAGGCCCACAATCTTATCCATCTCGCCACGTGCGCGCTTCATTTCTTTGTCGTCGAAGTCGGCGTCCTCCCAGATGGTCTTGATCTGGTCGCGGATGCGCCGCCAGCTTTCGTTCATTGCTTCTGTAGCCATACGTATCCTCTGCTGTAGTCCGAGTAACGCGAACCGTGCGCTGTGCTGCTGAATACGGAGTGTGCTGCAACACGCACAACGGTTACAAAATGTGTATCGTAATTTACGGAAGCCACGCAACGGGAGTTTCCAGCCGGACGTACAGATAGACGGCATTTACGCGTCATTATTCAGCATATGCATTGGTTTTTGGGATACGCCACATCGCTATGGATACGCAAGTCGCCATCATCGGAGCAGGCATCAGCGGACTTGCTGCAGCCTATCGCCTTCACACCAGCGGACACGATGTGCGCGTGTTTGAGTCGGGCGCGGAGGCCGGCGGCGTCATTCGTACGCATCGGCACGACGGTCTGCTGATCGAGGAAGGGCCCAACTCGATCAACGGCGCGGGGCCGGCGCTCACGCGGGTGCTGCACGAGTTGGATCTGATGGCGGCGCGCGTCTCGGCCAACCCGGACGCGCGCAACCGCTTCGTGGTGCGCAATCGGCATCCGGTGCCCATCCCGCAGTCCATCCCTGACTTCCTGCGCACGCCGCTGCTCTCGGCCCGCGCCAAAGCCCGCTTGCTCACGGAGCCCTTTCGTCAGCGCGGTCCGTCGGACGAATCGCTCGCTGATTTCGTAGCGCGCCGTCTGGGCCCCGAGGTGCTCGACTACGCGGTGAACCCCTTCGTAGCCGGGGTGTACGGCGGACGCCCCGACCAGCTTGCGGTACAGCATGCTTTCCCCATGCTCAAGACGCTCGAAAAGAAGCACGGCTCGCTCTTCGTAGGCGGACTCCGCAAGGCGCTCGGCGGCTCTTCCGCCAATGGGGACGCGCCCACCCTGAGCGGACTCTTCTCGTTTCGAGACGGCTTGCAGACCCTGCCCAACGCCCTCGCAGCACACCTGGGCGATGCCGTAACGCTTGACTGCCCCGTGCAGCAGATTGCGCCCGCTGCAAGGGGCTGGACACTCACCCACGCGGACGGCACCACGCGCGCTGAATCTGTCGTCTACGCGGCGCCGCTGCACCAACTGGGCGATGGCATCACGCTCGATACGCCACTCGGCCTCGATCCGCTCCACGCGTTGCCATATGCGCCCATGCGCAGCGTCTCGCTGGCCGTGCCCGAAGACGCGGTGTCGCATCCCTTAGACGGATTCGGCATGCTGGTGCCTGCGGCGGAGTCGGATCCGCGCATTTTGGGGACGATCTTCGCATC
>CAZBTM010000257.1:0-4272 GCA_964494425.1 uncultured Rhodothermales bacterium | reverse complement strand
CGGCATCGAGGGCGCGATTGATGAAGTCCGTCAGGGCCGTCTCGTAGCGCTGGTTTGTGATGGTCAGCTTGAACGGGTTCGCATCGACGGGCGTCGCATTTTCGAAGACCGACTCGTTGACGATGCTGGCCTGCACGGGCTCGGGCAGGCCCTGCAGCCCGCGGTACTCCAGCGAGCGCAGGTACGTGGGCGGCCCCTCGTCGATACGAAAGTGCACGGTGACGCGGTCGCTATCGTCGCCCTCCACAATATCAGCATTGATGCGGGCGTTGCGAAAGCCTTGCTGCTCGTAGAACACGCGCAGGCGCTCTACATCGTTGTCGACCAGGCCGGGGTCCAGGTACGCAGGCGCTTCGCCACTTGCGCGAAACGCATCGCCCACGCGCCCCCCCACCGTATCCCCAAACTGGTACACCCACCGCCACCATGTAAAGCCGGGGATGCTAAGGACGCGCCGGTTGGCCTGCGTTTGGATGCGCTGGCGCAGCCGCGTGGTGCGAATGGCGTCATTTCCAGTAATGCGCACCTCCCGAATAACGGGCTGGTCGTCGAGCGATGCGGTGGTAAGCACCGGACGCTGTTGCGCCTGGGCGGGCTCTGCTATCAGAAGATGGCAGAGCAACGCCCCAACGAGTAGGCCCAGAAAGAGCCCCACCTTATGCGTCAGACGAAAAAGGGAATCCACAGAAACGGGGACTATGGCAAATACATGCGCAACGCGGCACCCTGTACATGCAGGACGCCGCGTTGTGTTGCCACACGCAAACGAAGGTGTGGGCAGATGTCCGACGCGTAGCTGCGCCGATGTGCTTAATAGGTCGGCACGCTGTCGTCAATTTCCTTGCTCCACGCCAAGATGCCGCCTTTCAGGTTCGAGGCGTTGTACCCTTTTTGGCGCAAGAACTTCGTGGCGCGTTCGGAGCGAGCCCCCGAGCGGCAGTGCACCACAATAGGCGTTTCGGCATCGGCGTTGAGCTCGCTCAGGCGGTCGGGGAGCTCGTCCACGGGAATGAGCTGGTCTGCCTCCATCGAGGCGATCTCGGCTTCGTGCGGCTTGCGTACATCGAGCACGAACGGCGCCGTGCCGCTGTCGCGAGCCTGCTTCAGTTCGTGAACAGTGGTTTCGGGAACAGCCATATCGTCGTCGGTTGATTCATTAGCACTCGGAATCCCGCAAAACGCCTCGTAGTCAATCAGTTCCGTCTGCGTTGGGTTGTCACTACAAATTACGCAATCCGGGTTTTTGCGGACGCTCAGCGTGCGGAAGTTCATGCTCAGCGCGTCGATCATAAGCAGGCGCCCAATCAGCGGCTCGCCGATGCCGGTAAGCAGCTTGATGACTTCGGTAGCCTGCAGCGTGCCCACGAGTCCGGGCAGCACACCCAGCACGCCGCCTTCGGCGCACGAGGGCACCAGTCCGGGGGGCGGCGGCTCTTCGTAGAGGCAGCGGTAGCACGGGCCGTCTTCGGTGGCAAAGACGGAGACCTGGCCCTCGAACCGGAAGATGGAGGCGTACACATTCGGCGTGCCCGTGAGCACGCAGGCGTCGTTCACCAGGTAGCGCGTCGGAAAGTTGTCGGTTCCATCGGCCACCACGTCGTACTGATCCACAATGTCGAGCGCGTTCTCGCTGCTTAGGCGCACGGCGTGGCGCGTGACCTCGACGTGCGGGTTCAGGTCGTTGAGGCGCTCCTCGGCGGCGTCGAGTTTGGGGCGCCCCACGTCGCTGGTGCCGTACAGAATCTGGCGCTGCAGATTCGAAGCCTCCACGTGGTCAAAGTCCACCAGCCCGATGTGGCCCACACCTGCAGCGGCCAGATACATGGCTGCGGGGGAGCCGAGTCCGCCCGCGCCTACGAGCAAGACTGAGGCATTCTTGAGCGCCTCCTGCCCTTCGCGTCCGAATTCAGGTAGCGTAAGATGGCGGTTGTAGCGGCGCAGCTCATCCGAAGAGAGCGTCGCGGTCTGGTTGTCAGCTTGCATAGCAGATCGTAGCTATTGGAAGAAAAGACACAGCACGCAGCGTCAGCGAGAGCGTCCGCCCGCAATGGAGGGCACAATCGACACCTCGGCACCGTCGGTCAGGGCGGTGTCGGGCCCGTCGAGATAGCGGATGTCCTCATCATCCACATAGATGTTCACGAACTGGCGCAGCGCGCCGTCGTCGTTGTACAGATTGCTCTTCAGGTCGGGGTAGCGCTCCACCAGGTTCTGCAGCGCGGTGCGCACGGTATCGCCGGTGGCACTGACGGTGGCCTGGTCGTCGGTGGCGCTACGGAGCGGGGTTGGAATGTGGAGGGTGACGGTCGGTGTGCTCATCACAAAAAGTGGGTTGTGTGGAACGGTAGCGTAGTTTGCAACAGGTTTGGGGGGATGCGAAGGCGAGGCATCCCATAGAACGTACGGGGGCAAGCGTTTAAGCCGGGGCTTCGGTGCGAATCGGCTCTTCCGTGAAGCGGGAGCGGTCGGGCGCCAACTGCCACGCCGTTATGTTGCGGGCCGTGCCGTCTTCGACCGACACGATGGCGTACGTGTAGCCCGAAAACGTAGCCTGCTCCAGGTCGGTTGCTGACGGCTGGGCCGGGTGGTCGGGGTGCGAGTGGTAGATGCCAACAATGTCGAGGCCCTGCTCGGTGGCCGTGCGCTGCGCGGCCCGAAAGGCATCGGGCGGAATGAGGTAGCGCCGCTCACGGTTGGCATCTTGCTCATTATCGACGCGCTCAATGGCGGTTACAACGTTGGTACCGTCTTGGATGCGACCCAGCAGAAAGCCGCAGATTTCTTCGGGATAGCCCGCTTCGCCGTGGGTACGAATGGCTTGGAGAACATCGGGGGAGGCAATCATGGTGTGTAGAAATAGTTGAGAGGCAGCACGTTACGCGTTATTCGACCACAAGTCGCCACTGAGGTAGCGGGTGCCGGTATCGCACAAAATAGTGACGACATGCCCAGCATCGAGCGTCTGGGCGTGCCGCAGCGCCGTAGCTACGTTGGCCCCTGCTGAAGGCCCTACGAGGAGGCCCTCTTCGGCAGCCAGGCGCCGGGTCATAGTGTGAGCGGTTTCGGTGGAGCAGGTGGCCTGGGCATCGGCCAAACTGCTATCGTAAATGGGGGGCGTATGCGCGGTAGGCAAGTGCTTGAGCCCTTCGAGTCCGTGCAGCGCAGTATCCGGCTGCATTGCAATGCAGGTGATGGTGTCGTCGTATTCTTTCAAGCGACGCGCCACGCCAGTGAAGGTGCCCGTGGTACCGAGTCCAGCCACGAAGTGCGTTACGCGTTCGTGGGTCTGGGTCCATATTTCGGGCGCGGTGGTGTCGTAGTGGGCCTGCCAGTTGGCGTCGTTGCTGTACTGATCGGGGTAGAAATAGCGGTCGGGGTGTGCCTTTACGAGTTCTTGTACGCGGGCTTGCGCGCCATCGGTGCCCTCCATCGGATCGGTCAGGATGAGCTCGGCGCCGTACGCACGCAGTACGGCCTTGCGCTCGGTGGATGCGTTTTCGGGTAGCGCCAGTGCCACGTCGCGGTTCAGTGCAGCAGCAATCATCGCATAGGCGATACCCGTGTTTCCGCTGGTGGCGTCGATGAGAGTGTGGTGCGGCTGGTAGGTGCCGGTGCGGAGCCCGTCTTCGATCATATGGCGGGCGGGGCGGTCCTTCACCGAGCCGCCAGGATTTAGGTGTTCAGCTTTCACCCACAGCGTTACGCCGTCGGGCAGGTCGTGCCCAATTTGGCGCAGCGGAATGAGTGGAGTGTTGCCAATAGCATTAAGCAGTTCCGGGCGCGCACGGACCGTTGCATCAGCGGGTTGAGATGACACAGAACCAGACATAACAGGGAGATTATCCATAGAAAAAGCCTCTCGCAGCCAGGGCCGGAGAGGCGTGTGCAGCACGATTGCGATGTTAAATCCATCATGCACCGCACCCGCCGCCCTCCGGCCAGTCCCAACAACAGCAAGGCCGACAGGGAGGGTAGATGCACATGGCGCGGTGTTCGTTACATGGCGTACAGCGAATAACTAAAGTGTAGTAAGTGCGGCCCAATGCTCCGTTCCCGTGCATGAAGCATACGAACAGGCATTACGGATGCGACACATTGTGTGTGGCAACGCAGAGTGAGGAAGTGGCTTAATGGGAGACGCAGGAGCATGCTGATGCGCATCCAACAGGCGCTTATGCCACGTTTCTCACCGCGCAGCGCCGTCTTTGCCTTGTGGTAGAATGCGCGGTCCTGACATCCCCCATTCCCTCACGCTGTTCGGGCCTTTCCCCC
>CAZBTM010000256.1:0-4283 GCA_964494425.1 uncultured Rhodothermales bacterium | reverse complement strand
TCCTGCGTTGCTGATGCTCTTCAACGCGGCTGCCGAGGCGGTAGACTTTACCGTACCTGTTCTGCCAGCCAACGGGGGATGGTATCGCATAATCGACACCCAGTTCGACGCACCAAAAGACATTTCTCTTGAAGGCGAGCGGCTCGACGGCCTCACCACGTACCGTATGGCCTCGCGGTCTACCGTCGTGCTGGCCAGTCACTGACCCGCACGTGGCCTGGTACAAGTTCCTACTCAAAAACCGATAGATGCGGTACGTTAGTACCACCGAGCCGGGTCATCGTGTTGCCAACCATGCATCTCCTCCCACTTCGGCATCTTCTTCAACTCCGCAATTGCTTATCAGGGCCTCGGTGGGCGTCATGATAAACACTGGAAACGCTTCTGAAGCTGTGCAACCGCTTGTTTGTTTATTAGCTTTTCGGTGGACCGCTCCATCCGCACCCATGGCCCCCCTTATTGTCAACATACAATGAATTGAAAGAAGAGCTTCTCATCTGCTGTAAGGTGGGCTTTTCTCATCCGACTAATTAACATGAGATCGTTTCAGAGCTTTTAGCATGCGCTATGCCCCATCCAGAAACCGAGTTCTTGGACCTGGTTCACGCAAACGCAGCGCGGCTCCGCAAAATAGCCCGCGTGTACGCCGAAAGCGCTGAGGGCCAACGCGATTTGTATCAGGACATCTTGGTTGCACTCTGGCGCGCGCTGCCGTCGTTCGATGGTGAGGCGCAGCGTAGCACGTGGCTCTATCGTGTGGCTCTGAACACTGCGCTAAGCCACGACCGCAAGCGTGCTGTACGTGCCGAGGCAACGCTTCGGAGCGATCATCCCATGTGGTCGAGCGGACTCCCCGCACCGACCGATTCGCTGGAGCGCCAGGACCAGCTCGACCGCCTCTACGCGGCCATTGACCGGCTCGACACCATGGATAAAACGCTCGTTATGATGTATTTGGACGACGCCAGCTACGCGGTGATGGCCGACGTGCTGGGCATCAGCGAGAACTACGTAGGCGTAAAACTGCATCGTATTAAGAAGCAACTGGCCGACTGGCTGGAGGATGCCCCGATATGAATCTCGACGACGCAAAAGCACTCTGGTCTTCCGATAACGAACCCACCGACCCTGATATGTCTGCCCAATCGCTTTCGCAGTCCGAACTGCTCCAACAGGTGAAAGCACAGTCCGCCGCGTTCGACCGCACGATTCGCCAGCGCGACTGGACCGAGTCCGTTGTCGCAGTGGCGGTTTCGGTGTTCTTTGGCTGGCTGGCCTGGCACGACCCCTCTACACTTGTAACGGCGGGGGCCCTGCTCGTGGTAGCAGGGAGCGCGCTCATTTTCGGACGCTTGCGCTACGCCCGCACACGGTTCGCAGACCCGCCTGCCAACGAACCAGTTCGGCAGCGTTTGGAGCGCGAGCGCGCCAAGGTGGATGCGCAAATTCGCTTGCTGTCGTCAGTGCTCTGGTGGTACATCGCTCCGCTGCTTGCCGGACTCTTGCTTATGACGGTGGGCGACAATGGATGGTCGGTGTTCACGTTTGTCTACGGCACTGGGGCCATTGCAGGCGCTGCCGCCATCTACGTGATGAACCAGCGTGCCGTTGCACGCGACCTGCGTCCACGCCGGGCCAAACTGAGTCGCCTGCTGGATCAGTTAGACCAGATAGACGACGAAGACCCTGCGTAACATCGCCTGGGCGCGTTCGTCCAAGATAGGTTTTATCAGACGAGCGCGTGCGTACCGTCTACAAGCTCCTCTTTTTTCAATTTCCAAATGCTGGATCCACCATGCGTCCTGCTTCCCATGTCCTGCGCGCCACACGCGCCTTCGCTGCCTTCACGGTGCTCATTCTCGGACTCGCCCTGCCTGCCCCGAGCATGGCTCAGCAAACCGCGTCGGTGGATTCGGTTGCACAGGCGTTCAAAGCCACCACCGACCTGCCAGGGCTGGTTGTAGGCGTTGCCACCCCGACGGAGATGCGCGTACTCCCGTATGGCGTATCTGCATTGGGCGACAGCGCCAAAGTGCACGACGGCACGGTCTTCGAAATTGGGTCGCTTACCAAGGTGTTTACCGGGCTGCTCCTGGCGGAGATGGCTGAACGCGGATCCGTGCGCCTCGACGACCCGGTATCCGCCTATCTGCCCGACTCCGTCCGCATTGCGACGGCCGACACCGCCCATATTACGCTTCAGCACCTGTCTACGCACACCTCGGGCCTGGCTCGCCTCCCTGGCAACTTTGCTCCAGCCAATCCTGCTAATCCGTACGCCAACTACACCGCAGCCGATCTCTACACGTTTCTGCAGGATGCGCAGCCGTCTCGCGCCCCCGGAGCGGCGTACGCATACTCGAATGCTGGTACCGGACTGCTGGGCCACATTCTGGCGCGCCACGCCGACACCTCGTACGAAGCGATACTTCAGCAGCGCATTCTGGACCCGCTCGGGCTCCACGACACAGGATTCGATGTTCCCCCCGACTCCGCAGCCTCGCATTACGCCACCGGCTACGCGTCGGGGCGGGCAGTGCCGTACTGGACGTTCGACGTCCTCGCCGGGGCGGGCGCCCTCCGCTCCACAGCGCCCGATATGCTTCGCTTTCTGCAGATGAACCTGCGCCCTGAGGGACAGCCACTGGCCAGTGCGTTGCGCGCCGCCCAGACGGTGCGCCATCGTGGCGGCCCCACGCTCGCGCTCGGCTGGCACGTGACGCCGTTGCCGACAGGTGCGCCGCTGTACTGGCACAACGGCGGAACAGGTGGATTCCGGAGCTTTGCCGGATTTGTGCAAGGCGGCTCGGTGGCGGTGGTCGTGCTGGCTAACAGCGCGCTTCCTCTGCAGTCGTTTAACCAGGTTGCCTTTCAGATCATGCGCGCCGCCCTGGATGCTAACTCGTAGCGTTCGGCCTCCCGGTGCGCTTCGGCACAGCTCGTCAGTGCGCACCCATTTTCACACCAGCGAGCGCAGCTTTAGCGTCTGCACCGCGGCCTCCGTGTGGGGCGTAGGCGGCCCCTCATCCATGTCGGCGAGCATCAGGCGGAGTGCGGCAGGTGTGTCCACATCGTACCAACGCGGCAAGACCGTTAGGTTTGCGCTGGTGCGCCCAATGCGCGTGAGCGTCTGGTTGAGCACCTGTGGATGGCTGTAGCGCATGCCGTTGAAGACATGCGGGTAGCGTGCGTTCATACCAATCAGGTAAAAGCCGCCGTCATAGCTCGGCCCAAGTGTGATGCTCTTGGGACGCTTCAGCGCGGCGAAGGCTTCGCGCAAAAAGGCGGTGGGCAAGGTTGGGTGATCGCTTCCCACCACGGCCACGCGCTCGTAGCCCTCGTCCAGCGTGGCGTCGATGGCATGGGCCATGCGCGCACCCAGCGACGCTCCCTGCTGCACCGCCATCGCATCGGCACGCTCAGCGAACGGCGCGCCGTGACCGTTGGGCAGCTGCTCAGCCCAATGCAGAATGACATCGGCCTCCAGCGACCGCGTCTGCTCCAGCAAGTCGAGCAAGAATGCCCGATAGAGCTGTGCGGCCTCCCCATCCGTAAGTACAGGCGTCAGACGCGTCTTAACGCGTCCGGGGGCAGGCCATTTGGCAAAGACAAGCAGAGCGCTACGCATGCAGCAGAAAACGGTTGGCTACTAAAATACAGGGGGATGCAGGAGGTTAGTGTTGGCTCCATCAGACTGAGCGCGCTACCGGCGCATTCGGCTAACGGTGTCGTGGAGGACCTCCACCGCACGGCTCAGGTGGGCGGGCGTGGTGGATTGTCCAAGTGAGAACCGCACCGCGGCAGCGGCGGTGGCATCGTCGAGACCGATGCCCGAGAGCACATGGCTGGGCGTGAGCGTGCCGCTGGTGCAGGCCGAGCCCGCCGACGCCAAGACGCCCTTCATATCCAGGTTCAGGATGAGCATCTCACCGTCGATCTGGGCATCGTTGTGCGGCGGCACGGCTACGTTCACGATGTGCGGCGCGCGGTGATCCGGCTCGGGCGGCGTGTTACACACAATGGTGTCGCCAAGCGTGTCGTTAAGCTGCTGCAGGAGGTTCGCTTGTAGCGCAGCCAGACGCGGGGCCTCATCGGGAGCACGGCTGTATGCCTGCTCCAACGCGACGGAGAGCCCCACCATACCCGCTACGTTTTCGGTGCCTCCGCGCTGATCGCGCTCTTGGCTTCCGCCTTCAATGAGCGGAGGTAGTGCGGCTCCGCCCCGCACGTAGAGCGCACCCACGCCCTTGGGACCATAGAGCTTGTGCGCCGAGATCGTGGCG
>CAZBTM010000255.1:0-4285 GCA_964494425.1 uncultured Rhodothermales bacterium | reverse complement strand
ATGGGTCGGGCGTGGTGTACGCGATTTCGACCTCGTCGAGCGCGAGGCCGCGCCGCTGAATGTCGCGAAATACGGTGCGCACTTCCTCGGCACGCCCAACCGTCGTGCGGAAGCGCAGGGCCTTGGGCGCGCTCAGCATGCTCGTGCCGTTGTCCGATGCGCCTTGGCTGGAGGCATGCACGGCCTGGGCCGTAGGACCCGTCGTGGGATGCGCAGGCGGTGTGGCCTCCGGAAAGACCTTTGCTGCGCTCAGCACGGGCGCCTGCTTGGTGGGATGCTCCTGACCCAGCCGGTGTAGCGAATGCGGGCTGGCCGCTGCCAGGGCCTCAACCAGCTCGCGGGCGTGGCCGGGGACGTCTACGTCGTCCACAATGGCGTACTGGCTGCGTCGCGGTTCGCGCACGCTCTCCTCTTGCACGAGCGCGGTGGCGCGCTGTAGCACATCGGCGGTGTCGTAGTAGCTGTTTGCCTGTAGGGCATCTACATAATGCGCGTAAGCCTGGGCCTGAGCGTGCTGGGGAGGCGCGGCACGGTCCATAGCCTGCAGGGCATGCTGGTATGCTGTGGGCTGTACCCCATGGGTGCGCAGCAGGCTGAACGTCTGCGTGAGCGACCGCGAGAGGCGGGCGGCGGTGCTGCCTTGCAACAGCTGTTCGCGTTCGGCCTCCGAGAGGCGGTAGACGGCATGGGCGGTGAGCATCTGGTCGATGCCAGGCGGCAGGCGGCGGCTTCCCGCTTTCAACAGATCAGCCTGGGCCAGCCGTTGGGCATACGCGGCAATGGTCGTGCACCGTAGCCCCACGCTGGGCCGGATGCGCGCTGCCGCCTCCTCAAGCGCTTTGCCCAACTGCGTCTGCGCAACAAACACGACGGTGTGGACGCCGGGTGTGGCCTCGATAAGCACATGCAGATGACGCATGAGCGGCGAGCGGTCGGGGGGCGAAGAATCAGCCATGAGGAACGCGCGGGGAAATGGTTGGGACAACAGCAGGAACGGATATGCACGCTGCGCCTCGAACGGACAAAAGGCGTCCGATGCGTGCTGCAGTGCTCCGTGTGCGAGACCTCACACGCAAGGAGGCGGGTTCTGTTCGGGGTGCGGATCGCATGCGTGGGGCCGCTCGTTAGCTTGGCATCCCACGAAATATTCATCTTGATACGCCATGCGCTATGCCGCCTGCATCACGCACGGCGCCCCGCACCTGGGCCGAGCTGTGTAACGACCCCAGCTTGCAGGATCTGCCGTACAAAATCGAAACCAATGCCCGCGGACAGATCGTGATGAGTCCGACCTATGCCTGGCATGGAAAGTACGCATACCGAATTGCTCGTTTGCTTGAAGATCACCTTCCCGACGGAGAGTCGTCTGTAGAAATGGCCATCCGCACCACCGCGGGCACGAAGGTCGCCGATGCCATCTGGTGCTCGGCAGAGCGATGGGACAAAATCAAGGAGGCCTACGACGCGCCCATCGCCCCTGAAATCTGTGTCGAAGTACTCTCGCCAACTAACACAGAAGCCGAGATGGAGGCAAAACGGGCGCTCTATTTTGAGGCGGGAGCCGACGAAGTGTGGCTCTGCGACGCCGAGGGCACGCTCTCGTTTTACGACGCAAGCGGCGCGCTTGAATCTTCCCACCGGGTGCCGTCGTTTCCTGTGACTGTCTCGTTGTAGCGGATTGCTCAAACCCTCCAGTTATGCAGGATTACTTCAAGTACGATGTCATCGTCGTAGGCGGCGGTCACGCCGGTTCGGAAGCGGCGGCGGCCGCGGCGAACATGGGCGCGCGCACGCTGCTCATCACGCTGAAGCTCGACACCATCGGGCAGATGTCGTGCAACCCGGCCATTGGCGGCATCGGGAAAGGACACATCGCCCGCGAAATCGATGCCATGGGCGGACTCATGGGCCGCGTCACCGACCGCGCTGGACTCCAGTTCCGGATGCTCAACACCAGCAAAGGGCCAGCAGTGTGGGGGCCGCGTGCGCAGTGCGGACGCGACGCCTACGCTGCTGCGGTGCGCGAGGAGCTCGAATCCATCGACAATCTCTACATGCGTGCCGACCAGGTGGTAGACCTCGCCACAACCGACGACGGATCGCGCATCGAGGGCGTCACTACCAGCCTGGGAAAGACGTTCTACGCGCCCCGTGTGGTGCTTACGACCGGCACCTTCGCCAACGGCGTGATTCACGTCGGCGAGACCAATTTCGGGGGCGGACGCATGGGCGAGCGGGCCTCGCGCGGCATCACCGGCAGCCTGCACGAGCTCGGATTCGAGAGCGGACGCCTCAAAACCGGCACCCCGCCCCGCGTGGACGGACGCTCGCTCGACTACAGCGTGATGCAGGAGCAGCCCGGCGATCCGGATGCCACCGCGTTCTCGTTCATGACGGATGCCCTGCCTTCCGTCGACGAGCAGCTTAGCTGCTGGCTCACCGAAACCACGCCCGACACGCACGACCTCTTGCGCACCGGCTTCGACCGCAGCCCCATGTTCACCGGGCGCATCGAGGCGAAGGGGCCGCGCTACTGTCCCTCCATCGAAGACAAGATCGACCGCTTTGCCGAAAAGAGCAGTCACCAGATATTTATTGAGCCGGAGGGCTACAATACCCACGAGGTCTACGTGAACGGCTTCTCGACCAGCCTGCCCGAAGATGTGCAGTTCGAGGCGCTGCGCACCATTCCCGGCATGGAGAACGCCCACATGCTGCGTCCGGGCTATGCGATCGAGTACGACTTCTTCCCGCCGTATCAGATTCAGTACAGCCTCGAAACGAAATACGTCGACGGTCTCTTCTTTGCCGGGCAGATCAACGGCACCACCGGATACGAAGAGGCGGCAGCGCAGGGCCTCATGGCGGGCATCAACGCCGTGCACACGCTGAACGGACACGACCCGATTGTGCTGAAACGGTCGGAGGCGTACATCGGCGTGCTCATCGACGACCTCGTCGCCAAAGGCACCGACGAGCCGTACCGCATGTTTACCTCACGCGCCGAGCACCGCATTCTGCTCCGCCAGGACAACGCCGACCAGCGCCTCACTGAAATCGGCTATCGCCTCGGACTCGCCTCCAACGAGCGGTACGAGCGCATGCAGGCCAAAGAGCGCGCCATCAATGAAACGCGCCGAGCCCTCGAATCCACCAGCGTACAGCCCGAACAGGTCAACGACTACCTCGAATCCGTGGGCACCACACCTATCGACCAGGCCGGGCCCATCTTGCAGATTTGCAAGCGTCCACAGGTGGATACGGAGGATCTGATTCGCCATGCGGGGCTGTGGAGCAAGCTTGTAACCGAGGCGCCTGGGATGCTACGTGCGCCTCGTCTTGTAGAGATTAACCTGAAGTACGAGGGCTATCTCGACCGCCAGCAGCAGATGGTCGAAGAGATGGAGGAGAAGGAGCGCTGGCCCATCCCGGATGACTTCGACTACCACGCGCTCGATACCATCTCGATTGAGGCCCGCGAGAAGCTGAGCAAGGTCGAACCCGACAACCTGGGCCAGGCCTCGCGGGTGAGCGGTGTGCGTGCGGCGGACATCTCGGTGCTCATGGTGCTGCTCAAGCAGCAAGGCGTCGAGCCGCTGCCCAAAGACCGCCCCCTGCCCTCCGGCGACGGCGTACCCGAGGATGTGAAGGTAGGGGCGTCTTAACGATAGTACCGATCCTCATGCCAGCGTGCCGGGTTCTCGCGAATATACTGGCGGATGCGCTCCAAGTCGTGTTCGTTGCGTACCACATGGTCGTAATACCCGTGTTGCCATACGGTGGCCCCTGGTGTGTTGCGGACCCGATTGAGGCGCCGGGTCACAGCCGATTTGAATGCACGAATGATGGTAGGTAGCGAACCCGGCACAGGTTTTCCGAATTGACGATCATCATGCGTGGTAGGGGCACGGCGCGCCGTGCCCCTACGGAATGTGATTTGAACAATACCATGCATGTGGTTGGGCATCACGACAAATGCATCCAACGACACGTTATCGCGAATATCGGCCGTTCGATGCCATTCCTCGCGTACAACACGTCCGTTTTGGTTTACATGCATCGCATGGTCATCCACATAACCAAAAAGGCGTTTGTGACGGTTTGTGCATATCGTCACGAAATACGCCCCGGGTTGCCCATAATCGTAATCGGGCAACCGCATGGACTGGCGGTTGTGGCGGCGCGGATCGTATGGCATGGGCTCCTTTCCGTGTATGAACGGTCATCCCGAGCGCATACCGACAGGAGTCGGGTGCGTGTTTAGCGAGGTTCAATAACCGCCCGG
>CAZBTM010000254.1:2718-4321 GCA_964494425.1 uncultured Rhodothermales bacterium | reverse complement strand
CTCCAGATGCAGGGCCTGGTACACCTCCATGGGCAAACGCGGCTCTACAAGGCCGTCGCCCACGAGACGGGGGCGGCTGGTTTCGGTGAGCAAGCCGTCCTCATATACGTCCAAGTCAGTTCCCATACGGACGGCCAGCCCGTTCATGTCGATGCGGTCGACCACGCGAAAGATGCGCTCGCCGCTGCGGGCCTGAAGGGCTAAGGCTTCTTCAATGCGCGAGAGGGCATCGGCCAACTGGCTCTCCACACCGCGATCGCTCTCGGCCTCCACTACATGCACGCCCAAAACGCCCACGGCGAGGGCAGACGCCACCCCCACCCCCAGAAACGCATTCAACACTTTATCACGGAAGCGCACGTGCGGGGCCGGCAAAAGTCCTGCGCGATAGCGCAGCAGCGCGCCAACCAGGTAGACCAGGGCCGCCAACACGAGCACGGCCACGGTAATTCGAAATAGATAGTACAGGTGGTCGAACGGCATGATGGTGGGCAGGCGGGCCACAACCACACGGTCATCAGAGCTGCGTGCATAATAGGTCAGGTACGTTGTTTCCCGGTCGGTCGTGCGGGTCCACACCGCTTCTCCCGGCGGCGTGCGTGCCCGGACCGGATCGGGGAGGCGCCCGACCCCAACATCGGGACCTTGACTGCGGCGCAAGATGCCGTCCACAAATACAGCAAGCGAAAGGTCGGCATAGAGGTCGCTGTAGGATCCGTCGGGCAAGAACACGCGCGGAATATCGCTGCCGCTGCCTACGATACCAGCCCGCGGCTCAATGCGCACCATGGCCCAGTGGAGCGGTCCGGGCCCTTGCAGGCGCTGCAGCCCCACGTACTCCACCGCCGAGCTGCTCCGAAGGTCGCGCCGGATGTCGTCTGGAAGTGGGATGACGACCGGTTCGGTCCCGCCGCGTAGGGTGTACAGCGTCTGCATTCGCCGGAAGATGCGTTCGTCTTCGGGCATCTGTTGTACGCGTCTGGGGCGCACTCCGGGCGTTGCATACTGTGCCTGGGGCGTGCCAACCGAGTCAAGCAAAACGAGGCGCGACTCGTACGGGCTGAGCGACGTGAGCAGCGATCCACGGAGTGCATCGGTGGCAATGGCGTCGAGGCTATCGGCGGTAATGGACGGGGTTTGCCAGCGGTCGAGGTCGGTGCGTACGCCTTCTACGATCTGCTGCAGGGCAAACAGAAGGCGTGGGTTACGGCCTTCAGCAAACGACTGGGCGGCTTCGGCCATGCGGCTGCGCCGTTGGGCGTCCATGCCCACGTAGAGCAATGCATAGAGCGCAGTGGCCAGAATAACTGCGGCCGGCAGCAGTCGCTGAATGGTGAGTTGGCCGCGTCCGTTGTGAGGCCAGGTGCGTCCGACAAAAGCGACTCCTCCGGTTCCCAGAAAGAGCAGAATGGATACCGTAGGAGCAACGACGTCAGCGGGATGAAATACCGCAATGAGCAGCGCAGCGGTCAGTCCGCCGCTGCTCAACGTTATCATCCCAAGTATGGTAGGCGGATAGGCAGCGGGCCATGCCAGGAGCACCAGGCGCGTGGCAATCCACCAGAGCGCGACCAGACTTGCGAAGAGTCCGGTGAGGAGCAGA
>CAZBTM010000254.1:0-2599 GCA_964494425.1 uncultured Rhodothermales bacterium | reverse complement strand
CCCGTACGGGCAAAGAAGTTGAGCGTACTATCGAGCACCGCGTGCTCAACCACATGGGCAACGGCGAGCGAGGCGCCAAGCCCAAGCGTGACCAGCAGGATGCTTGTGAGAACGGTGCAGAGTACCACCCAGCGGCGGGAGAGCGCCAGCGTGTAGCGTTGCGCCCAGGCGTTGCGCCAGGGCACCGGCAGGCGGTATCGCAGGCCCAGCATAAACAGCCCCGCGCCCAGCACGGCACTGAGGCATCCGGTGATCAGCAGATCGCCGATGGAGCGCATCAGCCCTCTGCCGATGCCAGATGCCAGGTGGGCAGGGTCGAACAGCGGGGCTGCTGCGCTGCCCGCATGCATCCACCGGGCCGGCAGGTCCAGCCCAATGGCGCTGTAGCGCAGCACGACAATGCCCACCGCAACTCCGATCATCCACATCGTAGCGGATGCGAGACTGCGTAGATCGGAGCGGCGGGCCTGGCGCCAGGCATGGTAGAACCGATAGCAAAGGCCGCCCAGCAGCCATATCAAAAGCAGCCCAACAGCAGCGCTTTGCACGTTCCCAATGCGCTCACGCTCCATGCGAAGCAACTGCCCAGGAAGAGGCCGCACGATGCGCACATACCCCAGCGGCGCGCCATGCAGGTTCTCAAGCAGCAGCGTGGTGGCCGAGTCGGGCAGCGCACGGGGAGGCTCCCAGGTTATGCTGATAGGAAGCGGCAGCGGTGCACCCCATGCTGCGCTAAGCTGATAGGCCTGAATGAACCGGTTTTGGACAGGCGGGTCGACATACACCTGCTGCATGACGCGCACTGCGCCAACCGCGCGTCCCTCAAGACGCACGGGGGCCCAGGCAACCAGCGCTGTTTGCACATCGCCTCGGCGCGCCACCGCGACCTGCGTATCCTGTAGAAAGGCTTCCTGATCGGGGGCCTGGTCGAGCGGCATGCTAAACCCCGTCCACCCCAGCAGGCGCGGTGTGGGGGCATATACTTCGACAGCCCGACGCGGATGGACATCAAGCTGCGCGAGATGGTCGACCAGACTGCGCGGGCGATCGCCGGGGCGCAGGGCGTCCAGGCTGCGTATGATCGTCGAGTCGCGTGCCAGCATTTCAGCGCGTGCCACCAGATCGGTGCGCAGGGCTTGGTACTGCGTGGATACCGCCGTGCGCACCTTGGCAATCTGCTCTGCATCACGCCCCGCTACTTCGCTGGAGGTGAGGCGCTCCTGCATCCCCACGAGCACGATGGCACTGCTCGCAAGAATACCGGCAACCATCCAATACAGCAGCGAGCGCGACGAGAAAATGGGCATACGCTAACAGTAGAAGGGGCGGTGTGCTGCACGAACAGGGGCTGCACAACATACAACACAGCCTACAACATCACAGCGCGCTACTATGGCACCACGTGCTGTGAGATTTACGGAGAGGCTGTTTCAATCCGGACTTCGTGCAGAACCCACGTTGTGGTGCCTTCATCGAAACGGACCATCACATACACGGGCGTGTCGGCCTGCGCATGGTGGTACGTACCCATGACAAACAGGCTGGCATCGGCCTCGGCCGTACGGTCAACGGAGAACGAGCGGGGGGCATGGTGGCGAAAGTAGTCGCGCATCACGTAAAACGCTTGCGACTGACTGTAGTATGACCGCGATCCCAACAGGCTAACGTCGATGCGATCGGCGGCGGGTGTGAACAGCGCCTCGGGCATCCCTTCTTCAAATGCCTGCATGACCCGGTGTATCGCGGTCTGATGCGCCGACGAGTCGGCAGGCGATGTGTGCTGTGCGGTAGCCGTGTACGGCATGCTTCCCAGCAGTCCCACAAGCAAGAGCAGCAGGTGCGTGCGCTGTAGCGCCGATGCGATCCGTATTCGTACCACCATATCGGGGAGCAGTTGAGTGCAAAAAAGCACCTGCGCAGTACAACAGCATGGGGGGATAAGAACGCGACCTTTGCATCCGAACTGCACAGTAGCCAGTTGGTCATGGATGGCGCAAGGATTGTACCCACAAACCAAGGCATCTGTGCGGCGAAAATGAATGACCGTTGGAAAGGACGGTTTGCTTCACCGGCGTCCCTCCAATCAAACCCGTCTTCCGGATAAACGTCCGTTGAGGTCTCTTGGAACGCCATAACCGGTCGGCCACCGGTATGCGAAGCAGTGCGACTCTGCAGGATGTACGGCGCATGGATTCAGCATCAGCAGCCCGATGCCGACACGCAGCGGACGCGGTCCGGTTTAGAGGGCCGCGTTTATCAGCAAGCGTCTTCTATAGCATACGGTTCAAATCCAAAGCCGTCCACCGCCTTATACAGGAGGCAAACGGCTTTGGAGCATGTGCCGAGCGGCGATGCATATTTGGAGAGAGGCGCTCTACATACAACGCCCTGGACGAAAGAGAGGGGTATCGCCCCGGTCAGTCGCTACTGACAACCGAGAGCGGACGGATCCGAGCGACCTTTGATGCGAGCCCGGCGCCGACCACGGTGTTAACCACAGCTTCAACGTCATCTTTGGTCTGCACGCCGCCGTCGCTGCTATCGAGCGAGGCCTGAGCGGGCATCTCTTGCGCGCTGATGGTACGCCCGGCGCCGTGGC
>CAZBTM010000253.1:0-4363 GCA_964494425.1 uncultured Rhodothermales bacterium | reverse complement strand
GGGTGCGATTGGAGCCGGAGCCGCCGAGGGTGATGTTTCCGTCAGGCACGAGCGTCTGATTGTCCGAAGACGCCGTTACGGTAAGCGTGCTGGCGGCTTCGTCCAGATCGCTCACGGTAAAGTTGCGGGGACCGAGCGTAGCGTCCTCGGCAATCGTCTGGTCAGAAATGTCCGAAATCGTGGGCGCGTCGTTAACACGGGTGATGGTTACGGTCGTCGGGCCGCTGACATCCGTAAAGCCGCTGTCCTGATCATCCACCTGAACCGTGATGTCCGTGTTGAAGGTGCCGCTACTCCCCGTGTTGTCGGTGGGGCTAAAGCGCAGATTGTCGAGCGCGGTGTCAATAGTAGTGGGATCAAATGACCCGTTCACACGGAAGACACCGCCGCCTTCGTTGGATACAGTCGTGCCACTAACGCCGTTGATGACGCCTGCGGAGGCATTGGCAAGCGTCACGCGCAGTGCGAGGTCGTTTTCGCCGGGGTCTGAGTCACTCACATCAATATCGCCAAAGAGAGCCGTGGGCCCGGCATTGTCATTCAACGAGGTCGGGCTGATGGTGCCACTGGCGGTGGGAGGCGAGTTGGTAGGCGGCGCCGAGGTTTGAACTAGGGAAAATGCGTCCAAAAACGTATCGACAAAACCACCGGCGCCATTGTCTGAGCGGGCAAAATTAGCCGTGAGAACAGCCTGACTTGCACCAGACGGAGCGACAATTCCGCTTTGGGATCGCAGTTCCCAACTGCTGCTGCTCGGGTATGAACCGCTGGCATCCGTATCCACGAGGGTCACCGGAGTGCCTACATCCGTGCCCGAGCCATCCTGAAACTGCAGTTCAACGATTACGCCGTCATCCGAAGCATCGGCCCCATCAAACGTTGCAATGTAGACCTCAAAATCGTACGTCGCGCCGCCAGCAATCGAGTTCGTAATGGTCTGGGTCGCACTTCCCGTGCCTGCGTTTACTGTTGCGAAGTAGTCGCTTCCCATCTGGCCGCTGCCAGGTGCGGAGTCAAAAATGCCGGAGACATTTTGGCAGTCCACGTTACTGCTCGTCCATCCTGCTGGTCCGACTGTAGAGCAGGCACCATTGCTTACAAGGTTCTGGGCAGCTATCGGCGTTGTGAGTCCACTGAACAGAAGAAACAAGGCAGCTAAGCCGCCAACGAGTCTCGTAATCCGAGAGCGTAACAGATAAGGCATAATTAAATGATCGAATCAGTAGAAAAATGAAGCGAGTGTTTGCAGTATTTAACCGGCATGCTGTTGGGCAGTCGATTTAGCAACGGTGTCCTGCCCCCTCACGTGGGCTGCTCGTAAGAGAGCAGGACATACAGCGCTGCCAGTGCGTCTTTCACGTCCACGGTACAGTCCTTTGACGCCTATTCGCCGTTCGTGTCGCCACCGGGCGGCTTATCCTTCAGATTCGCGACCGTAAGCTCGTAATGACGCTTCTGGGGATCGCCTCCAACAACAGGAACGAGAAAGAGCTCGCCGGGGCCCGCGTCGGGGTGCTCAACGCGGTGCAGGTCTTGGTCGAAGGCCTGATCGACAGGCCCTTCAAAGACCGCCGAGAACCCGTCGACCTGCTCATTGCTTTTGTCGTTGTAGTCGATCTGGGTGAGCTCCGCAGTCGTTTGTTCGTCAAGGTGCACCTTGAGGGTCATTCCTTCCTTCCCTTCAAAGTGTTTGCGCTTAGAGAGCGTAGACATAACTGAATCGTAGCTATTAAGTGAGGCAGAGGGGGAACGTTAGCTGCGCGGAGGATAGACGCCTACCAGTGCAATCACAAAATTGATGACCTGGAAGGGCTGCACATTCATATGAGCCTGACTGCCCCCAGCGTTGGTCGTAAAAACCTCGGCGCTCCCCATTTCGACGTCTGCGTCGGCCCGATATCCATCTATCTGGTTGCGTCCGGTGGTCTCAACAGCTGGAAAGTGGTTGGCAGGGCTGCTCTCATCGGCAACCTGGGACGACGCTCGCGGCTTGACCGTGGCGGTATGGTCGTGCGTCGGCATCTGAAGCTGGTTCAGCGTAACGTCCTCAACGCCGCCTTTCTCGCCCAGCCGACGAAGACTGAGGCCCGGCCCCTGCCCTTGGTGCATGGGAACGCGGCTACGCAGATCCGGCAGTCCAAACGTGGTTCGGCCATTGCCGCCGAACCTCGTACCGAGAAGAGAAAAGAGGGCTGTATTTTGAGAGACTGGGAGGATTTGTCCATCGCAGAGTGCCCAGCCTTGTGGGGCATAATTAAACCCGACCATCGAAATTTGACCGATATAAGGATCTACCATAGCAGTTGTATGTGTCTGTTCAAAAGAAGAAAAAGGATGCCATATGCAAATCAAATAACAGCGGCATCCGATAACCCCGGTCGCAAAGACCGATTTGCAGAAAGGGGGATAATGAAGTTTTGCGGAACCCCGCCTTCAATAAGTCTCACGCAAGCATGAAAATCAAGGCGCATTCCCTCTCTGGTGTCAAGCCAATGCCGGATGTAAGATTGCACAAGATTACAGACGCAATCAAAATGGAACGCATCAAACACGCACCGAAAAATACGCTGTACTGGGTCTCTCCCGACTCTCGTGGGTGCCTGATGCGCAATCAGTATACACCATGTGGCGCCGTCTTGCTTTCGTATATGTCTCAGATGTTTTCGTATATGTCTCAATCTGTGTGTCAACCGGCAATAAGGCCTGTCTCATTGCACTAAAACGCTGATTGAAAGACCGATGCATTTTCATGACGATGAACGCAAAACGGATGTATGGTTAGGTCGTCTTCCCTCCTCGTATCTACCAATATGAAGTGGCCGGGTACGCGGATAGAACAGCGCGGCAGAAGGGCATCGCCACGACGTTGGTCATTCGTTGCGCATGTAGGGGCTGTGTGTTAGGTTGGATGCTGCTTATCTTCAGCTTATCACATGGTCCTCCTATTTTTCCAGCTTTTTCTGTTATGCATAGATGGACTCTCCCATTAGTCGCAGCCTGTTGGATGAGTATGGCTGCGTTGGTTCCCCCAGCCCAGGCGCAGGACTACAGCGACTTCTCGGACCTCAGCGATCTGCGCCGTACGCTGGAGTTCATGGGCGAGGGCTATGCCAGCGGCTACGTACAGCCGCTCACCGACGCGTTTGGGGCCGACATGAACAGCGGCCTCTTTCGCACTGCCGATACCGATGACGGCTTTCTGCCGCTCTTCCCAATTAACATCTACGTAGGGATCAACGTGTCCGGGGTACCCACCGGCTCGCTCGATAAGACGTTCGTGCCGCCCTCCCAGGAAACCCTCTCCGACGGCACCACCATCACCTTCAATGGCGACCGCGCTCCCACCGTCTTCGGCGATACCGACACGCCCAATGATGCCACCTTCACCGTGACCGACCCCGACGACGGCAGCACGGAAACCTACGCGGTGCCACCCGGCCTGCTCGACACGCCCATTGCGCCCTTGGTGATGCCGCAGTTGGGTATCGGTACCGTCTTTGGCACAGACGCACAGATCCGCTACTTCCCCAAGTCGAACCTGTCGGCGGGGGGCGGTAGCTACGGCGAGGTCAGCCTGTTTGGGCTGGCACTGCGTCACGACCTGAACCAGTGGATTCCGGTGCCGCTGCCGCTGAAGCTGGCGGTGCAGGGGGCGTACACCCAGTTCGCTCTCGAAAATGATTTCGAGGTCGATGATCGTGTTGAGAGCCAGGAAGTGGTGAGTGCCTCAGGATGGGCCGTCAACCTGCACGCCAGCCGTGGCATTCCCGTCTTGCCGCTGACCCTGTACGGCGGCGTGCAGTACGAACGCTTCGAAATGGATTACAGCTATACGTTCAACCCGCCGGGGGCCGACGACCCGGTTGGAATTGACATCAGCCAGACGGCGGCGAACAAGACGCGGGCCTTGGCGGGACTCTCGTTTACCGTCGCTATCTTCCGCCTCAACGCCGACTATGCCATCGGCAGCGCCAACAATGTGCTCACGACTGCTGTGGGGCTGCGGCTGTAGCGTCTGCAAGGGGGATGTGCAGGCAAGTGCCGAGGTGAAAAACAGGCACTGCTACAAAGAGGCAGGGACACGGCGTGCCGTGTCCCTGCGGTTCTTGGTAGTGGGTAGACGCTAAGTGATAAGGCTATCGTAGAATGTAGGTTTGCTTTGTTCGAACCCCCTCTCCCTTCGGGTTTCTCCCCCTTTTCCAAGGGGGAGATGTCGATAGACAGAGGGGGTTGTGTGGCTCCGATGATGTCGGCCATATAACAATTACATACCATTGAATCGCTACCCGGTTTTTTTATGCTTGTGACGTAGCCGCCCCTACCGGTCGTTGCACACAAAATCGCCGATGCCTTCTGTCTCGGG
>CAZBTM010000252.1:3524-4368 GCA_964494425.1 uncultured Rhodothermales bacterium | reverse complement strand
TAACGACGCAGGGCCTGCGTCGCCTGGAGCAATGCGCTGCCATACGGAGCGGCATCTGCCACGCGAAGCAGCACGATCTCAAACTCATGCGCCCCGTCTGCATGCGAAGGCGGCTTTACAACGGCGTCCCAGGGCCCTGGGACGTTACGTATACCTCAAAGGTGCGATTAAAAGTTACGCCAAGAAGGCAATCAGCCCGCAGTATGCAGGATTTCAATGCCTCAAAGGTGCGATTAAAAGGCGTCGGGATGCATCATGTACCCGATGACGCTCACAAATTTCAATGCCTCAAAGGTGCGATTAAAAGGTCCGCTTCGGTGCCTTCCGCCTCTGAGGGGAAAATTTTAATGCCTCAAAGGTGCGATTAAAAGTAATGTACAGACCCCTGGAGGCCCACAGAAAATGAATTTTAATGCCTCAAAGGTGCGATTAAAAGACTGGTCAAAGCCCAGCGCCGCGAGGAGGTTACACGATTTCAATGCCTCAAAGGTGCGATTAAAAGTCGACGAAGACGCGCCGCACACCGAGCTAAAAGTAAATTTCAATGCCTCAAAGGTGCGATTAAAAGCCTGTTGGAATATGCCATGTAGCCCGCTTAGATGCAAATAGGCCGCGATTTGGCGATGATTGGGCGCGCCCGATGTCGTCACCCTCCGGTAGCGTATTTCCCCCGGGGGTCCGACGACATCTGCTAACTCCTTGGTTCTACGCTGCGTATCCATAAAAATTAGGATGTGGCACAGTGGTTGTGGGTGGCATTTTCCCGAAAATGGGCAGAGGCCGACGACAGATTGGCCCGCAGCGACGCTGCAGGCAGGTGCTGAAGGCGCACTCGTTTTGGCGG
>CAZBTM010000252.1:0-3514 GCA_964494425.1 uncultured Rhodothermales bacterium | reverse complement strand
TTTTTTAATAGGCTAAAGTTTGAGTTGAGATTCACAATGCAGGCCCTGTAGCAGAACTCGTCGCGTAAGCGCTCCTTAAAAGACTGCGTGCAGGGCAGGTTGATTAGCGAGTAAGGGATTACTGAACTCACGCGCTATCTTGACAATCATCCTTCCTAAGAAATAGCGCGTTCAGACAGCAGTAATCCTGATCTTACTCGTGTGCGATTAAGGATGCTCATATTCAACTCACAACTTTGCCTATGGGGGTTTTCTAGCATATGGCTTATGGAGGAATAGTAATGGTATTGGTTCTGCAGCAAGATTCTCACGTCGCGGTGCCCGCTCCTCAGAATGACAACATGTGTTGGTGTTGTATCATACCCTGCAACTTGAGTTGTTTATGAAGGCATACGCCTGTGCACGGCGAACCGTTCGGGGTGCTGCGATCAGAATGTGGCGGTGAGTTCGACCTCGAAGGTGTGGATGACATCGGCCGCGGCAGGGGCGCGTCCGTTGTAGCGGAGCGAGCCCTGCAGCAGATCCGAAAACACGTAGCGCCCGCGCAGGCCCCACAGGTACGAGGTGCCCGCGCCGCGTCCGTCGGTGAGTTCGAAGAGGGCGCGGCCCTGTGCATCCCCCTGCAGCGCGATGTGGGCGACTTCGGCCTGGGCGCTCAGCCGGGCCTGGCGCGCGCGGCGCCAGGTGGCCTCGACCGGTGCGCGCCACACGGTGGCCCGGCGCGTGCCCCGGCGATCGGTCTTCTGGGCCCACGACGGACGCACCTGCAGCTGCCACGCGGGGGTCAGGTCGATTTCGGATTCGGGCTGCAGGCGCCATGTGCGAATGTCGTAGCTGCGCGACTCGAACGCCTCGCTGATGGAGCGGTCGCGCTCGGTTTCGGCCTGGAGCTGCACCTGCCACGGACGCACCGGACGCCAGCGCGTGGTGGCGCTCCACGCCTGCTGAAACGCTTCTTGCAGCCCCGCCGAGCGGTCGTCGAGGCGGCGGCGCTGCGTCCATTCCAGGGTGCCGCCGGCGCGGCTGCGGCGCGGAAACAGATCCAGCGTCTGGCGTAGCTCCAGCTGCCCGTTCACGGTCTGCCCCGGCTGGCGGTACTCGCGCGGATCGAGCAGGTAGACGCCCCACAGGTTGGGCGACTCGGTCTGCTCCTGGATGCGCGCTTCGCTCCGGCTCTGCACCACCGAGAGGGCGCGGGCTACGGGCGACGACGCATCGTCCCACACGCGGCCCGGATCCAGCCGAAGCTGCATCTGCGCCTGCACATTGGCCACCGGCACCAGCGAATCCGACGGGACAAACGACTGGATGTATTCGCCCTCGCCCGGCGTGGTCTCGGGGATGAACTCATCGATCTGCGGAATGCCGTCGTCGTTGGCATCGGTCCACACGAACTGCCCCAGCTCGGGGCCTACGCGGATGAACGTTTCCTGCACGGTGGGCGTGCGCTCGGTCTGCCCCTGATACGACACGTCCAGGTCCACTGCGCGCTGGGCGGCTGTGGTAGCCAGTTCGGCGCGCACGAGCAGCGTCTCGCTGTCGCGGGCCTGCCGGTTCAGGCGGAAGAACTCGCGCACGCTGCGGGTGCGGTAGCGGCCTTCCACTTGAACACGCGTGGCGCCGGAGCCGGCGTAGTCGGCGCTGAGTCCGGCCTGCCATGCCTGCGCAGATGGCTGCAGCGCCTCTTCGGCGGCTTCTTGCTCCACGCGCAGCCCGCCCTGCGCCGTGAGGGTCCACTGCGCCGGATCGAATGTGAGGCGCGGCTCGACCTCCCACAGTTGAAACGAGTTGCGCTGTAGGGCCCCAGCCCCGTTGCGCTGCATGCGGCGCTCGAACCGACCGTCCAGCGCGGGCCGCCAGGTCGTCGCCCCGGCGCGGGCCAGGCGAGCGGTCTGGCGGATCCATCGGCCCTGCTCTTCTGAGCGTGCACTCTCGATCCATGTGCCGGTGTACTCGCCGCGCAGCCCAGTTTGCGGCGCGTACTGTGCCCGACCCTGCCACCGCGTGCTGCGAAACGCCTGCCCCACCGCAAGCCGTCCCCACTCGCCCGAGAGCGCCGCGGCGTCGGTGGGGGCCCAGGTGGTGGCGATCTCGCTGATAGACTCGCGGCCCTGTGCCTGCAGCGTGTCGGGCAGCTCCGCGCCCGTGCGCTCTACGTTCCAGCGGCGGTTGAACTCGACCGACCGACCGCGCTCAAAGGGCTCAAACTGGGCCTGTCGCACCGCGCGTGTGGCCTGCGCCTGGACCGTACCCGCGTCGTATCCGCCTACCGAGAGCGGCTGCGGGTCTGTATTCAGGCGGATGCGATAGGCATGCGCTTGCGTCTGCGTGTCTGGTCCGGAGGCAAAGCGGTTGGCGTCGACCCGCGACTGGGCCCAATTGCCCGCAAGCCGCCACCCCGGCCACGGTTCCGTGGCAGCGCGCAGGTCGACCACGCGCTGTGCCTGCGGGCGCGGTAGCGGACGCTCGGGTGTGTAGCGGCCTTGCCCGGCTCCCACGTACGTGTAGGCGATGCCGTTCTGCTGCGCTCCGCCCCGCTGGTAGCTGCCCTGCCCCGGCCCCACGCGGGTAAACTGCACCCGAAAGACCGGCTCGTCTCCATCGGGACGTTCTGTGAGTGCCACGAAGATGGTGTCGGGTGTGCCGTCGGGCCCGTCGACGGTGTCGCGGCGGTACTGCACGAAGGGCGCTTCGGGGTCGAACTCCACGCGGGTGGCGCCGCTGCGCGTGACGGTGCTGGTGCCGGCGTTGGCGAGGGCGGTGGAGTCTTCGGGCGAGAGGCCCAGTGCCGCGGCAAAGTCGCCGCCGTCGGCTTCGCGCAGAACGGTGGCGCCCACTTCGAGGCGGGCGCTGCCATCGCTGCGGCGCCAGAGGGCGGCGTCGGCCTCGGTGCCCAGGAGCGAGCGCGTAAACGGCGTGGCGGTGTACTGAAACTCGACCGTAATGCGCCGATCGGAGGTGATGAGCCGATCGGCGGTGAAGGTAATCTCACTACGCGCATAGTCGATCACGTAGTCGTTGCTCTCGCCGCGCTCCAGGCGCTCGCCATCCAGGAAGACGCGCTCCGAGCCCGCCGTAATCACGATAAACGGCTCGCCCTCGCGTCCGCGCAGCCGGTAGGGGCCCTGCACGCCATCGTCCGCGTCGATCTCCTGGCGGCGAAAGAGTCCGCGCGCAACTGCCCCCACGGCCTGCGCCTGCACCTGCGCTGGGCCTGCGCTAAAGGTGCTGCTGCGGAGCTGTCCGCCCTGCAAGAGGCGATCGTAGGAGGCGAACGGGCTCTTCTGAAATGAGGCTTCCACGTCGCCGAGCTGGGCGGTGCCGGGCGGCGCATCGATTTCGATGAAGACGCGGTCGAACTCGCTCAGGCGCTGCGTGGTGCCATCCGGCTGGATGGGCGTGTCCTCGTCAGTGAGGGTGGCGCGGACGGACACCTCGTCGGTGAGGTCGCCTTCGAGGTCCAGGCGCAGCCCCGATTCGAGGCGGGCGTCGCGTTGCGTGCCGCCAACAATGC
>CAZBTM010000251.1:0-4370 GCA_964494425.1 uncultured Rhodothermales bacterium | reverse complement strand
TGGACGGCCCCCGCGTGGCCCCCAGTGCCATTGACCTCGTGATTGTACCCGCCTTCGGTGTGGATCGGCGCGGCCATCGCATTGGACACGGCGGCGGGTTCTACGATCGCTTTCTGGCTGACCTTGACGCCGTCACCCTCGCGCTTGCATTCGACGCCTGCCTGGTCGATACCGTGCCGTCGGATGACCACGATGTGCCGGTGCAGTACGTCGTCACCGAAACGGAAACCGTTGGCCCGCTGCTCCGCACATCGAAGCAGTCGCGCCTGTCATAGCATTCGTACTTCGCCTGTATCTGCGCTCGCTGTTTTTCCACACGCGCTCTGCCTCCCATGCCAACCCGTAACCGCCCCCGCTCGTCCTCGCGCTCCCATGCAGACGACCGCACCTCCGACCCGTCGTTCTCGCCGCTCGACGATGCCGAGCTTAGCGACTTCACCGACGAGGAGCTCGACCACCTGCTGGACGCTCCTGCAGGCGGCTCCTCTGACCGCTTTGGGCGCATTGCCACCGCTACTGGCGTGGGCATGCTGCTCGTACTGGCGCTCTACCTTATTGCCGAGTTTACATCGATGGGATTCCTGGGCTCAAGCCTGGGCATCGGTATGGTGGGGATGATGATGGCTCTCATTGGATTCGGGGTGTTCTCCGGACGCAAGAAGAAGCGCTCGTCATCCAAATCGTCTTCGTCTGATGGAAAGTCGTCATCCGCCTCTGTTGAGGAACGGGTGCAAGCCAAACTGCGCGAGGCCCGCGAGGCGCTCGACGCTGAACAGAACGACACGTCATCCTCTCCCAACAAGCTGCGCCGCTCTTCCGAGAAGAAGCTCTTTGGCGTGTGCGCTGGACTTGCCGAGTACTTTGGGCTCGATGTTACGCTGGTGCGCGCCGCCTTTCTGGTGGGCTTGTTCATCTCAGGAGGCAACCTGGCTCTCATCTATTTTGGGATGGCCTACATCATGCCGAAACCCGAGGACGCGTAACCCCCGAAGGCGCATAACTGCGCCTGATGAGCTCTGTCTTTTTTTGCTTTTCTGCCTGACCTCCCGCTGTGCCTATGCCAACCCGCGGTCTCGCTCTGCCTCGCCTGGTCGTTGCTGCTCTCCTATGCATAGCGCTCGCCCACCCGGCTCCTGCTTATGCCCTGCCGTCGGGTGACGAACCGTTAAGCCCAAACGCACACACCTCTCTAACCGCAACGCCCGAGTATGGCGAAGAAGGCATGGTCGTGGCCGCACACCCTGCTGCTGCCGCAGCCGGACGCCAGATCCTGGAGCAGGGCGGCAATGCGGTCGATGCCTCGGTCGCCGTCGGCTTTGCATTGGCCGTAGTGTACCCGCGGGCGGGCAACCTGGGCGGCGGCGGGTTCCTGGTGCTGCGCCAGCCCGACGGCACCGCCACCACGATTGATCACCGCGAAACCGCCCCTGCCGCAGCTACTCCCGATGTCTATCTGGATGCCCGTGGCAATGCCGTGCGCGCCCGCAGCCGTCGCGGCCACCTGGCCTCGGGCGTGCCGGGCACCGTGGACGGGCTCTTGCATGCGCTTGAGGAGTACGGCACGCTCTCTCGCGCCGAAGTCATGGCCCCGGCTATCGAGCTGGCTATCAATGGGTTCGAGCTGCTCCCCACCCAGGCCAAAGCGCTCAACAGCGCGCAAGACGACTTGAACCAGTTTGCCAGCACGCGTCGCTACTTTGGCGCTGAAGGCGATCAGGGCGGACGCTACGAGCCGGGGCAGACGCTACGCCAGTCCGATCTGGCCAATGTGCTCATTCGCATCCGCGAGAACGGACGCGCTGGCTTCTACGAGGGCCCCACGGCCAACCTGATCGTATCCGAGATGCAGCGTGGCGACGGGCTGATCACCCACGAAGACCTGGCGTCGTACACCGCGGTCGAGCGCGAGCCGGTCGTATCCACCTACCGCGACCACCGCGTCATTTCGATGGGCCCGCCCTCTTCAGGCGGTGTTGCGCTGGCCCAGCTCTTGAACGCCGCCGAAACCTACGATGTCGCCGGTAATGGACTCAACGCCAGCGCGACGGTCCACCACCTGGGCGAGGCCATGCGCCGCGTCTTTGCCGATCGCGCAGAGTGGATGGGCGATACCGACTTCGTAGACGTCCCGGTCGACGCACTGATGGATCCGGCGTACATGCGCACCCGCATGGCCGATGTGCAGCCTGACCGCATCACACCGACCGACTCGGTAGCGCACGGCACGCCGCCTGGCGCCGAGTCGATGGAGACCACGCACTACTCGGTCGTCGATGCGGACGGACAGGCCGTAAGCGTAACGACGACGATTAACAGTTCGTATGGCTCCAAGGTGGTGGTGGATGGCGCGGGGTTCTTCTTAAACAACGAGATGAACGACTTCAGCCTAAAGCCGGGAGTGCCCAACCAGTTTGGGCTGGTGGGATCCGAACGCAATGCGGTGGCCCCGCAAAAACGGATGCTATCCTCCATGACGCCGACCATTGTGGAGAACCCGGACGGGCGCTTGCATCTGGTGATTGGCTCGCCGGGTGGGCCCACCATCATCACGACGGTGTTTCAGGTCATCATGAACGTGATCGACCACGGCATGGACATCGAGCAGGCGATTACGGCGCCGCGGTTTCATCACCAGTGGAAGCCGCGGTCGATCTGGCTGGAGCGCCACGGCTTTGCGCTGGACGTGCAGGAGAATCTGGAGGCGCGCGGCTGGCCGCTCAACGTACGCGACCGCTGGGGGCGTGCGCATGGCGTCCGGGTTCGCTACGACGAAAACGGCACCGCCACCTACTACGGAAGCGCCGATCCGCGACGTGAAGGAGTTGCGGTGGGGTTGTAGGTCGCCCTCGCCTCCATTGCTAAAGCAAAAGAAAACGAGTTCGGACGCCGGGGCAACGTAACGAGCGATAGCACAGATTTCGCTTCCAGCAGCTGCCTACAGCGTAAGCCCCAGCGACACGTAGAAGTTGCGCGCGGTGGCCGGGATGATGCCGGGGCCCGGATAGCCGGTGCTGTACTCGGCCGACAGGTCCATTACGTGATACGACGGAATGATGCCTTCGATGGCCGTAGGCGTGCGGCGCGCGTTCGAGGCATCCGAGAACTGATCGCTCACGTAGGTGAACTGGTACGTGGCCTCCAATCCGCCTACTCCTACCGTCAGCCCCGCCTTGGCATTCACGGTGGGCACCAGCTCCACCTCGTTGCCCTCAATGCCGGGCTCTTCCGAATCGGTGTAGGTGGCCGATATAAGCGCCACGTTCGAGAAGACCGAAAGGCGCGTATCGCTGTTGCGATCGACCAGCGCTTTGTACAGATCGAGCTCGCCGAACGATTCGAGGCCGACGATGCGCGCATCCGCGATGTTGGTGCGGAAGCGGAAGGTGCGATCGACCAGGTTGTTGAAGCGCGGGTTGGGCTCGGTCCGCAAGACCGTGCCGATGCGGTCTTTGTAGGCGAGGTGGAAGAGCGTGGCATCGTAGCTGAAGAGGCGATCCAGCGTTCCACGCACGCCCAGGTCGAGGTTGTAGCCCCGCTCGTCTTGCAGGTCAGGATCGACCTCCAGACTTCCCAGACTCACGCGGATGTCGTTGAATGTGATCGCACGGTAGTTCTGCGACGCATTGGCATAGATCTCCAGTGCATCCGAATGCTTGTAGCTGGCCCCGAGTCCGAAGAAGACAAACGAGCGGGCCCGGTCGCGCTCTTCCTGAATCTGCTCGTCGATGAGCGTATTGCCCGCCAGGTCCTCAACCAGGTTGCGATAGTAGCCGTCGGCCTGCGTGCGGATGTACTCGAAGCGCACGCCCGGCGTCAGGCTAAAGCGGGGCGTGATGTTGAAGATGTTCTCGGCGAAGACGGCCACGTTGCGGCTCGGTAGGTCGAAGTCGGAGCCTTCGAGGTTGTCGGGGGTGCGGTAGGCAAACTCGGGGTCGTCGCCTGCCGGGCCCAGCCCCTGGCGGCGGTGGGTGAAGCCCTGGTAGTAGCGCGTGCCGGCGAGCAGCACCGAGATGCCGTCGCGCAGCGAGTAGCGGTGGATGAGCCGCGTTTCGTTGCCGAAGTTGCGGAAGTCGTCTTTGAGCAGGTCGCGCGGCCCGCCCTGGTCCAGCCGGTCGATGCGTTGGAGGTTGCCCAGCGCATCCCGCCCGGCCACGAGGCCAAAGAACCGCGTGTTCAGGGTGGTAACCCCCGAGAGCGCATAGTCGGCCTGGAGCGCGAAGAGATTCCAGTTCACCCGAAACCAGTTGCGCTCCCGATTCGACTGACTCGGGTCGCGCTCGAACTGCGTATCCGTGAGTCCGCCGGGCTGCTGCGCCAGGTAGCGCATGAACGTGTACTCGGGACGGATGGTGAGCTTGTCGGTCACCTCG
>CAZBTM010000250.1:0-4382 GCA_964494425.1 uncultured Rhodothermales bacterium | reverse complement strand
CGCTGCGCCCGTACGCGCTCTTGGGGATGAGCGAACTCAACCCGGTGCCCCACACGCTCTTCTGGACGATGCTGGCGAACGGCGGACTGTACGTCGTGGGCTCCCTGGCCACGCGGCCCAGCGTCATAGAGCAGAGCCAGGCCAGCCGCTTCGTCGATGTTTTTCGCCACGCGGGTCCGCAGGGCGCTGCGTCGTGGAGGGGCTCGGCCCCGCTGGCCGACTTGCGCGCGCTGCTGCGCCGCTTCTTGGGGTGGCGTGCGGCCGACCGCGCGCTGCAGCGCTACCGCACACGCCACGACCTAAAAGCCCTGCCCGAGCGCGCCGACGAGGAACTGGTCGATTACGTCGAGACGCTGCTTGCCGGGGCCATTGGGGCCGCCAGTGCCAAAGCCGTCATGGGATCCGTAGCCCAGGCCAAGCCGCTGCACATTGGCGAGGTGATGGACATTCTGGACGAGACGCAGCAGCTCATGGCATACAGCCGCGAGCTGGAGCACAAGAAGGCCGAGCTGGAAGCCGCGACCGAAGAGCTGCGCGCCGCCAATCAGAAGCTGAAAGAGGTCGACCACCTCAAGGACGAGTTCGTCTCAACGGTATCGCACGAGCTCCGCACCCCGCTTACCGCCATCCGGGCGATCTCAGAGATCATGCATCAGACGACCGACCTTTCGCCCGAGCAGCAGCGGTCGTTTGCCACCACGATCATGCGTGAAACGGAACGCCTTACGCGTCTCGTAAACCAGGTGCTCGACCTGGAGCGCCTCGACGCGACCCCCGTGCTCGATCGGGTCCTCGTAGACCTGCGCGACGTGGTGCGCAACGCCCTCAGCGCGGTGCGTCCGCAGTTTGAGCAGCAGGCCATCGCGCTGAACGTCACGCTCCCCGACCGCTCGTGCCCCGCGCGCATCGACCGCGATCGCATAACGCAGGTGCTGCTCAACCTGCTCTCGAATGCTGCCAAGTACAGCACCGATGCCGACCCACAGGTGGCCGTGCGCATAACCCGCACGAACGACACGTACGCCGTATCCGTGGCCGATAACGGGCCGGGTATCCCCGCAGACCAGCAGGACGCCATCTTCGAGAAGTTTCGGCAGGCTCGCAACCGTGTGGGTCCGCAAGCGGGGAGCGGACTGGGCCTCGCCATTGCCCGCCAGATTGTGCATCGGCACGGGGGCACGCTCACCGTGAAGAGTACGCCCGGAGCAGGCGCCACCTTCACCGTGCAGGTGCCTGCGCATCCCCCTGAATCTGTACCAAGCTCAGATTACGAAGCCTCTGTTTCCTAACGACGTGCGCGCTATGCCTCATGTGCTTATTGTGGAAGACGAGCCCAGCATTGTAACGCCCCTCAAGTTTCTGATGGAGCAGGAGGGCTGCTCGGTGCAGATTGTGTCGGATGGGGCGAAGGTGATGCCAGCCATTGCGGCCCAGCGCCCCGACCTCATTCTGCTCGATGTGATGCTGCCCTCGCGCAACGGGTACGATCTGTGCCACGCCATCCGCGAGCGGCCCAGCGGGAACGACATCGCCATCATCATGCTTACGGTAAAAGGCCGCGAGGTAGACATCGAAAAGGGCTACGCCATGGGGGCCGACGCCTACATCACCAAGCCCTTCGCCGTGGCCGATGTGGTAACAACCGCCCGCCGCTACCTGCCCGATGCGTAGCCTGCACCCAGACGGCCCCTGATTCACATCAAATCATAACCGCTGCAGCGAACGGTCCTCTGTTCGCTCGCTCGAACGACGCGATGGGCCACGGCACCATTGAAGAGAAGGGCTCGATTTCGTTGTCCTGATGCACGGTCTTTTGTTGTACCTAATCTGGTTGGATTCGACACTATGACGCCCTGGCAGCATGCTTTGCTGAACACGATGACAGGCCCAGCTTTGGTGTGCACGTCCGGTGCCACCGTGCAAGCCTGGAACGACGAAGCGGCACGTGTGCTGGTACCCAACGTTCGCGCTCCCGATGCTATTCAGGCGCAGCTCCACGGGGCGTCGATTACGCAATGGATTGATGCCGACGCCTGGCAGCAGCTGCAGGAGGCGGCCTCAACGGACACGCCCACGGTCATCGTGCAATTGGGCGATGCACCGCGCCGCATGCAGGCCACGCGCATCGTGCCCGAGAGCACGCCGCACTGGCTGGTGCGCAGTACGGCGCCCCCCGCACCGCGCCGCGACACGAGCCATGATCTGCTGCGTCACCTCATTGCGTCGATGCGGACGCCGCTGGCCAGCATCCGCGCTGCGGTTGAAACCATGCAACAGTATCCGCAGATGGGGGCGGATGCAGCCGCTCAGTTTACGGATGTAATTGCAGGCCAGGGCATTCGCCTCACCGAACTGATTGACGATGCCAGTACCGCCTACACTGCCATGTACCGCACGCGCCGCGCACTGGAGCCGATGGGCGGGGCCGCATTGCTCACATGGACGCAAACCGCTGTGCAGGACGCCACCGACGTACCTGTATCCACGGTCCCATCTCCGAGTGCGCTCACCGTGCACCTGGACCCGACCATGCTCAAGCAGGGACTTACATTCGTGAGCGATCGCTTTGTGCATGCCACACGCTGCACCGCGCTCACGATCTGTGTACAGCGCTCCGATTCGGTGGCATTGCTTGACCTGCGTGCTGCCGACGGACAAACTGTCACTGAGGCACGCGTAGAGCGATGGAAAGATGCCACCATTCCGTGGGGCACCACCATGATGCAGCTTACCCTGCATGCGCTGCTCGACCAGCACGACGCGCAACTCTGGGTCGAGCAGACCGAGACCGGGGGATCGGCCCTCCGGTTTGCGTTCCCGGTTGCCCCGGCCAACGAGTAGTCTGCCGATGTGAGGCGGGGGGAGGCCCCACAGACAGAAGCGCCATCTCCTCTCCGAAAAAACCACATCATCTCTTGACACCGTCTTCTCTATTGATTACGTTTCGGTAAACAATTGACAAAAGCGCTTCCAATAAACCGATGAGCGACGGATGTTGGGGTCGATGCTCGGGCTTTAATTACCGAGTAGTAATCAAACGAAATGCTTCCTTAACAGACAGCCAAGACTCGACTATGAGCGACAAATCCTCTCAGGTAACAGCGGCGTATTCCGGGCGCGACGACATGTATCCGCCGCCTGATGACTTCCGAGCCCGCGCGCATGTCGGGTCGGAGGCGGAGTACGAAGCCATGTATCAGCGATCCATCGAGGATCCGGAGGGCTTTTGGGGTGAGCATGCCAGCCGGATCGACTGGTTTGAGCCGTATGATACGGTAAAAAACGTGTCGTATGAACCTGGAAATGTGCACATTCAGTGGTACGAGGGCGGCGTTACTAATGCCTGCTACAACGCCATCGACCGGCACGTAGAAAATGGCAAGGGAGATCAGACGGCGATCATCTTTGAGCCGAACGATCCCAATACCGATGAGCCGGAGCACATCACCTACAGCGATCTACAGGAGCGCGTGGCTACGTTTGCCAACATCCTGAAATCGCACGGTGTGGAGAAGGGCGATCGCGTGACCATCTACCTGCCCATGATTCCAGAGGCAGCCTACGCCATGCTGGCCTGCGCCCGCATCGGGGCCCCGCACTCAGTGGTGTTTGCCGGGTTCTCGCCCGATGCGCTGGCCGACCGCATCCAGGACTGCGAATCCCACTACCTGATTACCGCCGATGAGGGCAAGCGCGGTACGAAGCGCGTGCCCTTAAAGGACAATGCCGACAAAGCGCTGGAGCAGTGCCCCGACGTCACCCACACGCTGGTCGTGCAAAACACGGGTGGCGATATCGACTGGGACGACGACCGCGACGTGTGGTATCACGAAGCGCTTGAAACCGTCGATGCCGACTGCCCCTGCGAGCCGATGGATGCGGAGGATCCGCTGTTCATTCTCTACACCTCAGGCTCAACCGGTAAGCCGAAGGGCGTGCTACACACCACCGGGGGCTACCTCGTGTACACCAGCATGACACACGAATATGTCTTCGATCTGCACGACGACGATGTCTTCTGGTGCACTGCCGATGTCGGCTGGATTACCGGGCACAGCTACATGGTGTACGGTCCGCTCGTCAACGGCGGCACGCAGGTGTTCTTCGAAGGCACGCCCACCTACCCCGATGCCTCGCGCCTGTGGACGGTGGTCGACAAGCACGACGTGACCATCTTCTACACCGCGCCGACCGCCATTCGCGCACTCATGCGGCAGGGTGAGGAGTTTGTCGAATCGACCGACCGCTCGTCGCTGCGCCTGCTGGGCACCGTGGGCGAGCCGATCAATCCGGAGGCCTGGCGCTGGTACTACAATGTGGTGGGCAACGGCAACTGCCCGATCATCGACACGTGGTGGCAGACCGAGACGGGCGCGATCATG
>CAZBTM010000249.1:0-4382 GCA_964494425.1 uncultured Rhodothermales bacterium | reverse complement strand
TGCAGCCTGAAAAATGGCAAAGATAGGCAATATTGACCTCGGAGAGTTCCCGCTCCTGCTGGCGCCCATGGAAGACGTGAGCGACCCGCCCTTCCGGATGATCTGCAAGCGGCTTGGTGCAGATATGCTCTACAGCGAGTTTGTGTCGTCGGCGGGGCTCAATCGTGGGGTGGAGGATGCCACGCAGAAGCTCGATATCTTCCCCGAAGAGCGGCCCATTGGCATTCAGGTGTGGGGCGGCGAGATCGACGAAGTGCGCCGCGCCACCCCGCGCGTAGACGCCGCCGAGCCCGATCTCATCGACATCAACTTTGGATGTCCGGTGCGCAAGATCGTGTCCAAAGACGGCGGCGCGGGCATTCTGCGCGACCTCGACAAGATGGAGCGCATCACCGAAGCCGTCATCGAGGCGAGTACGCGTCCGGTCACCGTCAAGACGCGCCTGGGGTGGGACGACAACTCCATTCGCATTCTCGATGTGGCCCGCCGACTGGAGGCCATCGGCATTGCCGGACTTGCGGTGCATGCCCGCACGCGCTCGCAGCAGTACGGCGGCGAGGCCCGATGGCACTGGCTGCGGCGCATCAAGGAAGAGGGCCTGCGCAGCATTCCGCTCATTGGCAACGGCGATGCGCTCGACCCCGAAGCCATCGACGCCATGTTCACCGAAACCGGCGTGGATGCCGTCATGATTGGGCGCGGCGCCATCGGCAACCCGTGGATTTTCCGCGATGCGAAGGTCTACATGGAGACCGGCGAAGTGCCGCCGCGTCCGTCGTGGGAGGAACGCGTACAGGTCGTGGCCGAGCACCTGTCGCTCAAATGCGAATGGCTGGGCGAGCGCACCGGCGTCCTGGAGATGCGCAAAAACTACAGCGGCTACTTCAAGGGCTTCCGCAACGCCAGCAAGCTGCGTCACCTGCTTATGCAGGAGGATACGAAGGAGGGCGTGTTAGAGGTGATGCTCAACTTCAACCCCGACGCGTCGGACATTCAGTTGCCGGCTGCGTCCTTGCCCACACAGACCATCGCCGAGTCGTCCGGTTCATCGACGAGGAGCAGGGGGGAGTCGATTACACCTCCGACAACCGGCCCCAAACCAGACGTAGGGACACGGCGCGCCGTGTCCCTACGAACGGAAATGCCAGACCGAAAATGCAGCGCTATTCCAGCTCCAGCACTGCTTTCACCATCTCGTCGGCGTGGTCTTTTGGGTAGATGATTTCGAAGCCCAGCTTCTCGCAGACGCGCTGCATGGCGCGGTTCTGCTTCAGGATGTCGGCGGTGATGCGGTCGAGGCCCTCGTCTTCGCCAATCTGTACCAGGCGGCGCAGCAACTCAGTGCCAATGCCCTCGCGCTGCACGGTGTCGATGACGAGCATCCCGAACTCGGCTTCGTTGTGGCCCGGACGCTGCGTGAGGCGACCAATGCCAACGATCTTGGGCGTGTCGTCCCCGTCCATATCGGACGGACGCTCGGCCACCAGCGCCATCTCGCGGTCGTAGTCAATGAAGCAGAGGCGCGACAGCCGTTCGTGCGCCACGCGCTGATCCAGCTTCATAAGGCTGGCGTAGCGCAGGTACACGCTTCGCTCCGACAGCGCCTTGTGGAAGTCGACCAGATTCGGTTCGTCTTCCGGACGAATCGGGCGGATGCGCACCTCGCGCCCTTCTTCAGTGGTCCAGGTGTCTTCGTACTGGTGCGGGTACGGGCGGATGGCCGGGTGCGGAAGCGCCTCATTTGGCGTGTCGCTGGGGTGCAGCACCACGCGTGCATCCAGGGCCACCAGGCGATCGCCGTCGGCCAGCAGCGGGTTGATGTCGATCTCCTTGATGCGCGGGTGCTCCACAACCAGCTGGCTAAACCGCACCATGAGCGAGGCCAGCGCATCCAGATCGACGGCATCGCGTCCGCGTACGCCCTGCAGCGCTTCGTAGATGCGGGTCTGCTCCATCATGCGGCGGGCCAGCGTCGTATTCAGCGGCGGCAGTCCCAGTGCGCGGTCTTCGAACACCTCAACGAGTGAGCCGCCCGTGCCAAAGAGCAAGACCGGACCGAGCTGGGCATCGACACTGCTACCTACGATGAGCTCATAGCCGTCGGTATCGACCATGTCTTGCACGGTGACGCCATCGAATCCGTCTTCGGGCACTGCATTCTCAATGTCGGCGAAGGCGCTGCGCACCGCATCGGCCGAATGCAGATTCAGCTTCACGCCGCCCACGTCGGTCTTGTGGGTGATGGTTTCGGAGTGCAGCTTCACCACGACGGGGTAGCCGATGGCCGCGGCGGCCTCCACAGCAGCGTCGGCATCGGTGGCCACGTGGGTTTCGACGGTGGGAATGTTGTACGCATCCAGCAGCTTCTTGGAAGCATACTCGGTCATGATGGTGCCGGGCTGCGCGTTGGCCTCATCCACGAGCGCGGTGGCCGTGTTGCGATCGAGCCCCTCGGCGTCGTCGGTGGGCAGGCGCGGCGTTTCGTAGAGGGCGCGCAGGTTGTAGCTGTAGCGCCACATGTTGTTGAAGACGCGCGCGGCGGTGTCGGGGTAGGCAAAGGTGGGCAGGCCCGCCTGATTCAGAATGTTGACGCCACGCCGCACCGCATCGCCGCCCATCCAACTGGCCAGGATCGGCTTGTCGTTGTCGCGGGCATAGGGACGCAAGAGCTCCGCTGTCTTCGTGGGCTCGGTCATCGCTTGCGGCGTGAGCACCACGAGCAGTCCGTCGCTGTTCTCGTCGTCGGCAGCAATTTCGAGCGCGTCGGCATAGCGCTGCGGACTCGCATCGCCCAGGATGTCGATGGGATTGCTGCCGCTCCAGGCCGCGGGCAGGCGTTCGTCGAGCGCCTTGGTTGTGTCGTCGGAGATCGGAGCGAGGGTGCCGCCGCCTCCGATGAGCGCATCGGTCGCCAGCACGCCGGGTCCGCCTGCGTTGGTGACGATGCTGAGGTTGGGCCCCTCGGGACGCGGCTGCTTCGAGAGCACCTCGGCCATGTAGAACAGGTCGTTGATGTCGTTCACGCGCAGCACGCCCGTACGGCGGAAGGCGGCGTCGAGCACGGCATCGCTGCCTGCGAGGGTGCCAGTGTGGGAGGCGGCTGCCTCGGCTGCGGCGCCTGTGCGTCCGGCTTTGATAACGATGATCGGCTTGCTCTGCGCCACATCGCGCGCGGCAGAGATGAAGGACCGGGCGTTTCCAATGGACTCCATGTAGAGCACAATGCTCTTGGTGGCGGGGTCGTCGCCCAGGTAGTAGATGATGTCGCCCCAGTCCACATCGAGCATCGAGCCGATGGAGACGAACGCGCTAAAGCCCACGTTCTCGCTGAAGCTCCAGTCCAGAATGGACGTAAGGAGCGCGCCGCTCTGGCTCACAAAGGCCACGTTGCCTTCGTTGGCCATGGCGCCGGCGAAGGTGGCGTTGAGCCCGGTTTTGGGGCGCATCACGCCCAGGCAGTTCGGCCCTACGATGCGCATGTTGTAGTCCGCAGCATGGCGCGCGATGTCTTGCTCCAGCGCGGCCCCTTCTTCGCCGACCTCGCGGAAGCCGGCCGAGATCACGATCGCGCCCGGCACGCCCGCCTCGCCACATTCTTCGATGATGCCCGGCACGGTAAAGGCCGGGGTGGCAATGACGGCCAGGTCAACCTGTTCGGGCACATCCGCAACGCTATCGTAGGCGCGGATGCCCAGCACGCTGTCGCGCTTCGGGTTGACGGGAAAGACAGTGCCGCCAAACGGGTTGCTAATCAGGTTCCAGAGCAGCGTGCGGCCTACGCTTCCGGCTTGCTCACTGGCCCCGATGACGGCCACATTTTGGGGTGAAAAGATGGCGTCGAGCGGCTGACTGCGCGCGCTCAGCAGGTTGTACGACGGATCAGATGTTGGCATAGGAGCAGGGGCAAGACGAAGAGATATCGGACAAGCAACCGCCCCCAAGATACGGAAGGGCGGATCCGTTTATGCGCCTCTACCAACGAAGCAAGAGACTTGTTTGCAAAGGGTTCTTTGAGATTGGTTCAGGCGGATGCGTGGGGCTGGTGCGCTACAGTAATGTTACGCAGACATGGACGCGCCCGAACCTCTCCCTCATCCCGCCGCCATCGCTTCCGCCTCCACGATCTGCCCGCGTTGCAGGCGCAGCGGACGCGCCGTACGGGCGGCCAGCTCCAGGTCGTGCGTAACGAGCACGAGCGTCGTGCCCGAGGTCGCGTTCAGGTCAAAGAGTAGATCCTCAATGGTTGCGGCGGTCTCCTCATCCAGGTTGCCCGTGGGCTCATCCGCAAACAGAATGCGTGGCGTGTTGATAAACGCCCGCGCCAGCGCCACCCGCTGCTGCTCGCCGCCCGAAAGCTGTGCCGGATAGTGATCGCTGCGGTC
>CAZBTM010000248.1:1624-4382 GCA_964494425.1 uncultured Rhodothermales bacterium | reverse complement strand
AAGTGGATGGTGTTGCTGCCTGTCCATGCGATCTGCTCGAACTTGCCCTCAAACTCTGGGAAGATATTTTCGGGCGTGGCGCTGTCTGCGGCATCCACCACCATAATGCGTCCGTCGGTGGGATCATGCAGGTCGTGTCCGGCGCGCAGAGCCAAGCGGTCGCCGCTCGGACTCCACTCGATCTGTCCGATTTTGCCTTCGTTGTCAATGTCGGCCGCTACGTTGCCTGACTCGGCATCCACAATCACGACGCTCTGCGCCATGTAGAAGTCATCGACCTCGGGGGAGGGCGCTACGGTTATCGCAAGGCGGTCGCCACTCGGGCTCCAGCTCATCAGGTAGACGGTACCTTCTACGTTCAGCGGCTGGGCCTCGGCATCGGCCGTCACGTCGACCGTGTAGGCCAGGCGGTTCGGACGGTTCTCTTCGTACAGATTCGGTTCGTAAGGCAGCTCCGCTTCGGAGATGTCGAGTTCTTCAGGCGAGGAGAACACGATGCGGTCGCCATCGGGGGCCCATGCGTATGATATCATGGAGCGGTCAAAGGCGTAGAGCTGGGTCATCTCGCCCGTCTCCGGATCCATTTCGTAGAGCGCACGGCCATTGTCGCCATCGCGCGCTGTTAGAAAGGTGAGCGTGCCATACTCGGGCCGAAACGTGATATTGCCAACCGAGCCCTCGGTGTAAAGGGCTTCTTCCTCACCGGTATCGGTATCAAGCGCAAACAGATGACTTGCCGGGGAGGCATTCTCTTCACGCGGGTCGACCGGCTGGGTGCGCGTGAACGCAATGAAGTCGCCCTCCGCATCCACAGTCGTATTACTTACCGATTGCAGCATCGCTTCTTGCATGGGCGTAAGCCCTTGCGCCGTGCTCGGAAGCGGAAGGCTCCACAGCCCCACCGCCACCAGCATCAGCAGTAAACGGGATGCACGTCGTGTTATTGTCGATATCATGAGCGTTTCGATTTCTGAATAGAGGTCGCGTATCATAGCTGTTACGGGGCCGCCCACGTTTGCAAAGCGCTTACGCGGTGACCGCGCAGAGACTCCTATTGTTCGTACAAGCCCCCGTTCCACGCCGTACGCGGTCGTATTTGCAGGGCGGACTGTTACTATCCCGTTAGGCCCGTCGCATCTGTGACACGTATGTGCATCTTATTATATCTGAGCCACCTTTTATGCTGCACAATGCATGTACACCCACGCATGCATTCCGCACGGCCACTACCGATTCGTTATTATCGAACCGACGCCTCCCCCTTGTATGATACGCTACACGAACTCCCTACTTCTTGCAGGTGCCGCCTGCCTGATGCTGTTTGTAGGGCTGCGTATGCCTGCAGCGGCGCAAGCGCAGGCGCCTGCTCTCACCGGGCGCGTCATAGATGCCGAGACGGATACGCCCCTGGCAGGCGCTACGGTTGCAGTGTGGCAGGAAACCGCCTCAGACTCCACGATGGTCACCGGCGCAGCGACCGATGCCGAGGGCACGTTCACCATCGAAACGTCCGATACCGGGCCCTATACGCTGCGCATTAGTTTCGTGGGATACGACAATCGGCGCCTCGAAAACGTAACGGCGCAGACCCCGCCCAATGATGTGGGCACGATTCGCCTGGCTCCACAAACCAGGCAGGTCGGCGAAGTAGAAGTTACGGCGCAGCGTCCGGCAGCCGAGATCGAGACCGACCGGACCACCTATAACACTGCCGATCGCGCAGTAAGTGCTGGCGGATCGGCGCGCACCGTGCTGGGCACGCTGCCCTCCATTCAGATCGACATTGACGGCAGCATTAGCCTGCGCGGCAACGAGAGCGTGACGCTCCAGATTAACGGCGAGCCGGCATCGCTGGAGGGCGAAAGCCTCGTGGGCTACCTGCAGAGCATCCCCGCCGATGCCGTGCAGCGCGTGGAGGTCATCCCGAATCCGTCAGCGCGCTACGAGCCCGAGGGCATGGCGGGCATCATCAACATTGTGCTCGACCGCGACCTGGATACCGGCTGGAACGGCGGGGCGCTGCTTAGCGGCGGACGCGATGTGAACAACGACTATGGCGGCAACGCATCGGGCAATGTGGGCTACCAGGGCGGCGGGTTCAACTTCCTGGCCAACTACTCCATCCGCCGCGACCGCGAGGAGGATACCGACTCCCGTCTCGTCGAACAGCTCAACGACGACGCCCCCAACCGCTGGATTGACCAGGTGGGAACCGAGCGCGAACTCGACCGCTCGCAGTCGCTCAACACGCAGATGGGCTATCGCTTCACCGAGGCCACCTCGCTCGATCTGGAAACCACGCTCAGCCTGCGCCGCGACATCGAAGACGGGGAGAGCCGCTACGGCGAGTATACGGGTAGCTTCACGGCAGATGACCGCACCGATCGCTACGTCCGTGTGCTCGACAACAGCTCCTCTGATGAGAGCGTCAACGGGCGCCTGACGTTCAACCACACCTTTACCGACGACCACACGCTGCGCAGTCAGATCCGCTACGACCGCGACTTCGAGACGGAGGATGGCACGTATACCATCTACGGCATCGAAAACGGCAATCGCCTCGACACGCCGCGCGGCCGGGAGCTTGATGTCGTCAACGAAGACGAGCAGGAAGGCACGCTTGAAATCGACTATACGCGTCCGCTGGGGGCGCTCGGCCTGGAGATGGAAACCGGCTACCAGGGCACGCTGCGCCGCCTCGACAGCGACCAGACGTACGACGGCACTGAGACCACCTTCATCTTCGACGAGATCATCC
>CAZBTM010000248.1:0-1614 GCA_964494425.1 uncultured Rhodothermales bacterium | reverse complement strand
TGCCGGGTACGGCATTTTGCGCCGAGGCTTTGGCGACGTTGAGCTGGAAACAGGCCTACGCGCCGAAACCGTGAATACCGACTTTAACCTGAGCAGCCAGAATGAGCGCACCGATCAGTCGTACGTGAGCTTCTATCCGAGTGTCTTCCTGTCGTACAGTCCCAACGAACGGCGGCAAGCTCGTATTTCGTACAGCAAGCGGGTCGACCGCCCCAACCTATGGGACATCAACCCGCTCGACGATAACGAGAATCCCACGTTCCGCAACGAAGGAAACCCCGGCCTCGACCCCGAATACATCCACTCGTTTGAGCTGACGGGCACGCAGCGGTGGGGCTTTGGATCGCTTACGGCCACGCCATACGTGCGCCACACCGTAAACGAGATCGAGGACGTAACCCGCGAGGAGACGACCGACAGCGGACGCACCGTCATTGTGCGCCGGGCTGAAAACCTATCGTCGAGCACCTCGTATGGCGCCGAGTTCGTGGCTACGTTCAACTATGCGGGCGTTGAGGGCACGCTGAGCAGCAACGTCTACCGCGCCGTAACCGACGGCTCGAACCTAACGACCGACCGCAGCCAGGATGCGATCTTGTTCACAGGTCGTGCCAATCTACGTACCGAACTGCGCGATGGGCTGCAGGCTGAGCTCAACCAGTTCTACCGTCCGGCGCGCGACATTCCGCCGGAGGGGCGCATCGACGCGTTCTCAAGCACCGAGGTGGCGCTGCGACAATCGCTCTTCTCAGGCAACGGCAGCCTCACGCTCCGCGTGGATGACCTGTTCAACAACACGAACGTGGGCATCTGGTACCGCGACAACGACATCTACCAGCAGTCGAACTTCGAGTGGGGACGCCGCGAGGTCACGCTAAGCTTTCAGTACACCTTTGGCTCGGGCGACAATGAGGGTCCCGAACGCGGCGGCCGTCGGTACTAAGCCGCGACCGACTACGGACGTGATGCCGACTGGTGCGCTTGCTGCCATACGCGCGCCAGTTGGGCGGCTTCTTCGGGCGCAAGGTCCATGAGTTTGAGGCTGCGCGTGGTGCCCTCGATGGAAAGCACGGGCGTGGCGTATTTCACGGCGTCGTTGAGTTGAACTACCAAGTGGGCGCCTGGCGCATCGCGCAGGAGCGTGCGCAGCGCGTCTTGCTCGTTGGGGCCGGGCACCACGGTGAGGACGGGGCGCTGGTTTTCCATGCGAAACGTAAGGCGCTGCCACGCTACCGGGGTCAGGGCCACGGTTTCGGGGCTGATCCAGAGCGTGTCGTTGGGGCTGCCTGCGGGCAGGGCATCGGGGGCGAGCCTCGTCCACCCGTCTACGGCCTGGTCCGAGGCCGCATGCACTTCAACTTGCAACGAATCGGCGGAGCGGGCACGGGCGTCGCCTCCGGCAGACAGGCCTACAAACAAAACCATGGCTATGGAGGCCCACATCAGAATGTCGGTCATGGGCAGATGCTTTGGTGTATCCCAAATAAAACAGCTGTGGGGCTGCTACTGCGGTGTCAACCCTCATTTTGATGGTTGCCTTGCAATCATCCCCCCACGAAGCCTGTCATGGTGAGCGCAGTCGAACCATCTCCTCGGCGTTTAGCGGGAACTGTT
>CAZBTM010000247.1:0-4457 GCA_964494425.1 uncultured Rhodothermales bacterium | reverse complement strand
CAGGCAGTTGGCAACCGCTGGATACCCAGACCAAGACGCTGGCCGCATGGCAGGGCGCGTTCATTGAGCGAAGCAGCCCCGGCAATGGGCCCACCACGGTCACCTTCGATCCGAGCGGGCGCACCGCCCCGAATGCGCCGTTCATCGGAAGCGAGATGCAAGGGCCTACAGGGCTTACTGCCGCATCGAATGTTGAGCGCGGTACGCTGTGGCTGGAAGGCGTCGTAACCGAAGCCGGTGGCACGGTCGTTGCGACCGACCAGGCCATTGGCGTGCGCTTTCACGAGAGCGCGACCGATGGGTGGGACGCGTGGGATACCTCGAAGCTTGCGCCGCTGGAAACGCCGTCGCTTGCGCTAAGCGCAACGGGCACCGGACGCGGCAGCACCGAAGCATCCAAAGCCGTAGAGAGCCGCCCGTGGCCACAGAATCCGAATGATCCAGACGCGGACCGTACGGCGGTGCCGGTGGCTGTGCAGGGCAATCAACTTCCCGAAGATGGTACGCTGACGCTTCGGGTGCGTGAGTGGGACCTTCCGGATACGTGGGCCGCCGAACTCATCGACACACAAGGTACCTCCGATCCCAGTGACGACCGAACGGTGCCCTTTGAGCGGGGCATGAGCTACGCGCTGGACGTGAGAAGCCTGGGCGACACCCCGGAAATCGAACGGTTCGTCGTGCAGATTGCGCCGAACACCGGCGCCTTGCCGGTCGAACTGGCTGGATTCGACGCGCAGCGCTCTGGTACCGAAGCAGTGACGGTGCAGTGGCAGACGCTTTCGGAAACCAACAACGCCGGGTTTGAGGTGCAGCGTGCGGCCGCATCCGCCGATGGCCCCGTCTCTACAGGGGAATCGTGGCAGACGATTGCGCATCTGAACGGCGCGGGCACGACCGACACGCCGCAGTCTTACCGATTCGAGGACACCGATCTTCCGTACGCCGCCGACAGCCTACGCTACCGCCTGCGTCAGGTGGACACGGGCGGCACCGAATCCTTCAGCGAAGCAATCACGATTGCGCGGCAGGTGACCGAGGCGGAATTGTTGCCGACGTACCCCAATCCGGTACGGGGGCAGGCCACCGTGCGGTTTGCGGTTCCGAATCAGCAAGCCGTGCGCATTGTGCTCTACGACGTGCTGGGCCGCCGCGTGCAGACGGTGGTAGACACCGATGCAGAAGGCCGCACCGAGGCCCAACTCGACGTGAGCGGACGCGCCAGCGGCACGTACTTCCTGCGCATGCAGACCGCCGGCCACACCGAAACACAGCGCATCACGGTGGTCCGCTAACAGGAGCTAACAGAAAAGCGCTGCCACGAAGAAGCGGGCCGCTGGGGCCCGTTGGGGCCGGCTGCGCCGTCATTAGGGCCGGATGGGGTCGGTTTGGGACATATGTTAAAGGATTTGGGACGCAAATGAAAGCATGTTTCGTGTCTGGGTGGTAAGTTGTCCCACAGAATAACACCAGTACGATGCGTATGCCTTGGCCTGCTCGTGGTAGCCTGCTCGTGGTGGGACCGTCCCTATTCATTGCTCTACGTACTATACCGATGTCGACCTCGCTACGTGACGCCTCGCTACGCGACTCGTGTTTTACGCCGTTCTTGCATCTGCTAAAGACCAGGCGCCGGTTGAGAGGCCGTGTAGCGGCCTCACTGCTCGTAGCCTGCCTGCTTGTGCTCGGGCTGGCAGCAGTACCGGGAGCGGCCCAGGCCCAGATCTATGTGGATGCAGGCAACACCTCGGGCACCGAAGACGGCGCCAGCTGGGGCACGGCCTTCACGGACCTGCAAGACGCGCTAAGCATCGCCACCGGCACCGACGAGATCTGGATCGCCGCCGGCACGTACACGCCCACGAGGCAGCTTGATGCTGGAGACGCCCGCACCGCCACGTTTGAGATCACCGGCGCGCAGGACGGGCTCGGCATCTACGGCGGCTTTGCCGGCACGGAAACCGCCCGCAGCGAGCGCGCCCCCATCGCGAATGAGGTCATCCTCTCTGGCGACATTGGTACCGCAGGCGATGCCTCCGACAACGCCTACCACGTGCTCGTCTTCAATGGCGGTGATGGCATTGGCACAAATAGCCCCGAGAACATCACGCCGGGCACGGTGCTGGATGGCCTCACCATCACCGGAGGGAATGCCAATGGCGGCTTTTCTAATTCCACTAATGCAGGAGGAGGGTTGTACTGCGACGGCGAAAGTAGCGGCAATGCATGTAGCCCGTCGCTGACCAGGCTTACCTTCACCGGCAACTCCGCAGACTTAGGCGGGGCGATCTACAACAGAAGCATCAATGGCGGCACGAGCAGCCCACAGGTTACGAACGCGATCTTCACTGGCAATTCCGCCAGCAGCGGCGGGGCGATCTACAACAATGGCTCTTTCAGCGGTACGAGCAGCCCGGTGATCACGAATGCAACCTTCACCGGCAACTCCGCCAGCAGTAGGGGCGGGGCGCTCTACAACAATGGCTCTTTCAGCGGCACGAGCAGCCCACAGGTTACGAACGCGATCTTCACCGGCAATTCCGCCAGCAGCGGCGGGGCGCTCCATTTCCGTGGCGATGGCGGCACGATCGCTGCGCAGATAATAAATAGTGTATTTGCCAGCAACGGCGCTGATCACGTCGGCTTCGACGACGGCAACGCCGGCGAGCAGCCCCGCTTTGTACACTCTACCTTCACCGGCGCCACCGATTTCGCCTTCGACGTGCGATTCTATGACAGCGGGCAGACCCCCCTGGAGGTCGTAGGCTCCGTGCTGTGGGATAACGGCCCAGGCGGCATTGCAGGTAGCGCATCCGTCACCGACCCGGACGCGGCGGTAGCAGTGACGTTCTCCATCGTCGAAGAGGCGCGCTACGCCGCAGGCAGCAGCGACGCCAACGCGGGCCCGGGTAATATCAACCAGACCCCCCTGTTTGTAGATGCAAGCGCCCCCGCCGGGCCTGATGGTATCCTCGGCACCGCCGATGACGGCTTGCGACTTGAACCGGGCAGCCCTGCACTCAACGCAGGTGACAACAGCGTGATTCCATCCGGCATCACCACCGACTTTATTGGGGAGGATCGAATTCAGTGCGGTCAGTCTCGGGGCCTACGAGCGGGGCAACTTCACCGAGGGTCCGCTCTTCTTTGTGAACAAAAATGCTTCCGGCGGCGACGGATCCTCGTTTGCGAAGGGGCTTTCAGATCTGCAATACGCACTGGATGTCGCTACGGGGGGCGATGTGATTCTCATCGCAGCAGGTACCTACCTGCCCAGCGCCCGGCTCAATGCCAGCGCCCCCCGCACGGCTACGTTTGAGGTCACCGGCGAACAGGACGGCCTTCGGATCTACGGGGGCTGGAGCGGAAGCGAAACGTTTAGCGACGTGTCGGAGGTCGAAGCGGCGCTGGACAGTCGCGACCTGGTTGCCCACGAAACCATTCTCTCCGGCAACATCAACGGCGACGAAAGTGACGACTCCGGCAACGCCTACCACGTGCTCGTCTTCAATGGGGGGGCGAGCCGCATTGGTGTCAATAGCGCCGACAACATCACCTCCGATACGGTCGTGGATGGCCTCACCATTACCGGCGGGAATGCAGACGGCAGCTTCTCCGATGGTACTGGGGGAGGACTGGTCTGCGACGGGGAAGGCAGCGGGAATGCATGCAGTCCATCGCTAAACCGGCTTACCTTCACGGGCAACTCCGCAGGCTTCGGCGGGGCGATCTACAACAATGGCCGGGATGACGGAGCAAGTAATCCAATGGTTGCAAATGCGATCTTTATCGGGAACTCTACAGACAACCCAGATGGCAGAGGCGGGGCCATCTACAACATCGGCTTTGAAGGCGAAAGCAGCCCACAGATTACGAATGCGACCTTCACGGGCAACTCTGCGGGAAACCGGGGCGGGGCGATCTACAACAATGCAGCCCGGGGCGGCACAAGCAGCCCACAGGTCACAAACACCATCTTATGGGCTAATGCGGCCCCCGATGGCAATGAGATCTACAACGAAGAGGCCACGCCTACGCTTGCGCACACGCTCATCGAGGGGGGCCTCGCGAGCATCAGCGAAAATGACGGCTCGTCAACGACCGACGGCGGAAACAACCTCGACGCCGACCCGCTCTTTGTAGATGCCGCGACGGGCGATGTGCGCCTCCCCGTGGGCTCCCCCGCCATTGCGCGGGGCACGTTCGCGCCGTTTGAATCCGGTGGCATCGCTGAGGACATCACCACCGACCTTGCGGGCGAGGCCCGTCTCTTCGGCGCGCGCCCGGACCTGGGCGCCTTCACCTTCAACGACATTGCAACCACAAGTAGCGACATCGCCGACGCCGCCGGACTGCTCGGCTACCTGGCCCCGACCGGATTCGATGGGCTGGTGCTTCTGCGTGAGAACACCGCGGGCTCGGGCGGACTCACCCTCACCCGCACGGGCGAGGCCCCC
>CAZBTM010000246.1:2064-4482 GCA_964494425.1 uncultured Rhodothermales bacterium | reverse complement strand
CTTCCTGGGTGCCGAACGCCACACGCTGTGGTTGCTCACACTCGATGAGGGCACGCTTACCCCACTCGCAGGCGATTCCGACTACCATATCCACAACGCCACCGTATCTCCCAATGGCGAAACCGTCGCCTTCAACGCCGACTTCACGGGCGAGGAGTTCGACGCCGGGTTCAACCAGGATATCCACCTGCTTGCGCTCGATAGCGGCGAGGTGCGCACGCTCGACACGCCCGAGCGCCGTGCTCAGAATCCAGTGTTTGCTCCCGATGGCACGCACCTACTCTACCACCACACCGCCGACCGCTACGAGCCGACTGAGCTGCACCGCATTCCAGTTGACGGCGGTACGCCCGAGGTGCTCCACGACGGCATGAACCTGAGCACTTCAAGCGTCCAGTGGCCTGACGGACACGACCAGCCGTTTTTCAGCGCGGACTATCGGGGCTCGCATCCGATCTTCCAGCTTACGCCCGATGCCCCGGCATCCGCCCTGATTGGAGACGGTGCGAGCCTGAGCACCCCTTCGTTCTCGGACGATGGCTCGCGCATTGCCTACACGCGTCACAACGAAACCACGCCGCCCCAGGTGTGGACTGCTCACGCCGATGGCTCGGACGCGCAGGCGCTCTCGACTTTCAACGCTGAGATGCTCGATTCGCTCGCGGTGCAGCCCTACGAACGGTTTACGGTCGAGCACGACGGCGGCGGCACGCTCGATGGGTTTCTGTTGCGGCCTGTTGGATTCGAAGACGGCGACTCGTATCCGCTTGTGCTCAACATCAAAGGCGGCCCCGGCGGCATGTGGGGCCATGAGTGGTTCCACGAGATGCAGATGCTTGCGGCAGCGGGATACGGCGTGGTCTTCACCAACTACCGGGGCAGCACCGGCTACGGCTACGACTTCCAGAGCGCGGTGCGCCTCGATTACGGCGGTGTGGACTACCGCGACAACATGGCGCTCGTAGAGGCTTCGCTGGAGCGCTTCGACGGGATTGACGACGAGCGCCTGCTCATCACTGGCGGGAGCCACGGCGGCTTCCTGACCAACTGGATTACCACGCAGACCGACCGCTTTCGCGCCGCGGTCACGCAGCGCAGCGTGAGCAACTGGATCTCGGAGGCCGGTACGCAAGCTTTTCCGCCCCGCGAGATGAACGCCGAGTTCGGCGGCTCGCTGTGGACGAACTTCGACTACTACTGGAACCGCTCGCCCCTGCAGTTTGCTGACCAGGTGACCACGCCCACGCTCATTATCCACAGCCAGGACGACCACATCACGCCGATTGGGCAGGGTATGGAGTGGTACTACGCGCTGAAGAATGGGGGCGTCCCCACCAAGATGGTGATGTTCGCTGATGAGGGCCACGGCCTCTCACGCGGCGGCACGCCCGTCAATCTCGTGGAGCGCCTCAAGCAGATGCTGCAGTGGTTCGAGCAGTGGGATGACGTGGAGTAAGCCTCCTTCGTGCCGCAATGGCGGGGCCGAACGGAGTAACTTGTGCCGAATGCTTTCGGTACCGTTCGGCCTCTCAAAATAGAGGACTATTGCCCCCAATAGGACTGTTACCCGGAGAAGTGCTGTCATCTTGAGCGCATGCCGACATAGCCCGTAAAATAGGTTGCCTCACAGCCCGTAGATGTCTTCACCGCGTGTGAAGTGTCTACAGGCGTTCTGTGTTCTGAAGATAGAGATGCAGATGCGTTGTGCATCCGGGGTTGAAGTCGGCCCCACAGTCGGGGCATGCATGTTCGGCGTTAAGGTACTGCCGCCACGTGAGCACCGTACCGCACGCGCCGCACAGCACCGCTCGCTGATCGAGATCCGCCTGCGCATCCCACTGCTGTGGAGCGTGGTCGGCGACAGCGTCATGGCACGCATGACACGGATAGAACACGTCGCAGCACGGGAACCGGATCGCAATTACGTCGCGCTCGGTGTCGTAATGAGCACAGCGCGTCTCCGCGCCCACCTCGACACCGCACAGGGGGACATCGAAGCGAGGATCGGTTTCAGGGGGATGCGTAGTGCGGCGATTGGTTGGCATGATAGCGTTACTGGAAATGTCGTCAGTCTATCGTTACCGCGTACCGGCGCACCTGCGGGAAGGGAACTGTTGTTGTTGTGTAGAGCGCGCCCTCAGGCCCGATGGTCTGGATGCGTCCGATGTCGGGCGTACGCGTCTCTTCCCACAGCAATCGACCCTGAAAGCGGCCTTCCGGATCAAAGAGATCAATCGCGCTGGCGGGAATCGGGTCCTCGGCATTGCCGTTTGCAGACTGCTCTGTGTGCTCATTGGGGTCCTGTACATTGGTAGGCCACGACGATGCCACAAGCATGTGTCCATTGGGAAGCACAGCGGGGGCACCCAGATAACCATAAACGCGCATCAGGCGTTGATCATCGGAGATTCCAGGACC
>CAZBTM010000246.1:1597-2054 GCA_964494425.1 uncultured Rhodothermales bacterium | reverse complement strand
GTACTGACGTAACTGGTAGGCGGTGACATGGCTCACCCAGAGATGATCGTCATGCACGGAAACCCCACCGCCAGTGCCCATCCTTTCAGGCAGGTCCAGGTCGAAGTCGACCTCAACGGTCCGATCATGTGTCCAGGTGTCCGTGTCGATGAAATGCAGTTGTTGCGGATCATCCCCAAACGCCGAGCGACTGAGGACCAGGCTGCCATTTGTGTGGGCTTCGACCGATCCGCGTACGCCCAGTTCATCGATTCCAATGCTCTCGACAAACGTGCCATCGGTCGTCCATACATCGATGCGGCTACTTGACTGATTGGTGACGTAGAGATCCCCTTCACCATCTCCTGCCATCCCGTGTGTGCGGCTGAACTCGCCGGGCCCTTCGCCTTCACGTCCGGCGCTCCACTGCACCGAGCCATCCGGGTTGAAGGCGACCAGTCGGTGGTTACCCTGGTCG
>CAZBTM010000246.1:1120-1587 GCA_964494425.1 uncultured Rhodothermales bacterium | reverse complement strand
GACCACTGGTGATGGTGTCGGCACCGTTGCCGCTGCCGCAGCGGTTCTTCCAGCCCAGGCCCTGGTCTTCGACCCCGGCGGCTGCCGGTTCCGGCCCCACGCAATCGGCAGGGCTGGCCGCGCCGTGGACCTTGCCGAAGGTGTGACCGCCGGCGATCAGGGCCAGGGTCTCCTCGTCGTTCATCGCCATGCGGGCGAAGCTCTCGCGAATGGCGATGGCTGCGGCTTCCGGATCGGGCACGCCGCCCGGGCCTTCGGCGTTGACGTAGATCAGGCCCATCTGGGTCGCGGCCAGCGGGCCTTCCAGACGGCCGCCGCCGTCGCGGCGCTCGGCGGCCAGCATCGCTTCTTCCGGCGCCTCCTCAGCGCCAAAGGTCTGCTCCAGCTCAAACTGAATCGGTGCAGCGTCGTGGTCTCCCCACACCGTAGCGCCGGTGTTTGTGACGTAGGTCACACCGTCCCGCTCT
>CAZBTM010000246.1:0-1110 GCA_964494425.1 uncultured Rhodothermales bacterium | reverse complement strand
AAGCCGAAGGTCTTGAAACCCATGTCTTCCATCGACACGTTGCCGGTCAGCACCATCAGATCGGCCCAGCTGAGCTTGCGGCCGTACTTCTGCTTGACCGGCCAGAGCAGGCGGCGAGCCTTGTCGAGGTTGGCGTTGTCGGGCCAGCTGTTCTGCGGGTCGAAACGCAGCTGACCGCCGCCTGCACCGCCGCGGCCGTCGACCACGCGATAGGTCCCGGCCGAATGCCAGGCCATCCGGATGAAGAACGGTCCGTAATGGCCCCAGTCCGCCGGCCACCAGTCCTGTGAGTCGGTCAGGAGGACGCGAATGTCTCCCTTGACTTCCTCCAGGTCGAGGGTGGCGAATTCGGCGGCGTAGTCGAAATCCTCGCCGTAGGGGTTGGACGAGGCGTCCTGGTCGCGCAGGGGGCTCAGATCGAGCTGGTCCGGCCACCAGAACTTGGTCCTGGCGTCATCCATGGCGACCGTCTGGGTCGCGGCCATCAGCGACGCCGAGGCCAGCGCCAGGCTGGCGATAAGGTTACAAGTGGAAATCTTCATTGCATTCTCCCTGATTCAAAGATAGGGCCCAGATGGGGTTTCATTATTAGAACGAATCGAAGGGGAATTAGCAATTGATCTTGCCTATGGAGGGGATCGGTGGATTGAATACAGCTCAGGGTTCCGGGTGAAAGAGTTCTTGCCCTTGAGCCGAATGATGGCCGTTCTACGGGATTTCTGCCCCGCGTTCGAAAGGGCATTCGATCACACAAGGATGCGGAGCAGAAAAGTGTTGAACCGGGTGATCTGTTTTCCTGCCGGTTGCTGCTTTAAGGAGAGGAGTGGGTGTTTTTTCCCCGGTCAAGATTCGCCCGCATTGCTGCTCTGTTGCCCTCCAGGAGGCAAAACGATGTCGCACGCACGTTCCTCTGAACCAACGGGACTCAGTCCCGCACGGTCTGGTCGCGGATCTCGTCCTATCGACCGGCGCTCGCCGTCCTTGAGGGTGGCGTTGGTCCTGGCCCTGGCGACTCTGATGCCTGTCGAGGGCGTATGGGCGCAAATCGGTGAAACACGCAAGAACTTTTTCAACTGGCAGGCGTTCGCCGTTGATTGGAAGGGATTCGTT
>CAZBTM010000245.1:1684-4515 GCA_964494425.1 uncultured Rhodothermales bacterium | reverse complement strand
TTCCATCTGCGACAGACGCGACTCCTGTGAAAGCGAATCCTGCACAAATGCAGCACGCGTGAGGTCCAAACGACGCTCCTGGTACTGCAACTCATCGCGCGTGTCGAGATACTCCTGCTCGGCTATTAAGTCTCTTTCATACAGCCGCTGCTCGCGGGCGTGCTCCCGCTGCAACAGACGAATCTCGTACTCCATCTGTGCAATCTGCTGCTGCAGGCTGAGGCTCTGCTGTTCCATCGACAGCCGGAGCTGCTGCATGTTGCTCTGCTGCTCAGCGAGCGAGGCTTCGCTGTTAAGCATCTGCAAGCGTAGGTCGTTGTTTGAGAGGCGCAAAATCGGGTCGCCGGCTTCCACCATGGCGCCCTCGCGCACGTACATCTCTTCGACGCGTCCTCCTTCTACGGCATCCAGGAAAACGGTGCGTTCGGGCAGTACGCTTCCCGTAACGGCAATGAACTCCTGGAAGGGGCCCTCCTCAACCGCTGCAATCGTTACCTTCTCGCGGTCTACGTTGAGCGATTGCCCGCCGGTGGCACTTGTCCATACGCCATATCCGACGAGCCCAACCAGCAGGACCGCTCCCACAATCAGCGCGATGCGCTTAGGGGCAAACGGGTTCTTCTCGATCTTGCGGTCTACGCCCTCGCCGTGGCTCGACGGCGCCCCCGCAGAGGAGCCGTTCGATTCGGACGTCTGTGAGGTAAGGATGGAAGACAAATCGCTCATAAATGGTAAATGCAGGTGGTTACATCGCAGCATAGCGCGCACCTCCGTATCAACACATCCGTATCAACACAGCAGTGTCCGGCGGTACGGTTGATTGATACAGACGCAACCCCTGTTCCATCCGTTCAACCTGCGCGTAGCGGCCTCCAGGGCAATCGGCAGCAACGCGATGTGTGCGAAAACGCACGCTCGATGTGCGGTACCGCACGCCGGAGCCGTCAGGAACCCGGCAGTGTGGCTGGTATACGGGCAGACAGCAAACAGCGGAATGCTTTTGGCATGTCACGTTTCTGCATCGCGCCTCCTGATCTGCACGGCCCCTCCCGCGGCGGCTTGCCCTGCCTTGTTTCACTGAGGATGCAGAGGCTCCCGTCCGGCTCGTTGTTTCTGCATGCCTTACTGCATGAATGCGTTGCCCATTTAGCTCCTGCCTTTTGCCCGATTGAACCACGCCCTATGAGCGCCTCATCTGCCCCTGCGTCCGATGCCCCGTCGTCAGGACGCATTCTCATTGTTGACGACAAGCGCGACGTACTCACGGCGTTGCGCCTCCTCCTCAAAAACTACGTCGACGACGTACACACCGCCCGCAACCCAGCTGTTATTCCCACGCTGCTGCAGGAGAACACCTACGACATGGTGCTGCTCGACATGAACTTTACGCAGGATGCGTCGAGCGGACGCGAGGGCTTCGTGTGGCTCAACCGGATCTTAGACCTCGATCCGAAGGCTGTTGTGGTGATGATTACGGCCTACGGCGACGTCGAGAAGGCGGTGCGTGCCATGAAAGAGGGCGCGGCGGACTTCATTGTGAAGCCGTGGAACGACGCTGACCTTGTCGCTTCGGTACAAGCTGCCGTCAAGCTACGGCGGTCACGCGCGGCCGCCGAGCAGGCAGAAGCCGCCCGGCCCGCTCATGATAAAGCGAGCTCTCCGGCGCGGCCATCGCCCGAGGCGGCATTCGAAGACATCATTGGGCAGAGTCCGGCCATGCAGCAGGTGTTTACCACGATCGACAAGGTGGCCGGCACCGAGGCCAACGTGCTCATCTTGGGCGAAAATGGGACCGGCAAAGAGCTGGTGGCCCACGCGGTGCATCGCCGCTCTGCACGGAGCGACGACCCCTTCGTGACAGCCGATCTGGGCGCCCTCAGCGAATCGCTTTTTGAAAGTGAACTGTTTGGCCACGTGAAGGGCGCCTTCACCGGTGCCGACGGCGACCGGGCCGGGCGCTTCGAGTCCGCCGATGGCGGCACCGTGTTCTTGGACGAGATCGGCAACATCCCCATGCCGCTGCAGGCCAAGCTGCTCACAGTGCTGCAGCGCCGCGAGGTGACCCGTGTGGGTTCGGTTGATTCGACGCCGGTCGACATCCGGCTGGTGTGCGCAACCAATCAGCCTGTCTACGACATGACGCAGGAGGGCACGTTCCGCCAAGACCTGCTCTACCGCATCAACACCGTCGAGATTCAGCTGCCGCCGCTTCGTGAGCGCGGCCCCGATGTGCTGCTGCTGGCGCGCCATTTCTTGCATGAGTTTGCCGATAAGTACCAGACGGACACGGAGGAGCTTAGTGAGGCTGCTCAGAAGAAGCTGCGGGCGTATCATTGGCCGGGCAACGTGCGCGAGTTGCGCCACACCCTTGAACGGGCGGTTATCATGAGCGAGCACCCGATGCTCAAGCCCGACGACTTTAGCTTCTCGGCTCCCATACAGGCGCCTACGCAACAGGACGAGATGGAGCTGGATACGCTGAACCTGAACGACATCGAGCAGGCCGCTGTCCGACGGGCTCTAAGCAAGCATGGTGGCAACATTAGCCGTGCAGCCGAAGAGCTTGGCATCTCCCGAAAAGCGCTCTACCGGCGCATCGAGAAATACGGCCTGTAAGTGCTCATAGCACACGGCTTTGTCTCTCCTGCCCCCGGTCTGCTGCTTCGCTCACGTACCCGTTCCCATGATGCACAAACGGTTTCGCGTTCAAATTATCGTGCGCGCGGCAGCGCTCATCGTCATCACCGCTGCCCTAACGGTTCTTGTTGGGTGGACGCAGCAGTACGCCCTTGCTGTCGTCCTCGTGGCTGTACTGGCTTACGTGGTGGTAA
>CAZBTM010000245.1:0-1674 GCA_964494425.1 uncultured Rhodothermales bacterium | reverse complement strand
TCAGTTTGATTCGCTATGTAGAAAAGACCGCCCGCGATCTCACGCGCTTTCTGGAGTCGGTGCGCTATGCCGATTTCTCGCAAGGCTTTACGAGCGAAGGCCGAGGCCCGCTCTTCGACCGTCTGCAGGATGCATTTGAGGACGTGACGAGTGCATTCCGACGCATCCGCGCCGAGAAGGAGGAGCAGGTCCGGTACCTCGAAAACGTGGTGCAGCATCTGGGCATGGCGCTCATCTCATATCGCGATGACGGCACGGTGGAGCTGATGAACACCGCCGCCCGCCGCCTCTTGCGCACGGGGCCGGTGCGTAACGTGGAGGCCCTCAGCCGGGTCAGTCCCTCACTCGTAGAGGCCTTGCATACCCTAAAGTCGGGCGAGCAGTCGATGGTGCGCGTGGCCGAGGACGACCGTGTGCTGCAGCTGTCGGTGCACGTGAGCCGGTTTCGCCTGCGCGATGAAGCCCATGCCCTTGCCTCCATTCAGGACCTGCGCAACGAGTTGGAAGAAAAGGAGATGGAGGCCTGGCAGCGGCTCACCCGTGTGCTTACCCACGAGATTATGAACTCGGTGGCCCCCATCTCATCGCTCGCTTCGACGGCGCGTCGTTTGCTTAGTCAGGCGCCCGCGCCCAATGATGCTGATGGCACGCCGGCCCCACATAAGCTTTCCGAAATTGCTTCGGATGCGCAAGAGGCCGTGCAAACCATTGAGCGGCGCAGCAAGGGGCTCATCAGCTTCGTGGATTCGTATCGCAGCTTTACTAAGATTCCGCACCCCACGTTTTCAATCATCCGCGTACAGGAGCTCTTCGGCGGCGTACGACAACTGTTAAGCGTGCAGATTAGCGAGCACACGCTTGATTTGCAGATCGACATTACCCCGCCCGATCTTCAGATTACAGCCGACCCGGAGCTGGTTGAGCAGGTGCTCATTAACCTGGTCTTGAATGCCATCCATGCTGTGCAAGACCAGCCTGCGCCGCGCATTGAGTTGCGCGCGCACCTCGACCGCCGCAGCCAACCGGTGCTGGCCGTAACCGATAACGGCCCGGGCATTCCGCCAGATGTGCAAGAGCGGATCTTTGTGCCGTTTTTTACCACCAAGGAAGACGGATCGGGCATTGGGCTGAGCCTGTCGCGGCAGATTATGCGTCTGCACGGGGGCACACTCGCGGTGCGCTCCAGCGTAGACGACCCCTCTGGCACCACCTTTACGCTTCGCTTTTAGGGGGATGCACCTGCTGCATCTGCGCCGAAAGCGATTCTCGAATACACCTTCTCTCCCTCGCACGGCAGGTTAGACCGTCCGCGCCGAACTCGCACTCGCACACGGCATATCTTTTACATCCCCACGCCCATCTGTGCGTGTCTCCTGCTTTCCCCTTTCTCCTGGCTATGCCCACGTTTACCCCGCTCGGCACCGCCTCGGCTGTGCCCGCCCACGGACGCCATCTCTCAGCAGCGCTGCTCACGCACCACGGACGCCATATTCTGTTCGATTGCGGCGAGGGCACACAGTATCGCTTACAGACCGTGGAGGCCTCCGTAGCACGCATTGATGTGATTGCGATTACGCATCTGCATGGCGACCACTGTTACGGGCTGCCGGGCCTGCTGGCTGATTCGCTGCCGGACCGATTCGGCCACGCCCTGATCGATGCCTGGCTGGCCGG
>CAZBTM010000244.1:3366-4554 GCA_964494425.1 uncultured Rhodothermales bacterium | reverse complement strand
CGAGTCGGCTTTGGGAAGCGCGTCGAAGGCGGCCTTGGTGTTGGCAGATAGCGGCGGGGCAGTGGCCAGCCGAAAGAAGCCGCCGTAGGCCGCATCCACATGCACGCGTACGCCATGGTGACGGCAGATTGGGAGAATCGTGTGGAGCGGGTCGACCACGCCGAGTCCGGTAGTGCCCAGCGTGCAGACGACGGTGCCAATGGAGCCGTCGGCCAGTGCGGCGTCGAGCAGGTCCGGGTCGATGCGGCCCCAGGCGTCGGTAGGAAGCGGGGCGGTGTCGGCACGGAGGACGTGGCTCATGCGGCTGTGCGTATAGTGCGCGCTGGAGGCAACCCCAATCGCCTGGTCGGGGTGCGATTCGCGAGCCACGAAGAGCGCCTCCAGGTTTGCGATGGTACCGCCCGAGGTGAGGTGCCCCAGCGCATCCCCCGGAAACCCCAGCATGCGCCGCAGGGCATCAACGGCCTCTTTCTCCATTGCACTCGTGGGCGGACCGCCATCTAAGGCGTGGTTGTTCGGGTTGATGAACTGGGCTGCCCAGTAGCCCAAAATTGCTGCCGGATGCGGCGGCTTCAGCATCTGTCCGGCATAGCTTGGGTGAAAGAACGGGTAGTTGTCGGTTGTCAGGCGGTCGAGGTAGCGTGTAAGCATCGATTCGAGCGCATCGACATCGCATCCAACAAACGGATGCTCCGTATCCGACGCTACAGACGTATCGGCGTGCTGATCTTGCCACTCGGCCAGATGGGTACAGAGGCGGTGAACAAGTGGAAGCAGCGTGCGGGGGTCGTACATGGAAGCAGCGAGATCGGGCGAGAAAACAATGAGTTCGCGATAATGGAGAGAACGCGCGTATATTACGAAACGCCACCTTGCTCTACTCGTCATGTAGATACGCAGTCGCTTTGTTATCACTGAATACACAATGGGACGTATACTCGCAAACCGCATCCAGCAAACCAAGCCATTCGACGGCCCTGCTCACGAGGCGATGCTCAATCTGTTTATTGCCGGGGCGCATGTGCGGCGGGCTATTGAACAGGTGTGCCGCTCATATGACCTCCAGTTCAGCCACTACAATGTGCTGCGCATTTTGCGTGGGGCACACCCCGAGGGCTATGCACGATGTGACATCATCGACCGGATGCTTGACCCCTCGCCCGATGTAACCCGGCTGATGGACAAACT
>CAZBTM010000244.1:1899-3356 GCA_964494425.1 uncultured Rhodothermales bacterium | reverse complement strand
CGGCGCGCTGATTGCCGATGCCATCGCCGCCTACAGCATGAAGCTGATGGACGAAGCCGCGGACGGCGCACGCGCAAGCTCGGACAAACTCGAAGACCTCGGCTGCGTCGAGCGGCGCCGCAGCGAAGCCGACGGCCGTGTAACGTTGCATTTCATTACGGAAGCAGGGGGCGACCTGTTGCAGCGCATGGATCCCGACATCCAGGCGGTCCAAGATAGTTTTGCGGCCAGCGTGAGCGAGCGTGACCTGGCCCATCTCAGCCGCATCTGCGAAGGCATCTACGCGAACATGCCCCACCCTGATGTAGAAGAGTAGGGGCCCGGCGGGTTCACAAAGCACAATGGGTTCACAAAGCACAATGGGTTCACAAAGCGCAAAAAGCCGAAGCGGCAGCACGAAACGTTATGAGTTCGTTAGATACGTGTTGCAACACATCAATTAGAGCGGAGGTATCTCTTTTTGGATCAACCGAACTCTTTTGTTCTTAAGCAGACCCCTAATTATGAGCGACTCCATCCGCGAAAAAGTAGATGACCTCAACGCCCGCATTCTTGAAGGCGACATCCTGGGTGCCTTTGAGGAATACTATGCCGAAGACATCGTTATGGAAGAAGACGATGTGCGCCGCGAAGGCAAAGAGGCCAACCGCGAGTACGAAGAGCAGTTTGTGAACGGCCTTACGGACTTCCGCGCCGCTGAAGTGAAAGCCGTAGCCGTCAACGAAGACGACGGTGTGGCATTTGTGGAGTGGTATCTGGACTTCACGCTCGAAGGCGTTGGCGATGTGGAGCAGAAGCAGACATCCGTGCAGTACTGGGAAGACGGTCAGATTGTGCACGAGAAGTTTTACAAGATTGGGTAGCACACCAGCTGTTAGATAAGCCCGAATAGCGCGGCACCGCCGCGTGATGCAAGCTGCCAAGGGTGTTGCCCGTATGGAATGCCCATAGCAGCTTGCGTTCGTCCCTCACGCGTCCTGCCGGTGAATGCTCACCACCTGGCGGGACGCGTTTTTTTGTTGGGGGCGCTTCAACTTCAATGCTGCATGGCAGAGGAAATAGGCCCGTAGCTGAATACAAAGAGCACCGTTCGGTACAGATAAGCGCCTTGCCTGCATCATGTCCCCCAAGAGCCCATCTCGTGTTACAACATCGAACGGGGCTGAAAGGCATCGAGGGTACCAATGAGCGCGGTCAGCCCACCGGAAAGGAGGTACTCGGGGTGCCAGTTGAGCACCGATCGCGCTTTGTCGCCCTGCGCCACCAGATCTACATGGGTCTGCACATCCTGCTCGGTGTGGCGCACCGGAATGTCGGGTCGTGCACGGCGCACTGCCTCAGCCACCGCATTTACCGATGCGTTCTGTCCCACCACGTTAAAGATTGCAGGCTCCTCGGGGGACTCCGTGCGCTGGAGCACACGCTCAATGGCCCGGCTGGCATCGTTCACGTGCACA
>CAZBTM010000244.1:0-1889 GCA_964494425.1 uncultured Rhodothermales bacterium | reverse complement strand
CGAGATTGTCGTCAGGTGTATAGGCCGCGGCACTCTGGCCCTGGCTGACGAGCAGGCCCATCGCATCGGCCCGGCTGGCATCGTTCACGTGCACAAAAGCCCGCTGCTGTGCGCCGGTACCGTGTACCGTAAGCGGATGCTGCACGCCTGCCAGATAGGCAAACCGGTTGGCCACGGCGTCGAACCGGACGGTGGGGGCCGGGCCGTACACAATGCCCAGCCGCAGCGTGGTGGTGCGCAGGTCGTTGCGCCCGTGCGCTTGCTGCACGCTATGCTCGGCGCTGCGCTTGGAGTGCGCGTAGGGCCCTACCGGGCGGCACGGCGCGGTTTCGTCGGGGTAGGCGCTGGTTTCGCGCGGGCCATACACTGCAACACTGCTTGTGTAGATGAGATGCGATACGCCTTCCGCTACGCATTCCTCAACCAGCCGGGCGGTGCCCCAGGCGTTCACCTGCTCGACCCACGTCGGGTTCTGATAGCCCATGGGGGTGTTCGCAATGGCCGCCAGATGCACCACGGTGTCTACATCTGCAAGCGCAGTGGATACCACCGCCGGGTCCAGAATATCGCCTTCTACCACCTCGTAGGTGCCCGTGCTGGGCATATCCATGAGCGCCCGGTACGCGCTGTTTCCGCTGCTCATGTTGTCTAAGATGCGAATCACGCGGTCCGAGGCGCCGGGGCCGGTGCCCAGGTTGCGCACCAGTTGCGAGCCCAGATAGCCGCATCCGCCAGTAACAAGAATGGTTTCAGGCATAGCAATGCGTCGTTCAGGGGGAGGCGAAGCAGCGAGCAAGGAGCGCAGGATCTACGCAGACGCCTCGGGGTCGGCGTCAAAGTGGAGGCCGCACTCGGTTTTCGTGTGGTTGGCCCACCGGCCCGCACGCGAATCGCCCGACGTGACGGGCTGTGTACACGGCGCGCAGCCAATGCTGGCGTAGCCCTGATCGCCCAGCGGATGCTCTGGCAGATCGTGCTCGGTGCGGTAGCGCTGCACCCGCGTCTCCGTCCACGACGCAATGGGGCAGATCTTGTACACGTCGTAGCGGTCGACCGACTTGGGCCCGGCCAGCACGGGCGTGTCCTGGCGCTGGGCGGTCTGGTCGCGGCGGATGCCCGCCACCCATGCCGTGCGATCGGCCATAGCGCGCTGCAAGGGCTTTACCTTATTGAGGTGGCAGCACAGATCAGGATCGCGCCGGTGCAGCTGGCCGTGTTTCTCCTGAAAGCGCTCATGACCCATGCGTGTCTTTAAGACATGCAGGTTCAGTCCCAGCTCCTGTACTACGCGGTCGCGAAAGCGCAGCGTTTCAGGAAAGTGAAAGCCGGTGTCCAGGAACAACACCGGCAGTTCGGGCACCGTCGTCGCAATGAGATGGAGGAGTGGCAGGCTGTGGGTCTGAAACGAGGACGTAGCCGCCGCATCGGCGCCGAAGGTGTCCCACGTCCACTGTAGCACATCGGCAGCAGGCTGCGTTTCAAGCGTTTTGGCGTGCGAGGCAGCGTCAAGCGGCGGCATGTAGGAACAGCAGGCTGGTGGGGTAACGGCGAACGAGCGCTCCTACGGGGGCGCATCGGTAAAAGTTTAGGGGAAGTGCAGGCAGCATTTGTTTAGCGGGTTTCAATAACCGCCCGAGCCATCTCCATTGGTCTACATGCGCACCTTCTCCTATTTTTGTCACCTTGAGCGTATACCGACAGCCGTCGGTAGGAGTCGAAAGGTCTCCTACACCATCGGCACGGCATGCGCTCTACGACCATCGCTTCCTCCCTGGCAGAAGCAGGCGGCTCACGGGCCGAGGCCCCTCCACATGGGACCCCTCCACATGGGACCCCTCCACATGGGACCCCTCCACATGAAATGCTGCTTTAGATCCACCCCTCAGTCG
>CAZBTM010000243.1:0-4560 GCA_964494425.1 uncultured Rhodothermales bacterium | reverse complement strand
GACTGGCGTGGTTGAACCCCCCGTCGAGCACCACGCGCATGTCCCGCCGATGAGCCGCGTCGAGCAGATCCTGCAGCGCTTCGTTGCCACCCAGCAGCGGATCGACCGTGTAGTAGTCGTACGTGTGATACCGGTGGTTTGCCGCAGAGGCAAAAATCGGATTCAGGTAAAGCGCTGTAACGCCCAGGTCCTGCAGATAGTCAAGGTGCTGAATGATGCCATACAGATCGCCCCCCTGAAAGCCTTGCTCTTCGGGCGGGGTCCCCCAGGGCTTCAACGTGACGGTGTCATGCACAGCCACCTGTCCGCTCCGCGCAAAGCGGTCGGGAAAGATCTGGTAGAATACCGCATGTTGAACCCATTCGGGCGGGGTGGACATGAACGATTGGGATATGGCCGATTAAAGAATGCAATGCGCCAACGGAATCAAGATTCCTGCTCAGTATACAGGCGGATTTGCGCTGGGATCAGCGGTGGGAGGCGACGTAAGCACCGTGCGGTCCAGGTTGGGCAACGCCGCTGCAAGATCGGAACGCCGATCGGATAGCCGATCGGGAAGCTGCAGCGCGTGCCCCAGCGTGTCGAAGGGTTCGTCGACCATAAAGCCGGGCCCATCGGTTGCAATTTCGAAGAGCGTGCCGCCCGTGCGTACCGGGTCCTGAAAGTAGATAGATTGAAAGTAGGTGCGGTCGCGGACTTCGCTCACTTGGATGCCCTCGCGCATGAGGGCCTTGCGCCAGGCGCGCTGTGCGGAGGCATTGGGCACGCGAAATGCAATGTGGTGCACGACCCCAGGTCCGCGGGTTCCTGTTTGGCCGGGCGGGACCCGATCCGACAGGTCGATGAAGCGCCCAGCACAGGCCCGCGGAGCTTGCAAAAGACGACGCCCGGGCGCCTTCATGCGGCGCAGTCCGTACTCGTTGTGAGTGAGTGACCACCCCAAGACATCAGCAAAGAACGCGGTGGCCGCCTCCAGATCAGGCACCGGAAGCGTCACGCTGTGCAGCCCCTGCAGAGCCGTTGTAGATTCGAAGGGGGCCGCTGGCGTCCACGGTGTGGTCGTGCCGTCCGATGACGCAACAAGTGCGCAGGACATGAGGTCGTGCGCCTGAAAGCGAATCATGGGCGCGCCAAACCGATGCGTGAGCACTGGCGTGTAGCCCATGTCACTCAGACGGGTACGCCAGAATGAGAAGGCATCGGGCATGATAGAGAACACGACCGGTGCCGGAACGCCCGGGCCTGCCTGTCCGGGCAACGCCCGTGGCTGGGCAAAAACGGTGAGCAGCGTACCCGGCGTGCCGCGTGCGTCTCCAAAGTACAGGTGGTGCATCGATGGATCGTCAAAGTTGACCGTTACTTTGACCAAGCGCAGCCCCAGGATGCCTGAATAGAAGTCGATAGCTGCCTGAGCTGTGCCAGTAATGGCGGTGATATGGTGAAGGCCAGCAAGTGGTGCAGGCATAGGCAACGGGCAGGGCGAACGATTGGGCAAGCAGAAAAGGAACTCCAGGCTACGCGTTCATCAGCGACGCCGCGCAGACGGTACCGACACAGGACGTTGCTATACAGGAGAAGATGGCATTACTGCTAACGTGCAACGGGCAACGCAGACAAGGCGGTCCTCCGCATCCCGAATTTTTACGTCCCACACGTGTGTGCTTGCACCTACGTGCAGCGGCTCGGCTACAGCGTACACGGTTCCCTCAGAGACCGCTCGCACGTGGTTAGCATTGATTTCAATGCCGACGGCGGTTTTGTCTGCAGGAGCAGCCAGATAGCCCCCCACGCTGGCTACGCTCTCGGCCAGCACCACGCTTACCCCACCGTGCAACTGCCCAAACGGCTGATGGTGCTTCGGGGTCACGGGCATCTGTGCCTCCACACGCGAGGCGGTGAGCACGTCGAATGAGATCTGGAGCAGTTCGGCGGCCCCGCCCATGGACGGTGGCAGCGGTTTTTCGGGCATAAGGTAAAACGGCGTGCAGGGGTGTGCGGGGCATGGAGTGCGATACGTAGGATAGGAGGTACAGATGCCATGTGCAAGCACGCCCCTACGCCAGGAATAAGCCCGGTGCTACAAAGAAAGGCCTCTCGGCATGACCCGAGAGGCCGTACGCTTTGCCATGAAAAGTGGTGACGCCCCTGGCAGCAGTGTTGGCTGAGGCCGGATGGAGCGCGGCATGTTATCCAGGGCTGAGGCGAGCAGGCTCGACAGTGGCTCGGCAGTCGTCAGATGGCTTTTCGCAGAACATAACAGTCCTGCCAAGACGCCTCCGTGCATCTGCACGCATATGATGCAGTTCCCCGAACGCCGTCCGTTAACGACTGTCGCCGCTGCTGGCGGTTTGGCTGCTCTGATTGTTAACGGTCTGCACAATCATCCGCATGTCGTCGCGATTGCGCAACTGAAACGCTTCGTCGCCTACATCAACACGAACCTCACTCGCATTGGCGATGCGCGTAAAGATCGCTTCGGTATACGTCGTTTCGACAACTTCCATGAGTTCGTTGTCAATGGTACGTGTGCGCGCCGACACCTCAAGCGGTTGGATCTGACGCCCATCTACATCAAGGTAGACGTTGCTGACATCCGACATGCTGGTTTCTTCGCCCGTAAACCCGTACAAGACGATCATCCACTGCTCCGTGTCTGTCGTTGAATCGGATACGTAGCGCGGCATGTAGGCACCATAGTTGCCCGCGTAGGTGTCAATCCAGAGGTCGTTCATTTCTTGACTGGACACCCGGTACTCACCGGTGATGTCACTCACTTCTTCGGTGATCTGCGCCGAGCTAACCGGCGTCCATAGCAATGCGATAGCGAGTAGGAATATCCAACGATGCATAGGACTGAGTGGCTCTTGAGAGGAACGGACGCGTGCAGAAGCTCCACTGTACAACTGAAAGCGCTTTTTAAAGCTTGTTTTTTGTAATAAGTACTAAAACGTGGTTTGATCCGAAACAAAACACTTTCTTTTGCTTGCGGCGCATCTTGTTGTACGCTTTTGCGCTACACGGGCTGTAAGAGCACCTCGGATCGTGCGTTTCTTTGCACAATAGCGCCGAACCGTTACTGTCCCGACACAAACCGCTCACTCATAGAATCGCCGCGGCGCGCCTTCCATTAGTTCACATCCGCAGTTCTTTCATACATTCTCAAACCAAGACCTTCGCTATGACTATTGATGACCAAGCACGCCACGTTCTCGAACCACGGGGGTTAGATCGCGACCACCTACTCATTGGCGCCAAAGCGCTCGCACAACAGATGATTGAGCAGAGTGCCTCCTCCGAGCATCCGCTACAGAGCATGGTGTATGATGTATGGGGACTCTACAACGATGGCCTCCCCAAGTGTCGCCTCACCACGACCGACGACGGCGAGTTGGTCTTTACAGCGCAGTTTCATACGGAAGACGACGATGTGCACGCGGTGCGGCGCCGCGCTGTATCCGTTGACGAGCTGGAGCGCCTCTGCAACCCTCGTGCGTAGCGCTTCTCGGCGAACTGCGTCCGCGTCCCTCGGTTCAAGACTGGTGCTGCCTTTTGCTCATCGCCCCACCCTGCCGTGTCCACTGAACCTGTCGTTGTATGCCAACTGGGCCAGGTGCCGTACGCCGCTACCTGGACCCTGCAACAGCACATTCAGGAGGCGCTCATCCAGGCCAAGCGCGCCTCGCCCCCGCGCACGCCGCCCCACATACTGCTTCTGCTGGAGCACCCGCACACCTACACGCTGGGCAAGAGCGGAGACGCCGACCACCTGCTCCTCTCCGATGCCGCCCTCGACGCGCTCGGCGCTACGTTCCACCACATCGACCGGGGCGGCGACATTACCTACCACGGGCCCGGCCAGCTCGTGGGCTATCCGCTCTTTGACCTCGACCGCTTCTCAACCGATCTGGGCTGGTACCTGCGTACACTCGAAGCGGTCATCATCCGGACCTGCGCCGACTACGGGGTTGCGGGCACCCGCGTCGACGGGCGCACCGGCACATGGGTTGGGCCCGATGCCCGCGGTCCCGAACGCAAAATCTGCGCGATGGGCGTCCGATGTAGCCGATGGGTTACCATGCACGGCTTTGCCTTCAACATTACGGCAAACCTCGACTACTTCGACCACATCGTGCCGTGCGGCATCCGCGATCGCGGCGTCACCTCGCTACAGGCTGAGTGCAATGCCACTGTGTCCGTAGAAGACACCACGCCTGCTGTGCTCAATCATATTGCCGCCACCTTCGAGGCCGACCTTACGCATCTACAGGACGCCGAGGCGTGGGCGTACCTGCGCGACTGGCTGCCACAGACGGCGCACGCCCCGCTCGATACCATGGCTCCGGCATCTGTGTAGCCCACAGGGCACCTACCAGAAGGGATGTTTAGGGGAAGCACCGCACCCGGCAAGGGCCCCGCCCACGTATCGCAGACCCCGCCATGCCTGGTTGCCTCGTCAAGCTGGCATCTTATAGGCGATGGTAACAGCCCCCACGCACATTTGGAATCGACGCACATGTCGGCTACCTTACACGTTCTGATACTCTACCCTGCCCCCACGCA
>CAZBTM010000242.1:2512-4568 GCA_964494425.1 uncultured Rhodothermales bacterium | reverse complement strand
TCTCTTCGACCCGCTTGGCATTGAGGTGGGCGCGTGGCAGCAGGACCCGCAGGGTAACTACTTCGGCGGCAACAACCTGGCCATTCCCCCGCGTGGACTGCTCCGTCTGGGACAGCTTCACCTGAACGGCGGCACCTGGAACGGCACGCGCGTGCTGCCCTCCTGGTGGCCCGCCCTGGCGTGGACGCCCTTTGTGCAGGATGCCTTTCGCGATTTCCAGTACGGCCTTGCGTGGTGGATCGCCGACTTCGACGGCGTGCACACCTACTTTGCCTGGGGCTACGGCGGGCAGTTCGTGTTCGTGGCGCCCGAGCTCAACCTGGTTGCGGCCATGACCGCCTCGCTCACCAATCGCCCCCGCAACCTGGATGATTTTAGCGGTCAGCTTATGGACTTCTGGCGCTCGCATGTCGTGCCCACTGTCGCTCGTAATGAGCCCTGACATCCAGAAAGAGATGGGAGGAAGCGAACGCCTACTGCTCCGCCCCACCATCCCTCGCAGTCTCCCCGCCCGGTCTCCGCGCCATCACACAGGGCACGGGGCCGCCGGAGGAATAGCGTATCGCATGACAGCGTACCTCTGCGCATCCCCGGTAGAAATTCCGCACAAGCGTAAACGTTCTGTTGCGTACGGGAGCCCTGCGGCCTGATGAGCATACGTGCATTGCACACAACCCCTTGCTCTCATGCCCTCGAATGCTATGACCTCCAACCGCAAAACTGCACTCAATATTGCACTGTTAATCCTTCGCATCGGCATCGGCATCTCATTCGTGTTTGTGTACGGATATGAGAAGATCCTCGGCGGCCCCGAAACGTGGACCAATCTCGGTAGCAACATGGCCGTGCTGGGCATCACCTTCTGGCCCGTAGTCTGGGGCTTTATGGCGGCCTTTGCCGAGTTTGTGGGCGGCATCTTGTTGATGCTGGGCTTTGTCTTCCGTCCTGCACTCGTCATCCTTAGCGGTACCATGATTGTCGCCGCCATCGGCCACACCTTTGGCGACATCGGCGGCGGTCCGTGGCATGCTACGGAGATGCTCACGGTCTTCATTGCGCTGCTCATTACCGGCCCCGGCGCCTACAGCCTCGACACGCTCTTCTTTGGATCGTCTGACCCCTATGCCTGATTCGCTCCCCATTGGTATCGTCGGCGCGGGGCTGAGCGGACTCGTTGCCGCCATGCGTCTACGCGAGGCCGGACATGCCGTCGTGGTGTGGGAGACGCGCAACCGCGTTGGCGGGCGCACCTGGAGTCCGCCCCTCGGCCCCGATTCGCTGCACCTGGATCTGGGCGCGGCCTGGCACTGGACCCAACACACCCGTGTGCAGGCGCTGGCGGAGCAGTTGGGGATTGCGCGCGTCTCGCAGCACGAGCCCGGCACTGCACTCTACGAGCCGCGTGCTGAACAGCCGGTACAGCGCTTCCCGTGGCCCGAGACGCCCCCGCCCTCGTGGCGCCTCAACGGGGGCACACAGGCGCTGGCCCAACACGTGGCCGCGGACCTGCCCAATGATGCGGTGAAGCTCAACCATCGCGTCACGGATGTGCACCGCGCCGATGCAAACGTGCAGGTACGCGTAGCCGGCCCCGACGGCCCGTCGTCCACAACCGTAGCGCATCTCATCGTTGCTGTGCCACCGCGGCTGGTGGCGCACACCATCGACTTCGACCCAGCACTGCCGGATACGCTCACCACCGCCCAGCGCAACACGCCCACGTGGATGGCGGCCTCGGGCAAGGCTGTGGCTACGTTTGCGGATGCGTTCTGGCGGCGGCAGGGCATCGATGGGCGTGTGGTGAGCCATGCGGGTCCGGTGGCCCACTGGCACGATGCCGTAGCACCCAACGGACGCGCCGCACTCGCGGGCTTTCTGCATCCTACGGGGCTGCAAACCCTCGCCATCGAGGGCGAGGCTGCCCTGCACACGGCCATCCGCAATCAGCTTGCGCATTGCTTTGGCGATGACGCGCCCGCCCCCACGGCCATCGCCACGAGCAACTGGCGCACCGACGCGGCCACCACGCCGCCTGGCGAAGGTCCGCTGCAGGTTG
>CAZBTM010000242.1:0-2502 GCA_964494425.1 uncultured Rhodothermales bacterium | reverse complement strand
CGCCCGTGCTCACCCATCCGCACTGGAACGGATGCCTGCTGTGGGCCAGCGCCGAAACCGCCACCGAGCACCCCGGCTACCTCGACGGCGCCATCGAAGCAGGCGAACGCGCTGCCGAGCAGGTGTTTGAAGCATCCCCCGAAGCCGCCTCAACTCGCTGATCGGGAGCGCCTTCATTCGTTGTAGGGACACGGCGCGCCGTGTCCCTACGGCGCTGGAAACAGGCATTCTACTGCGTCCGACGGTCCCCCGTCGGACGACGAAATGGACGCTCCCGCGTCCGCACAAGGCACCGCCCCCGCAAGCCTGCGACCGAACGTCCGACGGGCGAACCAACTATCGCGACGAGGCCGAACGTGCGCTGCCAGACGATGCCATGGAGGCCCGGCACCTCCTTCCCTTCCGGCGGTTTATACCCTGCGCATCCCGCTAAACCCAGCCTAACCCCCGCTTCCGGATCGCATGGCGACGCCCGCGCCCGACACCTCCGATGCTACGCTCTACGGCCACGACGATACGCCCCGTATTGTGGATGTGCAGCCGCTGCTGAACCGTCCCTCGCGCGAGCAGGCCCTGGTGCGCCTCTACCGCCGCAGCAACGACGGCGATGCGGTGGGTACCGAAGATGCGCCGCTGTATCCGTTCTTCTTTATCTCGGATATTGGGCTGCTGCGCCATCGCCGCGACACCTTTCGCACCTCGCGCCTGCAGGGCGGCGGGTTTTTCGAGCACGTGGTCGTGTTCTCGTGCTGGCAGGACTACTACGAGGCGATCCGCCACGTAAAGCGCCAGACCGACAGCGACCAGCGGCGGCCCGACGAGCTCTACCTCATTAGCGATCCGGTGCAGCAGTACCTCACGCAGAGCGGGCGCACCTGCTTTAAGGACATGACGCTCGACGACCTGCACCGCCTGCAGCTCGACATCGAGGTGATTAGCGACGGCTCGTTTCCCAACGCCGAGCGTCCGGGCGACGAAGTCGTCATCGTGGCGCTCACCGACAACCGCGGCTGGTCGGAGGTGCTGCATCAGCGCCCCGGTGTGTCGGAGGCGACGCTCTTGCGCGAGTTGGTGCACACGATCAACGAGCGCGATCCGGACGTTTTGGAGGGATACAACATCTTTGCCTTCGATCTGGCGTATCTGCAGGACCGATGCAACCTGCACAACGTTGAGTTCGCTCTCGGGCGCGACGGCTCGGTGCCCCGCACCTTTGACAGCAGCATGCGGTTTGCCGAGCGCACGGTGGACTTCCCCGCAATGGATATTGCCGGACGCCACGTCATTGATGCCTATTTTCAGGTGATGGCGTTCGACGTCTTTAAGCGCGACCTGCCGGACTATAGCCTGAAGACCGCCGCCCGCTACTTTGGCTTTGCACCAGAGGACCGCACGTACATCGCGGGCGAGGACCTGACCGAGGCCTGGCACAATGACCGCGAGCGTCTCCTCGACTATGCGCTCGACGACGTGATTGAAACCGGGCGGCTGGCGAAGCACCTCTCCGGCTCCACGTTCTACCTCACGCAGATGCTGCCCATGACGTACGGGCGGGCGGCGCGGCGCGGACCCGCGGCTAAGATCGAATCGCTCTTTGTGCGCGAGTACCTGCGCCAGCGCTACGCCCTGCCGCAGAGCAACTGGGGCAGCCAGTCTATGGGCGGCTACACCGACATCTTCCGCACGGGCGTGATCGGTCCGGTCGTCTACGCCGATGTGGAGAGCCTGTATCCCTCCATCATGCTAAACTACGACATCCAGCCCGCCGGCGACGCGCTCGACCTCTTTCCGCGTCTGCTGGATCGCCTCACCACGCTGCGCCTCGACACCAAATCCGCCATGCGCTCTGCCGAGGACGAGGAGGTGCAGAGCGAGCTGGATGCGCGGCAGTCGTCGTATAAGATCCTAATCAATTGCTTCGATCCCGAAACAGAGATCATGACCGTGGAGGGTCCGAAAAATGTGCGCGACGTGTCGGTGGGCGATCGGGTCTATTCGCTCAACCCCGACACGCTCGAAGCCGAGATCAAGCCCGTGACGCACGTGCACCACCAGTCGATGTACCGGGGCGAAATGGTCCGCCTAAAGAATCAGCATGTCGACTTTCTCGTGACGCCCAATCACCGCCTCCTTACGAACCGTGTGAATGGCTACCGGGAAACGGGTTACCAGTGGATTGAGGCGGGCAATCTCGCTCAAACGTCGGAGGCGCACCGTCTTCCCCCACGCGCCGCTCGTTGGGATGTCGTTTCTCGTCCGAGCAATGCCACCCATCTCGTTCCAGCGGATGCACAGCCCGACAGCCCCTGGATCCCGGATCTCCGCTCCGCTTCGTCCGGGATGACAGACCGGGGGGCGAGGGTTGCGCCGAAACGACTTACACCGCTGCTGACCCACAAGCACCGCAGTCGTATTGACTACGAAGGCTCCATCCACTGCGTCACCGTAGCCGACAATCATACCGTGCTTGCAGGGCGCAACGGTACGTTCAACTGGATTGGG
>CAZBTM010000241.1:0-4618 GCA_964494425.1 uncultured Rhodothermales bacterium | reverse complement strand
TGCTACCCATGGCCTACGGGATGGCCCCCAAACAGGTGGATGCAGAAGCTGTGCGCCCCAACGTCGAAGCGGCGCTGGCCAACCTGCTGGCCGAACATGTGGGCGTAGAGCACGCACGGGCCGAGATTCGGGTGGGCTATCCTCCGCAAGAAATACTGGACGCCATCACCGACGAGTCGATCGACTGGGTGGTCATGGGCACGCACGGGCGGCAGGGCCTTAATCGCCTACTCATGGGGAGCGTAGCCGAGCGCATCGTGCGGCATGCATCGTGCCCGGTGCTCACCTTGCAAGAAAATAGCCGTTCCATTCTGCCCGCATCCGCATAAGCCGATGCCCAGGAGATTCGCTCCCTTCGTAGACATGACTTTAGCCCTACCATGACCATAGAAAACATTCTCATTGCAACCGACTTTTCTGATGCCTCCCAGGCAGCCTTAAAGCAGGCCTTGCGCTTTGCCAATGTGTTTGATGCCACGGTGCACATTCTACATGTGGTGGATGAACTGGAACCTGGCTGGTACGGAGTTGACGATGCAAAGAAACGGGCCGACGCACTCCGGAACGCCATCAAGCAGGAGGCCCAGTCGATGCTGGTCGAAATGGTGCCCGATAATGCAGGGGTTGCCGTAAACACCCATGTGTCGATGCAGCTCAGCTTCGATGTCTCCGCCACAATTAACGAATATGCGGCTGAGCGCGACATTGATCTGATTGTGATTGGGAGCCGCGGGCAGACCGACCGCAGTGCGTATGCGTTGGGACGAGTAGCCAGTCAGGTGATTGAGGAGGCGCCGTGTCCGGTGCTTGCTGTAGCCGAAACCGCCCCGTGGATGGGTGCCAACGAGCCCCTGAGCGACATTGTGGCGCCCATTGACTTCTCGAAGCCGTCGTACCAGGCATACGCGCATGCTCGGTACCTGGCGGCAGCGTTCAACGCCCGGCTGCACCTCGTCTTTGTCGCCGAGTCGCGCACCGTGCCGCTGTTTAGTGATACTGGGCTCCCCGGCCTGCGAACGATAGACATGCCTGCTGAAATTGTTGACAACAGCCGAGCGGCGCTTCAGCACATGATCGACCACGCCGACGGGCCACCGGTCGAGCATAAGATTCACATTGAAAAAGGCGAACCCGCCGCTGCCGTGCTCGACCTCATTGAGCGGAAAGGCATTGGGTTGGCCGTCATTGCAACGCGAGGACACTCGGCACTCAAGCGATTGCTCTTGGGCAGTACGACCCGGCGCTTGCTACGGATGGCATCGTGCCCGGTACTTACCTTGCGTACCCCCGCTAACGATGACGCGAACGAGGCATAGTTGTGGGTCCTAACGACGCGCGCTGTGGGGGTATTTATCGGAGGGTCTGTTCGGGTGCATCAGGGGAAGCAGAGGGCAAGGCATCAGAATCGTCCGTGTATGGCCATTCGAGTTCGTCTTCATCCTCTGGGGCAGTAGGCAGGTCCGACAGCGAGAACGGTAGATCCTCCTCTTCGACAAACGGCGCGGCGTCTTCAGGAGCAGGTATCTGCTGGTACGTATGCAATCCACGCATGAAGATGAGAATCGGCGTGGTAATTGCGGCAACAGCGAATGCTCCGATTCCGGTGTTTATCCAGCTTGTGTTTACGCCGCCCAAGATAATCTGCATCACGCTGAACAGGAAGATCGCAAATGCCGCAATTGGGATGATGCTAAGCCATGCCAGGGCCGGCGAGGTACGCATTTCCGACTTCGCCCCGTCCTCCATCTGCCGCGATAGCAAGTAAAGATAGGTAGGAGCCCAAAACAAGACCAAAATAATGCTGATGCTGAACCCGGTAGCCCACAATGAAATATTCGCTCCGTCGGCAAACATGCCAATCAGCGATACAAGGGCCGCCAAGCCCAGAAAAAGGCCGACCGTGCTAAGTATACGATTCATAGGAGTCAGGGAGTCAAAGCGTTGGGGGATGCAAAGCCCAGCACGTGTACAGCGGACGGGATACCAATATAGTAAGCTGTGTGCCGAAAGCTGGACAGCGAAGGCTTCGGGGCCGGTTCGTCCGGCTCATTCTTATGCTTCTCAACATACGATCTCCCTGAGCACCAATGCATGCGCCAACTGAACTCGTATGGATGCATAGTTCGTACCTGCTAAGCTCATCCATTGGCGCAGACAGGGGGGCGCTTTCAGAATCCACCGGATGCGAATGTGGATAGGAGGGAGGCAAGCGGCTGCGCGCCGTCCTCGCCTGGTTGTTCCCTGACGGGGGCACATAGACCCATGTATCACTAAAAAATATGTTATATATGACCGTTCATTTTTTATTCACCCCGGCCTATTGAACCTGGTTTTTTCCAAGACCGTTGGGATTAGTACCATGTTTTGCCTGCCATACACGCCCTTGTTGCATGACGTTTTACGCGTTTGGCATTAACCATAGCTCGTCGGCGGTAGCCGTTGCGGAAGCGTTCCGAGCGTCGCCTGAAGACCAGGCCCGTATGTATGAGCGCTTCGACCTGAGCTCCGATGCCGAGGTCGTACTGCTCTCCACATGCAACCGGACCGAGGTATATCTTTACGGTCGTTTTCGCGATTGCCTGCACATTCAACACGTGCTGGCGCAGGCCGCGGGCTGGGCGTCGTGGCCTTCGGGCGATGCCTTCATGGTTCAAGATGAGGCTGCCATTCGGCACGTTCTACATGTAGCCAGCGGGCTGCAATCGGTTGTGCTGGGAGATGCGCAGATTCTTTCGCAGATGAAAGAAGCCTACCAGCGCGCCATTGACCACGATAGCGTGCATTCGCTCATGCATCGCCTCATGCATACTGCCTTCCGAGCCGCAAAGCGGGTGGTGCATGAAACCGAGCTCGCAAGCGGGTCGGCGTCTATCTCGACGGCAGCGGTAGCGATGGCCGAGACGTTCTTTGCCCAGTACGGTTTTTCCGATCTCGAAAGTCAACACGTGCTGGTTTTGGGAGCAGGAAAGATGGGCGCGCTGGCGCTGCACGCGCTCGCCAACTACACGCCCGAATCGGTTACGCTCTCAAACCGCACACAGGAATCAGCCCACGCGCTTGCGGCTGAACATGACGCAGCAGTTGTAGACTGGAGTCGCCGCTACGAGGCACTGCAAAAAGCCGATGTGGTGATCGTAGCTACCGGTGCGCCAGATCCGGTGCTTACCCCTGCTGAAGTGCCTGAACGTCCGTATAAGCCGCTCCCGGCACTTGTTGTTGATGTGGCTGTGCCGCGCAACGTGGCCCCCACGCTTAACGACCATGCAGACTACACGGTGCGCGACATGGACGCGCTCGAAACGTGGACTGATGAGGTGCATGCGCAGCGCCGCTCCGAAGTCCCTGATGCAGAGGCCATCTGCGAGGAGATTCTTAGCGACTTTGTGACGTGGGTATTCCATCAGCAGGCACTGCAGCCGGCCATCCAGGCCATTCGCCACACATTTGAGGGCATTCGAGCCAAGGAAGTCGATCGCCACGCGCATCGCATTGACAGCATGGACCGCGAAGAGGTCGAGCGCCTCACGCAGTCGATTATGCAGAAGCTGCTGGCGGTGCCTATTGTACGGCTGAAGAATGTGGATCCAGAGAGCATCGACTTCGTGCACGGCATCAAGCTGCTACATGCGCTCTTTACCCGTGCCGATGATCGCGACGAGATCGACGACGAACTGCTTCCTGAGCGCCCGGCAGAGGGTCACCCATCGCTCTCCGACCGTCCGCGTCACGCAAGCCGCACAACCGACGAGGAATCCACCGGCGCCGCTTCCGCAACCGACAAGGCTGCACCGCGTTGCCCCTACGAGGCGGCGATGTCCGATGCGGCCGACGAGATCAGCGCTCTTCTTCGCTCTCCGCACTCCTAACCCCCACCATATGTCCGAATCCGCTCCGCTGGTCATTGGCACACGTGGCAGCGCCCTGGCGCTGTGGCAGGCCCGCCGCATTCAGCAGCAACTGCGCCGTCACGACCACGACAGCACGTTGCAGCGCATCTCAACACGCGGCGATCGCGTGCAAGACGTGCCCATCTCCGAGATCGGTGACGAGTCGGTGTTCACTAAAGAGCTTGACCGGGCCCTGCTCGATGGGCGAATTGACTGTGCGGTGCACTCGCTCAAAGACCTGCCGTCGCGATTGCCCAGTGGCATTGTCCTGGCGGCAGTGGGGCAACGCGCCTCTCCATTTGATGCGTTTGTTGGACATCCTAATACGACGACAACCCTGCAAGACTTGCCCAAGGGGGCAGTGGTGGCTACCGCCTCGCTCCGCCGCCGCGCTCAGTTGCTATCGTGGCGGGCCGACCTAACCGTGGTGCCTGTGCGCGGCAATGTGGATTCACGCCTCGAAACCCTGGCCGAAAGCGACTGGCACGGCATGGTCCTCGCCGTAGCGGGACTCGAACGCCTTAACCGCGGCGATACCATTCGCACCGTTATTCCGCACGACATCATGGTCCCGGCTGTGGGGCAAGGAGCCCTTGGTATTACGTGCCGCACCGAAGACAGCGGACTGCGCACCCTCTTGCGCGGCACGGTGCACGACCTTGAGACGGCCACAGCTATCACGGCAGAGCGCAGCTTCATGAAGCGTATCGAAGGCGGGTGCCAGGTGCCTA
>CAZBTM010000240.1:0-4638 GCA_964494425.1 uncultured Rhodothermales bacterium | reverse complement strand
CCGCACGCCGTGGAGACGCTGCACGTTAACCGCGCTGAGTCCCTTCGGAGTTTCCTCGACTTCAAATTCTACCTGCTCACCGTCCCGGAGGTCTTCGCCGGACACTTCGCTGTGGTGAACAAATACGTCTTCGCTTCCGTCGTGGCGCTCGATAAAGCCGTAGCCTTTTTCGCTACTGAACCACTTAACTGTTCCGTCTTGCATATAGGTGTGTTGGTTGACACACAGCCCGCCGTTGATGAGCGTAGAGCAACGCTCGGAACTCATCAATATGAGCTGACTGTGGCGTAGTTAAAAATGTCGTTACGATACACTGTACAGGCATCGTGCGAAATGGTTCACGATGCACATGACAAAACCGTTAATCGCTCTCTGATGCCGTTTGGAGCCGCTGAGGCGGGGGTAGACATCCAATTTGGTAGTGGCTATGCTGTGGGCCCCCGTTTTTTGCTCATCTACCCTGCTGCTATGGATTGGAGCCTGACGCTCACCTTTGGCGGATTCGTTGTGCTGCTTGTGGCTATTGGTCTGTACTTCTACCAGACGGCAGATACGCGCACCCTGACTGATTATATGCTTGCGGGGCGCTCGGTAGGAGCCGGGCCGATGGCGCTTTCGGAGGTCGCCTCGGTCGCCAGTGGGTGGACGTTCTTTGCGTGGGTGGGGGTCGGCTTTTCGACGGGGCTGCACGGCCTCTGGTTTTCGGGGGCCATGCTGCTGGTGGTGGGCGTGCTCTACTACACGGTGGCCCCGCCGTTTCGGGCCGAATCCGAAGCGCTCGATAGCCACACGGTCGTCGATCACCTGGCGCGCCGGGTGAGCAGCACGCCCACGCGCCGGGCCATTCGTCTGGTGGGCACCTCCGCCATCCTTGTGTTCATGGGCGCGTACGTGGGCGCCCAACTCATTGCTGTGGGCGAGGCCCTCGACACCGCCCTCACGCTGCCCTATGCGGCCTCGGTGTTAGTCGGCGGCGGGGCCGTGGCGCTGTACACCACGCTCGGCGGATTCGACGCGTCGGTGTGGACGGATGTGGTGCAGGGCGTGCTCGTGCTTGCGGCGGTGGTGGTGCTTCCCGTTGCCGCCATCGCAGCCATTGGCGGGTGGACGGCCTTCGTGGGCGAGGTGCAGGCCATCGATCCCACGCTGCTTCAGTGGTCGGGCGGATTCGAGGGGACGGCGCTTCTCATCAGCATCCTGTCGTGGATCACGTTTGCCTTTGGCGCCATCGGGCAGCCGCACAGCCTCATGCGCTTCCAGGCCATCCGCTCTGCCGATCTGCTACCGAAAGCCGCGCTCATTGCACTGGCGTTTCAGGCGGTGCGGCTCACCGTGCCGCTGCTCATCGGGCTGGCCGGACGCGTGCTCTACAGCGCAGCCCACGACCCGGAGTCCGTTGCACTGATGGCCCTCACCGACCTGGTGCCCGGCTGGCTGGGCGGCGTGCTTCTGGCAGGCATCATCGGCGCGATTCTGTCGACCTCAGACTCCATGATGCTTGTGGCCGCTGCCGACCTCACGCGCGGCTATGCGTCGTGGCGTCCGCAGGTGTCGCAAGCTGCGCTCATTCGGCTCAGCCGCGTCATTGTGACGGTGCTGGCCGCTGGAGGCATCGCGCTGGCCCTGCTGCGGCCCGGCACCATCTTCGACATCATCGAGTTTGCCTTCGTCGGGCTCGGCGCCACGCTCGGCCTCCCTCTGATGATGGCCCTCCTGTGGACGGGCACGACCGACCGCGGCGTGCTGGCGGGTGTGGTCATGGGGCTGGCCAGCACTGTGCTCAACCTCACCCTGCTGCCCGATCTGTTTCCCATCCTGGTGTGGCCCGTCACGCTCGCCGCCATCGTAGGCATCAGCCACCTGGATCGGTAGCGCCAGTGTCCAACAGGTCCAGGCATAGTGTATTTGGAGGGATGCACAGCACGGCGCCCAGCCCTCTATTTCGGTGCGGCCTCCACAGGCGGCTGGCAACGCGTGCGGGCTTGCGTCTCTACCGCGTAAAACTGTATACTACACGACGTTATAATCGCAATTTGCACGGAGCTGCCTCCCCCGCTGTGCCTATGCCGTACGCCTACGCATCCTCCTGGCGCTATCTCCTTCTCACGTGTGCGCTGCTGGGACTGCTGAGTCTCAGCGCAGTCCATGCCCAGCCGACCGCGTACACGCTTACCGGACAGGTGGTCGACGACGCCACGGGCGATCCGCTGCCCGGCGCTACCGTGCAGGTAGCGGGCACCACGACCGGGGCCGCAACCGATGCCGAGGGCGCCTACGAGCTCACGGCCCAGTTGGAACCGGGCACCTACACGCTGCGCTATCGCTTCGTGGGCTACCAGACAGTGGAGCGGGAGGTCACCCTGGGCGACGCATCCACCGTGCCGCTCGATCCGGTGCGTCTGCGCGCCGATGTGCTGGGCGTAGACGAGGTCGTCGTAACCGGCACCGGCGTGCCCACCGAACGGCGCCAGTTGGGCAACGCCATCTCCACCGTCGATGGCCAAGACATGGAGCAGAGCACGGCCAGTTCGGTCGACCGGGCGCTGCAAGGCAAGATTGCGGGGGCACAGGTACAGCAGAACTCGGGCAGCCCCTCGGGCGGCATTTCGGTGCGGCTGCGGGGCGCAAGCACGGTGCTGGGCAGTGCCGATCCGCTCTACATCGTGGATGGCGTGATCATCAACAACGACTCGCCCGAGCTCATCGACCTGGGCGGGAGTGCGCAGAACCGGCTGGCCGATTTGAATCCGAACGACATTGCGCGCATCGAGGTGGTGAAGGGCGCGGCTGCGGCCGCGCTCTACGGCTCGCGTGCCAACAGCGGTGTGGTGCAGATCTTCACCAAACAAGGCGAGGTCGGGCCGCCCCGCGTCTCTTTTACCACGCGTGCTCAGACAGATGCCGTGCGCTCCACCTTGCCCGTCAACCGCGCGCAGAACGAGCAGGGCGCGTTTCTCGATAACAGCGGCGACCCGCTCCCCGATGGCCAGCGGCGGTGGGACTGGCAGGACTTCATCTTCGACCGCGCCTATGGCACCGAGCAGTCGCTCTCGGTATCGGGCGGCAGCGAATCGACCCAGTACAGTATCTCGGGTGCGCATCGCTCCAACCAGGGCATCATCGAAGGCACGCACTTTCGCCGCGTAAACGGGCGGCTGCGCCTCGACCAGACGCTCACGGACTGGGCTGCGCTCTCGGGCACGGCTTCATTTGCACGCAGCACCTCGCAGGAGGTGCCCAATGGCGGACTCAACGCCAACTACGGCGCGCTCACGGGCTTTATCTTCGGCCCCAACACCTTCGATCCGCGCGCTAATGAGCTGGGCGAGTTTCCGAATCAGGGGACGCTGGCGAATCCGGTCGAGGTGCGCGAGCGCTTCGATTTTGCCCAGGAAACCGAGCGCTTTCGCGGTAACACGTCGCTCTCGCTGACTCCGCTCGACGGGCTCAACGTTGACTACCTGCTCGGAATCGACACCTTCACGCAGCGCGCTACCGCCTTCATTCCGCGTGGCACCTCGGCCCCCGGACTCGGCAGCGGCCTTGCGCGGCGGGCCACTCAGAACCAACTGCAAACCAACAGCAGCCTGAACATCCGCTACCGGAGCTTCCTGCGTCCCCGCCTCGAATCTACCACACTGATTGGCGGCTCGCTACAGTACGAAAGCGGCGTCGAATTCGAAGCAGAGTCCCAAAACCTGGTGCCGGTGTCCGAGGTCGTGCAGAGCGGCACCGTCACGGAAGGTGCGAACGAGTTTCGGCTTCCATTCACGATCTATGGACTGTTCGCGCAGGAAACGCTCGGCTGGAACGACCGCCTCTTTCTTACCGGTGCTATGCGGCTGGATGCGTCGTCCTCGTTTGGCGAAGGCGAGCGCTGGCAGTTTTACCCAAAGACCAGTCTGTCGTACGTCGTTTCTGAGCTGGATGCGTGGCAACGCGCCGGGCTCGACCGCTGGATGCCGCGCCTGAAGCTGCGTGGCTCGGTGGGCGTGTCCGGCGGGCTCACCTCCATTGGGCCGTTCGACCGCTTCACCAGCTACAATCCGGAGCCATACGAAGGCCGCCCCGGGTTGCAGCCGTCCTCGCAGTTGGGCGCGCTGGATGCCCGCCCCGAGCGGCAGCGCGAAATCGAACTCGGGGCCGACTTCGGCCTATTCAACGACCGCCTGGCTGTTGAAGCGACCTACTACACGCAGCGCACAACCGATCTGCTCCTGAACCGCTCGCTGGCGCCGACTTCCGGCTTCCTGAGCCGCCTGCAGAACGTGGGCACGCTCACGAACCAGGGCTTTGAGCTGCTGATGCGCGGCCTGATCCTGGACCGCCCCGGTCAGCAATGGACCTCCACCCTTACCTTTAGCCGGAACCGTAACGAAGTCAACGGACTCGAAGAAGACGTGCTCATCTTTCCCGACTCGTTTGGTCTGGTGGGCGCCATCAACGGCGAGCCGCTCGGCATCTACTACGGCTCCTCGTTTGCGCGCAACGACAACGGCGAGGTGATCGACCAAAACGGCAACGTGCTGGTGGAGGACGACAATAATCTTTGGCGGATGCGTGACGGCACGCCCACCGAGCCAGGCGATGGCGTGCCCGCAGCCTCGGGCGAAGACCGCATCATTGGCGACCCCAACC
>CAZBTM010000239.1:0-4677 GCA_964494425.1 uncultured Rhodothermales bacterium | reverse complement strand
CATTGGCTGGGTCGCATGTTTGGGGTAGATGCAGGTGGATCCCAAGAACACGAGCCGCTTTACGCCGTGCTGCTGAGCCGCACGCAGGACGTTAGCCTCAATGGCCAGGTTGTCGTACAAGAAATCGGCCGGGTACTGATCGTTGGCGAGAATCCCCCCCACGCGGGCCGCGGCCACGACGACATAGTCGGGCTGTTGCGCCTCAAAGAAGGCGTGCGTATCCGCCTGATTGCGCAGATCAAGCTCACTGCTGGTGCGCCCAAAGATGTTTTCGTATCCAGCCGATTCGAGGGCCGACCAGATGGCACTACCCACCATGCCACGGTGTCCGGCAATGTAGATGGAGGCGGAGGGATCGCTGAGATGCATAAGCAGGGCAAGCTGTGTGAGTCAGGAGCAGTTCAGAGGCGCGTACGGCACAGGCACACGGCGGGTTGCGACGCATGCCAGCCGTTGGCAACGCCTACGCCAAGCGCTGTCGTTTGTTGAGATACGCAAGCAGCGCCTCTTGATACGAGGTCGCGGTATCGAGCGTAGCAAAGTCGATGTTGTGCTCCAGACATGACCGCCGAAATCGCTCCATAAAGTGCTCAGCAGCCTCTTCGTAGTGCTCGCGCAACTGCGCCGGGTGCACCGCCTGCTCGGCGCCCGTCTCCATATCGCGAAAAAGCATGGGGCGATCGGGGAACTGAAAGCGCCGCTCAGTCGCACTGTTTAGGACGTGGAAGACGATCACTTCGTGGCCCCGATGCCGCAGCCGCCGCAGCGCATGCAGCAGGTCGTCGTGCGCGCCCACGTTCTCGAACAGATCGGTGATGACCACCACCAGCGAGCGCCGCCCGATGCGCTCAGCCACCTCGCTTAGCGCCGTAGCCGCATTGGTCTGGGTGCCCGTGGCATCGCGTTGCACCAGGGCATCGAGCGTACGCAAGAGCGTCTGACGCTGCGCCGGGGCGGCACTCGGCGGACGCACCGTGTGCACCGTTTCGTCGAACGCCATCAGCCCGGTTGCATCCCGCTGCCGCAGCATGAGATGATGCAGTCCGGCGGCCAGATAGGCGCCATATTCGAGCTTTGAGAGCGCGGCCTCGCCTTTGTAGTGCATCGAGGCCGAGGTGTCGAGCACCACGTAGTGCCGCAGATTCGTCTCTTCCTCGTACTGCTTAATGTAGTAGCGGTCGGTCTTTGCGTAGACCTTCCAGTCGACATGGCGCAGTTCGTCGCCAGGGTGATACGGACGATGTTCAGCAAACTCGACGGAGAAGCCGTGATAGGGGCTGCGGTGCAGGCCCGTCATAAAGCCCTCCACAATGAGGCGGGCACGCAGCTCCATCGTATCGAGTTGCGAGACCGCCACCGGATCCAGAAAGCGCAGCGCGTCGGGGGGAGATTCGGGCATGAGGGGAGACCGTTCAGCACAAGCAATGCGGACACCGAGTCGTACCCGTGCTGCACAACGCAGTTCAGCACAATGCGCTGGTTCCCCTACGGCAGCGGGGCGTCGTCTGAATCGGCATCGTCCTCTTTTTTCCGCAAGCGATGCGCTGCATAGCCTGCGCCCGCGGCCAGAAGCCACGCCAGTCCGCCATCAACAGGAACTTTGTTCGGATCAGACGGGGGAGTCATGTTCATCTGGACGCCGTCGCTCTGCCGTTTGGCATGGTCCCAGCGCGGGATGTCATATCCCCTCGTTCCCTCTGACGGCCCACGCACCTCTGGACTCCAGGTGCCGGGCGGCGTTTCGTAAGCCCCAAGCAGAGCGCGTCCGAAACGTTGTCCATTGCGACAATGGCATGTCAGCGTTGCGCAATCTGTGCATGGTAAGGAATCAAGGTGGCCTGTTCGCAGACCGGTGTTGGGGTACATTCAGCGTTTGGCATCCAACGCAGCGCACAGCTACTCGTAACAGCACGCATACATCCATATCAGCAATACGCCGCGCCGTTGCGAATGGACGCAGCGGCACATAACATATGTATGTTCCTATCACGTACAGACCGTCTTCTGCGCATGCTTTCCTGGATCCGACCCGCGCTTTACGCCTGCTTGGCATTGGGCCTTGTGGCTACGGCACACGCCCAAGACAACGCCGCCGACACAACCGACACGAGCCGCGCGCCCCTCGTGCGGCACCCTGCTGTGCATCCCAACGGCACCACCGTTGCGTTCTCGTTTCAGGGCGACGTGTGGAGCGTGCCCGCATCGGGCGGACGCGCCAGCCGCCTGACGGTGCACGAGGCCTACGAATCCAACCCGACCTGGAGTCCCGACGGCGCCCAGCTCGCGTTCAGCAGCGATCGCTACGGAGGCGATGACCTGTACGTAATGCGCGCCGAAGGCAGCCGTCCGGTGCGCCGCACGTTCTACTCGGGTACCGATGCGCTGAGTCAGTGGGCCCCCACCGGCGATCTGCTGTTTACCACACGGCGCGCCTATGCGCAGGTGGAGCGCGAGCCCGAAATCCACCGGGTGGATGCCGAAGGCGGGCTGCCCCAGCGCCATCTGGATGCCCTCGGATATGCGCCCGTCATGTCGCCCAATGAGCGTTTTATCGCATTTGAGCGCGGCAGCAATCGCACCACACGCAAACGCTACCGCGGTCCGGCTGCCAAGCAGCTCTGGATTTACGACACGGAAGACGAATCCTATACGCAGCTCACCACCTTCAACGGCAACGACCACCATGCGGTGTGGACCGGCCCGCGCACGCTGCACTTTATCAGCGAGCGGAGCGGCACGTATAATGTGCACCGCATGCAGCTTTCGGAGAATGGCACGCCACAAGACATCAGCGCCGTAACCACATACGACGACGGCATCGGCGTGCGCCACCTGTCGGCCAGTGCCGATGGGGCGGTGCTTGCGTTTGAACGTCACACCGACATCTACGTGATGCGCCCCGAGACCGGCGCTGCACCCGAGCGCCTCGCAATCCAGGTTGCCGAAGACGATCGCTTCGCTCCTACCGAGCGCGAAACCATGACGCGCAGCGCCAGCACCATGGCGGTGTCGCCCAACGAAGACTACATTGCTTTTGCGGTGCGCGGACAGCTCTTCCTGACGCGCAACGACGACGAGAGCAACCACACGGTGCAGCTTACCACCCATGCCGCCAACGACCGCGACGTGCAGTGGCTCGACGACACCACGCTGCTCTTTGCCTCCGACCGGGCCGGTACGTACGACCTCTACCGCCTCACATCGGGCGATGCCGAGACCGACGACCTCTTCAATGCCCTGGCGTACGACATTACCCCGCTCACCGACACCGACACCGACGAGCGGAGCCCGGTCCTTGCGCCCAACCGCGAACAAGTGGCGTTTCATCGCGGGGCTGCCTTCTACGGCGCCAAATCACTTGTGGTGGCCGACCTCACCGACAACCAGACGCTCAGTAACGAGCGGGTGCTACACGAGGGCTGGAACGAAGCCAGCGGCGTTGCCTGGAGCCCCGATAGCCAGTGGCTCGCCTACTCGCGGCCCGACCTCGACTACAACTACGAGGTCTACATCCATGCTGCTGACGACAGCCAGGACCCCGTCAACGTCAGCCAGCATCCGCGACGCGACCACAGCCCGGTGTGGAGCCCCGACGGTAGCAAGCTCGGCTTCGTATCCGGACGCAGCGGGGGAAACGACGACATCTGGTTCGCGTGGCTGCGCGAGGCCGACTGGGAGAAAACCCAGCACGACTGGGACGAAGACGCCCCGCAGCGTCCTTCTCCCAACGACGAAAGCGACAAATCTGAGGAAGAGGCGTCCGCTGACGAGGAAAGCGAAGACGATGCTCCGCCCGAACCGGTCGAAATCGACATGGCCGACATTCACGAGCGCCTGGAGCGCGTGACGAATGAACCGGCCAACGAGGCCAACCCGGTCATCGGCAAAGAAGGCGACACCTTCTTCTACGTAGCCGGGCGTGGCGGGCGCACCACCACCTCCGACACCTCCACCGACCTCTACCGCATTCAGTGGGATGGCAGCGAGCAGGAAGCGCTCACGGAAAGCGACCTCGGTCCGTACAGCGTACGGCTGGGGCCGGAAGCGTCCCACCTGTTCTTTGCGCATTCCGGTGGCCAGCTCGCTCGCATTGCCGTTGAAGGCGGCAGTGTCGAGCGCCTGCCGTTCCGGGCACGCATGCAGATCGACTATGCCGCCGAACGCGCTCAGGTCTTCGACGCGATGACGCGTGCGATGGAAGACGGCTTCTACGATCCCGACTTTCACGGCGCCAACTGGGATGCACTCGTAGAGCAGTACCGCCCGTGGGCCTTGCGCGCCTCCACCTCCAACGACTTCCGCTACATGGTGAACCTGATGCTGGGCGAACTCAACGCCAGCCACATGGGCTTCTACGGCCCCGACCGCGCCGACACCCAGCCCGAGCAAACGGGCCTGCTGGGCGTGGAATGGGCCCCTGCCGACAATGGGTTGGAGGTGACCCGCGTAGTGCCCGACAGCCCGGCCGACCGCGCGGTAAGTCGCCTGAATGTAGGCGACGTCGTTACCGCCATCGATGGCACGGCTCTCAACGCCACGACCAATCCTACGCGCCTGCTGAACGATACCGTCAACGAGCTGGTGCTTCTCGATGTGCAAAGCGCCGACGGCGAGACGCGCACCCTGCGCATCCGCCCCACCGAAAGCCTACGCAGCGAACTCTACCAGGAGTGGGTG